>JAHJTB010000271.1 GCA_018830135.1 Pseudomonadota bacterium | reverse complement strand
TCCTTATCCGCCATCGGTCCGCCTGAATCCCGGGGCGTATGCGGAATGGGCGAGTCGTCTGGGCTCCGAATCTTCGGCGGGGAACATGCTACGGCGTTCGGAGACGGCCGCGGAACTTGCGGCGGCCTGGGGCGAAACGCCCGGACTGGTCGACCTGCTTGCGCCGATCGATCCCGGGGCCGGCCTGGAGGCCGCCCGGCTGGCCCGCCTGGCGGAAACACGCCGAGGCCCTTTGACCGAGGCGGAGATATACATACTTTTGATGGACGAACTGGCCCGGGTGCGGGCTTGACCCGGACGATTCATGAGCGGACTTTCGCGGCGGCGAAAGTCCGCCCGCCCAGCCAGTCACATTAATCGTCCGGGATAGACAACCTTACAGCGAACACGAGGAGGCAACATGATCATCAGCATCGACGGACAACCGATCGACCCGTCCCGCATTCGCGGCCGGAACCTGGAAGAGATACTGGCCGAACTCATGGCCGGCCACCTGGGCCCGGACAAGATCATCGGCGATGTCCTGGTCAACGGCAGTTCCTACAGTGAGGACCTGCCCCACGCGGCCGTGGAGATCGATCGCACGGATATTCAGACCCTGGAGCTGGTGACCCGCTCCAGCGAAGAAATCGCCCTCAACTTTCTGAAACACGGACCGGCCATCATCGACGATCTGCTGGCGGCCATTCCACATATCACCGAAATATTTCGTCTGGGAGACGAGGCGGAGGCCAGCGAGCATTTTCTCCGGTTTCTCGAATCGCTGCACCTGCTGTTGAGCATGATCGACCAGGCGGGGCGGGCCCTGGCCCTGAGTTTCGACGTGCCCATGTCCACAAACGAGAGCCTGAACGAGCGCCTGGCCAAACTGGCCGAGACCCTGACCCAGATTCTCGACATTCAGAAGCAGACGGACTGGATTTACCTGGCCGACGTTTTGGATTACGAGTTGAACGCGGAACTGGAAGCCTTGCGGGACCTGTTGCCCCAAATCAAAGCCCATGCCCACTGACCAAACCGGGAATAATCGTCAGTCCGGCGCCGTCGAGGGACTGGCCGCCCTGTCCGGCCAATACGAGGTCTGCCTGAAACTGACCTTGGCGTTTTTAAAAGAGGAGGCCTGGTCCGAACCCGATCGTCTGGAGGCCTTTCTGACGCGCCGGGCCAGGATGCTCGCCCAGATCGACCGCCTGGAGAAAAGCCTGGAAACACGGGTCGAGGACGGCCGGACCTACCTGACCGGAGTCGAAAACGGCGACCGGGCCCGCGTCGAGGCCCTGATCGAGGAACTCGGCGGCCGCACCTCCTTGCTCGCTGACGCGGACCGCAAGCTTCGAGAGAAGGTGGTCCAGGCGCTGGATGAGACGGACACGGAACTCAAACGGATAAGGAAGGGGCGAACGGCCCTGAAGGGATACGCGCCCTATCGCGGCGGTATCGCGTATTACATCGACCGGAGAGGATGAACGCGCCGACCGGGTTATGAACAACCGCCTGGCGGCGGGAAAAAAAGGACCTCCTTCGAGGTCCTTTTGCCGTTCTTATGGGTCCGGCCTTGGGGGCCGGCATTCGTTTCGATCAGACCGTCACTCTGGCCCGGGTATTGGTCCCGTTGTCCTTGGGCACCAGGCCCTGGGCCTCCGGCTGGGAGACCGCGTGGTTCCAGGCCTCATTCAGGCTTTTCATCATTTCCAGGACATCGTCGATGAACTTGACGTCCTTTTTGATCTTGCCCTGAATGAGGTGGTCCGACCAGAACATATAGAGGCGCCTCAGGTTTTTTGACAGATCCCCTCCGTCATTCATGTTCAGGGACTGATTCAACTCGGCGATGATGTCCAGGCTCCGATTCAGGTTGTTGGCCTTGCCCTCGATGTCCCCGGACAGGGAGCACTCCCTGGCCTGTTTGAGGAACTTGATGGCCCCGTCGTAGAGCAGGACGATCAGCCGCCCCTTGTCGACCGTGGTTACCTGGGTATGCCGGTATTGTTTCTGTCCGTACGCGTTCATGCCGCCTCCATATCGATTAATTCTTTTCCCCAGCCGTTCTACAGGCTGGGCAGTTGGTCTATCTGGGAGCCGATGTAATCGGACTGCCCGTCCAACTCCTCCAACAAGGCTTCCAGCCTGGCGAACTTCTCCTCCAGACGGGTTTGAACCATATCGATCCGCTTGAGTTCCTTGGCGATCTTGTTGTCGATCTCCTTGATGATGCCGTTGTAATTGTCCACGAGCACGTTGGCGATGCCGGTTTCCGAATCGGTCAGTTCCTCCAGCTTATCGCGCAGTTGCTCGCAGACGCCCTGACTGCCGTATTCGTCGTCGCCGACAAAGAGGCGGGCCACGGCCTCGAGATCATTGTTCAGGGCGTTGTTCAGGGCTGTGGAATCAACAACCCAGATTCCGCCCTGATCGGGATCGGTCTTGATGCCGATCTGGGCCAGCAGAACGTACGGGTCGGCGCCGGAGGACAGCCCGGGAACGGATGAGGCCAGGATGTCGTTGATGATGCCGCGGACCATGTTGAAGGAGTAGTTGCCCAGCATGACCCCGGCCTCGCCGCTGTCCGCGTCGTATTTGCTCTGCTCCTTGATATACTCCTGGATGAAATTGATGGAACTGACGAACATCTCGATATTGGACTCGACCGTGGACAGGTCGTCGCTGACGGTCACGATCGATGAGCCGGAGTCGTGCAGGCTGAGGGAGACGCCGTCGAGGATGTCGCTGATCGTGTTGCTCGAACGCTGGATGTAGTCGGCGCCGGTGCTGGGGTATCCGTCCACTTTGACCATGGCATTGGATGCCTTCTGGGTGGTCTCGAACGTGTCCGTAAAATTGTCCAGGGTCTCGGTGATGTTGGTGATGGTGTGCTGGGCCCCGGTATGTTTGCCCGTCAGGACCAGGTGATAGGCCGTGGCCGTGCTGGTGCCGTCGTTGACGATCGAGGCGACGACACCCCGGTTGCTGGTATCGGAATTGATCAGATTGACCAGGTCCTGAAGCTTGCTCCCGGCGGCCACGTCAACGGTCGTTTCGACGCCTTCGTAGTAATAGCTGAAGGTGCCGTTCACCGAAGTCACATCCGTGAGCAGGTCGATGAACCCCGTATGAACGGTCTGCTCCACCTGGGCCAGGCCCTTGTCCTGGGCGGCCTGCAGGGTGGGGTTGTAGGCGTCGATGGTAAATGAGTCGTTCTGGACCATGGTTCCGGCGGCAAACCGGACGGAAACCCCCTGCATGACCTCGTAATCCGTGGTGTCGGTCCAGGTGTCCGCGTCGATATCGATCTTCCCGGAGTTGCCTTCGTTGTCCGCCCATCGAATCGTGATGTCGTTCGAGCCCAGTGTGCCGACGGAAGTCGCGCCCGTGCCGGTCACGGCAAAGGTAAAGGTCTTGCTGGTGCTGCCCGTGTACGAGGACGCGGGGCTGGCCGAGGGCGAGGCCGTGCCCACCCAGGTCTTCTCGTACACGGAATCCACGGAATTCTCGTCCAGATTCAGGCCGGTGATGTCCGTACTGACGCTCAGTTCGTTGTCCGAGCCGCCGTTGGCGGCGGTCAGCAGCAGACGCTGGTACATGGTCCCGCTTCGGTCCTTGTCGTCCACGATCGACACGGTCAGTTCGCCGGGCGCCTGGGCCGCGACCGCGGTCTCGATCCGGGTCTTGATGTCCGAAATCGTGTCCCCCGAGGTGACGTCAACGCTGACGGTCGTCCCGGAACCGATGTTGATGACGATCGCCCCGGCGCCCCCTCCGCCGGACACATCCGCGGTGGGGTCCACGCTTTTCGAGGCCGTGATGCCCCGGATATCCTGTCCGACCACGATGGTGTGCGAGCCGGGCGAAGCACTGCTGGTATTGGTGGTGGTCAGGACCGAGCTGTTCGATGACGACGAGGTCCGGGAATAGAACTCTTCGTACGTGTCGAACCCCTTGACGAAACTCAACACGGAAGCCATCCGGGTGTTCATGCCCTGAATGGCGGTGATCTTGTCTTCCCAATCCGTCTTCCAGGACTCCAGCCGGTTGACGGAGGTCATTTCGAGTTCGACGAGTTGCTCGACGACCGAGGCGAAGTCCACGCCCGAAGCCAGACCGGACCATTTGATGCTTCCAGAGAGCAGGGAGGCGGTTTGCGATGCCAGACTGACGTCGGTTGCCATACGATTCGCCCTTTTTCTTATTTGCCAGGGCCCCGGGCGCCGGTAAACCGGTCCGCCGGGCCCTCGCTTTTCATGCCTTGGCCCTTAGGGTAAGCAATCCGCGTACCAAATGGCCTTTCGTCGGGCGTTTGATTATCCGTCTATTTTTCCAATAGTTGGACCGCGTATCCGACCGGATCGTCATCATGGCGAGGGCCGGGGCGGGGAAGAATCTTCCCCGCCCCGGACTTTTTGGATGGTTAAGGGACTACCGGGGTCGGTAGTTCCCCGCCTAACCCAGGAGCGACAGGGCCAACTGGGCCAGGGAGTTGGCCTGGGCCAGCATGGCCGTGGCGGCCTGAGCCATGATGTTGTTCCGGGTAAACTCGGTCATCTCCAGGGCCACGTCCACGTCGGAAATGCGGGACTCGGAAGCCTGCAGGTTCTCGGCCTGGATCGAGAGGTTGGTGATGGTGTTCTCGAGCCGGTTCTGCAAGGCGCCCAGGCCGGCCCGGACCTTGTCCTTGTTCAGGATGGCCGCGTCCAACTGGGCCAGGGCTTCCTGGGCGTTGGACTGGGTCAGGATGTCCGCGCCGTTCCAGCTTCCCGCGCCCGTGGCGTTCTGGCTCTGTTCCCAGCCGACCGTTCCGGCGGCCGAACCTGAACTGAAGTCGTCGAGTTCGTCCGCCCAGGTGGCCGAGTTGACGACCTGGTCGTTGATGCGCAGCATCTGGACGTCCCGGTACGCGCCCCGGTCCGCCCCGGACAACTGCATGTGGTAGGCGGTCCCGTCGTTGGACGTATCGGCCTGGACCCAGTTCAGACCGCCCATGGAGAAGTTGCCGGCGTTGGCCATGACCGTGCCCGTGCTCAGATCGGTCCACGAGTAGTCGGTGCTGTTGCCGCCCACTTCGCTGAAGGTCAGGGTGTTGCCGCCCACACCGGCCGTCTTGGCAAAGAACAGCAGGGTGTTGGCATCCACGACCACGGCAAAGGTGTCGGCGCTGGTGTAGTTGTTGTGGGCCTGGGCGACCAGCGAAGCCAGGGCGCTGCCGCCGAAGGCGCCGGCCGAGGTCCGGACGAACACGTCACCGCCGTTGATGGCCGCCGAGGCCGCGCAGGTGGTATAAAAGGAGATGTTCGTGTTGCCCACCTGGATTTGCTGGAAGGTCGTGGCCGAACCGCAACCCGCCCCGAATATCTCATTGCCCTGGGAACCGGCGAACTCGAGGGCGATCCGGGACGCCGTGCCCTGATTGATCTGATTGACCAGAGCGGTCAGGCCTGCGCCGCTGGCCGCGTTGTAGAAACCGACCAGGTTCGAAGGCGTGTTGCTGATGCCCGTGGCCGAAGACGTGCCGTAGGCGTTGTACCAGAAACCCACGTACTCGTTTTGGCGAGTGGTCAGGGCCGTGGTCAGGGAGGCCTGCCCGGACTGGGCCGTCCAGATGTCCTGGGTGGCCCCGCCGCCGATCTGCAGGCCGCTGGTGGAAGTGGCCCGGCTGTCCTGGATGCTGATGAAGTAGTAGTCTTCGTCCTCATCGTTGCCGGCGCCGAAGTGGACCTTCAGGCCGCTGCCGCTATGCAGCGTGCTCAAGCTCCCGTCCAGGAGTTTGATGCCGTTGAAGTCCGTGGCGTTGGCGATCCGGTCGATTTCCGCCGCCATGGCCTGGTATTCCGAGTCCATGATCTCGCGCTGGACCGTGGTGTACGTGCCGGTGGCGGCCTGTTCGGCCAGCTCCTTCATACGAATGAGCTTTTCGTCGATGACCGACAAGGCGCCTTCCGCGGTCTGAATCAGCGAGATGGAGTCGGCGGCGTTTCGGAGTCCCTGGTTGAGTACGGCAATGTCCGCGCGCATCAACTCTCGAATGGCCAGACCGGCCGCGTCGTCGGCGGCCGAGTTGATCCGCAGACCCGAGGACAGCCTCTGGGTCGACGTGGACAACCGGTCATAGACGATGCCCAGGTTGCGGGCCGCGTTGGCGGCCATCATGTTATGGTTGATGTAAAGAGCCATTGATCTATTCCTCCTTGAATTAATTCTCCCGCTTCGATGCGGGACAAGAGCGGCGTCCTTGCCTCTCCTTTTTTTTACAGACCGGCGCGCTGTCGTCAGGGCCCACCTCCCTCTGGCGCGGATTTGTCTGCTTTGCTTCGTCGTCACTCCTCTTATCGGTCGCCCCCCCGGCAAACTTGAGCCCCAAAGCCCTTGAAAACCGGCAAATTTTTCCGAGTAAAAAATATTCAAGGAATGTCTCAACCCGGCCGATAAGTAGGTTGACGAAGGGAAATTTCTCCCTACTCGTCGTTCTCACAAGGACGTGAGTCATGGAAGAGCTTACAGCAACCAGCATTCGAGCCACAGCCCCGGCGATGGAACGCCAAGCGCCAATGGCTCCCAGACCGGCCCAGCCCGAATCGAACCCGGTTCCGGAAAAGGCCGCGCCCGCCGAGCCGGCCGTAACGGTCCAGGTGGAACGGGCCATTCAGGAGATTCAGGACTTTGCCGCCGAGCACGACGTCAACCTGAACTTCTCGGTCCACAAAGCCACGGGACGCACGGTCATCAAGGTCATCGAATCGGAGACCAAACAGGTCCTGCGTGAAATACCGCCCGAGGAGATACTCAAGATGGTCGAGTCTCTGGAAAAAATGGCCGGGGTCCTGCTCAGCACCAAGGCCTGATTCACTTCACCGGCCGTTGGCCCCCCCAGCGCGACGAGGTCATCGCCGCCCGGGGGATAGCTGTGTACCCGTGTCCCGTCCGGCTCCCGCCGTTATTTCAGCATGTTGGTATCTAAATTGCTTCCTTTTCGGCCAGCCTGAGCCGATGGGAACTGGTCCGATTCGCCGGAACCGGCCGGATCGCCTTGCTCCAAAGCCCTGAAAAGGAATTCGGCTCATAGAACTTGAACCGGACCGGGGCGCGTCCGGGCATGGCCATCCGGTCCCGGAGGCCCCTTCCGAGACCGGTTTCCGACCGGAGTAGTCATTTTATTGACGGATTGGAACGGCAATCGGACATAATGTGAAAACCGCCGCATACATCCGACCGGAACGCTTCGATCCGGAATATTGCCTCCAGACCGAGTCGACGGCCTGTTACCTTTGCCGCGCCCCGGACCCGGATGTCCTGGGGCGTAAGAGCGACCGTGACGTGACCCGCTGCTCGACATGCGGCCTGGTTTCCGTGCGGCCGCTTCCGGACGAGGCCGAACTGGAAAGATACTACCGGGATGGCTTCTGGCAGGATTATCATGCCCGTCCGGGCAATCCCGGCCTGGAAGAAAAGTTTCGCCTGGACCGGTTTCTGGCTCAAGGCCGGCTGAGGGAAATCCGGCGCTGGCACCCCAGAGGCCGTTTGCTGGACGTGGGCTGTTCCTATGGAGCGCTGGTCTTGGAGGCCCGGGCCATGGGGTACGAGGCCGTCGGCTGCGACCTGTCCCCCGAGGCCGTGCTTTACGGCCGGGCCCGCCACGGCCTGGACCTTCGGACCGGCCCGCTCCCGAATCCGGACCTGGATGCTGAATCCTTTGAAATCATCACCTTGATCGACCTGATCGAGCATTTTCGCGATCCGGCCGCCGAGCTCCAAGCCCTGCTCCCGCTTCTGGGTCCGGGCGGGGTGCTGGTCATCGAAACCCCGGACGTGGACAACCCCCGATTCCGGACCGATCCCTTGTCCTGGTGGGCCGTCGAACCCTTGGAACACTTGTTTTTGTTCGATCGTCCCAACCTGACGGGCCTGCTGGAAGGGATCGGCCTGGCGGTGGACTGGCTGGGCTATCCCGCTTTTTCCGACCGCCTGTTCCTCGTCTGTCGCCGGGCCGGCGAGGAGGCATGGTTCCAGCCCAGGCCCGAAACCGTTCTGGTCAAGCGAGAGGGCATGATGGGCGACGTGCTCTGGGCCGGACCGGTCATCAGGTCCCTGAAGGCGTCCCGGCCCGATGCTCGTATCCACGTCGCCACGGGCGTGCCCGAGATACTGGCCGGACATCCGGACATCGAGGGCATCAACGACCTGCCGGTCAATTACATTTACGACCGGCGCCTGGAATTCTACTACGAGTACGCGCCTGACCGGCATATCCTGTCCGGGTACGCGGAATCGGCCGGACTGCCGGACATGGAGGCCGACCCGGAAATCTTCCTGACCGCCGGCGAGGTTTGGGACGCGGACCATCGTCTGGCGGAAATCCGTCCGGGCCCCGGCCCCTTGATCGCCCTCCACGCCGGGGTGTCCTGGCCCGAACGGACCTGGGACTGGTTTTTCTGGGACCGCCTGGCCCTCGAGCTGACGGCCCGACTCGGGGCCGACGTTCTGGTGCTGGGCAAGTCTCCGGACTTCGAACTCACCCCCTGGCCCGGCCTGCACAATCAGGTCGACCTACTGGGCATCCGGGAGATGGCGGCCTTGATGAGCCGGGCCGACCTGTTCGTGGGCCTGGACTCCGGGCCCATGCACGTGGCCGCGGCCCTGGGCCTGCCCGTTGTCGCTTTGTTCGGATGCATCGAGCCGGCCTGGCGCCGCCCCTTCCGACCGATTTTCGAGCCGGTCACGACCGACCTGGCCTGTTCCGGCTGCCAGGCCCGGCGTCCGATTCCCAGCTTCGACGGCCGGTGCGAAAACGGCGCCTATCGCTGTATGAAGGAAATCCGGCCCGGACAGGTCTTCGAGGCCGTCCTCCGGGCCCTCGGGCGGGCCGGCCTACCGGCCGATGCCAGGCCCCTGGTCTCCGGGCTGGCCGAGGCGGCCGGCCGGGCCGATCCGCTTTCGGCCGGGCCGGGATTCAGCCTGCACAGCCGCATCGACCCGGTTCAGGAGGCCGCGGACTGGGTCGAACATGTCCGGCCGACCGGGGACTTGGTCGTCCTGGGTCTGGGCCTGGGCTTTCACGTGTCCGCCCTCCTGGATGACCCGCGCTTTCGAGGGCGGGTGGTCGTGGTGGAAAAAGACCCGGACCGGTTCCGCCAGGCCCTGGCCTCCGGGCTGCCGGCCGAAGCGGCCGCGGACGACCGCGTATTTTTCATCTGCGGACAGGACCCGGCCCTGGCCCTCCTCCGGATCAAGACCCTGGGCCTGGACCCGGGCCTGCGGGCGGTCCCCCATCGGGCCTCTCTCAGACTCGCACCGGCCTACTACCGGGTCTTGTTCGACGCCCTCAGGCGCATGGGAGCCGAGCGAAAGTGAACGTCCCGGTCCGGACATGGCTCGGCCCGAACATCGAGGCCCTGGCCGATTCCCATCCGGAACTGGCCCGGCGACTGAAGGCCATGGGAGCCCCGGTTCGCCTGGAAGTCATCCCGGCCCGGACGGGCCGGCCCGTATTGATCAAAAACCGCGTCAGCTTCCATTCCCGGAACGATCCGGATGAGGAGGCCGCCCGGTTCGCCCGATCCCCCCAGGCGGAGGCTGCCCTGGAAGCCGGGCTCACGCCGATCGTGTTCGGGTTCGGCCTGGGCTACCACGTCAGGGCCCTGTCGGCTTTCTTCGAACGCCTGGCGATCTGGGAACCGGACCCGGAGGTCCTGCACGCGGCCCTGAGTCTGTTCGACTGGACCGACCTGGCGCCTCGCCTGACCTTCCTGACAACCGGAGACAAGACGCCCGACCGGCTCAAAGCCCGGGCGGCCCTGCTGATTCACCGTCCGACCGAACGTCTTTATCCGGCCGACTGCGCTCGCCTGCAACGGGAATTGGAAGCCGATCCGCCGTCCGGCCCGGGAACCGACACGGGCTCCGGGATGAAAATCATGCTGGTTACCCCGCTTTACGGCGGTTCGCTGCCCGTGGCCCGGCACGCAGGGCGGGCCCTGACCGGTCTGGGGCACAAAGTGATCGAGGCGGACATGACCGGCCTGGACCCGATCCATCAGCAGGTCAAGAAGGCTGCGGCCCCGGAGGAGCGGAAAGACGCGGTCGGCCGGCGCCTGATCGCCCTGGCCGGCGAATACCTGGCTTTTCTGGCCGAAGCGGAACGTCCCGACCTGGTCCTGGCTCTGGCCCAGGCCCCTTTGGATATCCGGACGCTGTCCAGGCTGCGCGGCCTGGGCATACCAAGCGCCTTCTGGTTTGTCGAAGACGGTCGTCTGATGAGCTATTTCCGGGAAGTCGCCCCGGCCTACGATTTTTTTTTCCACATCCAGGGTCCGGACATGGATCGGGAACTGAAACGACTGGGCGCCCGCTCGATTCACTACCTGCCTCTGGCCGCCGATCCGGCATGTTTTCGGCCTATCGACGATGTCGATCGGCTGCGCCGGTACCGGGCCGACCTCTCTTTCATGGGGTCCGGGTACCCCAACCGGCGCAGGGTCTTCGGGGAACTGCTGTCATACGACTTGAAGATATGGGGCACGGAATGGGACCTTTCGACCCCTTTGGGCGCCCGGGTCCAGGATCGCGGCCGCCGCATTCCCACCGAGGAGACCGCGGCCATCTTCAACGCGGCCCGGATCAACCTGAATCTCCATTCCTCGGTCTTTTCCACCGGACTGGACCCGGCGGGCGGTTTCGTCAACCCCCGCACCTTTGAAATCGCGGCCTGCGGCGCCTTCCAACTCGTCGACCGGAGACGCCCGATCGAGACCCACTTTGATTGCGAGCGGGAAATGGCCGTGTTCGACGACCCGGCCGACCTGAGCCGGAAAATCGACTTCTATCTGATTCGCCCGGAGCTGCGGCGTGACATGTCGCTGCGGGCCCGGACCCGGGTGCTGGCCGAACATACCTATACGCACCGGATGCGGGAACTGGTCCGGCAGGTCGGCCGGGCCGGAGGATGAAAATGACCGGACCGTCTTTCCCGGGGATCGGCCGATTCCGAGGTTGGCACGGAAACTGCTCGAACGTGGAGACGAAGAATGCCGAACAAGGAGGATTCGGTTGCAGAAAACCTCGATATTAATCATCGACCCAGACACGGGGCATGGGGAATTTCTGGCCAAATACTTGGTTTCAAAGGGGTTTTACGTTTCAACCTCGATAGACCCCCAGGGGGTTCCGAACCTCCTTTCGCAAAAGGCCCCGGACCTGGTATTAATGGATGAATCGGTCAAAGGTTTGACGCCCGGCCGACTCCTGGATGAGTTCCACCGGCGGGCGCTGGACACTTTTTTGATCGTCATGGCCGAACGACCCGATCTGAACCGGGCCATGGAATGGATCATGTCCGGGGCTTTCTCCTTTTTGGCCAAGCCGGTCGAATTGGACCGTCTGGAACAAACGATCGACCAGGGTCTGGCAAACCAGGCGGCCTATCATCAGGTTGTGTCCATGGCCAGGGACCTCCAGGAGGCCAATCAGGCCCTGGAACTGGAAAAAGCCGCGCTAAGGGAAAAAAGCGAGCAGCTGCATTTTTTAAACGAACTCGGCTTCAAACTTGGCGCCACTCTGGAAATCAGCCAGATCGTCAAGCGGACCGCCGAAGCCCTGACCCGTCTGGTCGGGGCCGATCTGGTCTTGTTTTTAGCGCATTTTTCCGGTGATGATTCGCCGCGCCTTTATTCGAGCCGCCGCCTGCATCCGGCCCTGGCCGCCTCGCTGTCAGACGACCTGGCCTTTCGCTTCGGTTTCAGGACGAAAGACGCCTCGGGACCGGTCCAGGTCGTCAATCCGCGACGGAACGGACGTCCCCTGACCCTGGGCCCCGAACACCGCCTGATCGTCCCGCTGACCGGGGCCGGCCGCAAGTACGGCCTGCTGGGCGCCTATTTTTGCGAGCCGCCGGAAATCGACCGGGACCGGGCCGCCTTGATTGAAAACGTGGCCCATCAGGCGGCTCAAGCCTTGATCAATGGTCATCGGCACGAAATCGCCCTGAATCTGGCCGCCCGCGACCCACTGACCGGCCTGTTCAACCGCCGGGCCTTTGACGAACATATGGAGCGCGAGTTCCGCTTCAGCCGCCGCTACCAGACCGATCTGTCCCTGATCATGATGGACCTGGACCGTTTCAAGTCGGTCAACGACCGATACGGGCACCAGGCCGGGGACGAGGTCCTCAAGGCCGTGGCGGACATCGTGACCGACACGGTTCGGGCCACGGATATCACCGCCCGCCTGGGCGGTGAGGAGTTCGCGGTGCTGCTGCCCAATACCCGGGAGGCCCGGGCCCTGGACCTGGCCCGCCGGATTCAGGAACAAGTCCGGCGGACCCGAATCCGCCTGGACGACGCCTGGCACACCCAGACGGTCAGCCAGGGCGTTTCCGACAGCCGGAGCCCGTTCGTCGAGAGCCCGGCGGACCTGATCCACACGGCCGACCAGGCCATGTATCAGGCCAAGCGGGACGGTCGCGATACCATTCGTACCGCTTCGTCCGACAAGATCATCATCGATTCCGGAAAGGACGACCGATATGTCTGCAAACAATGAGCGCCGGGGGGAAATCAGGGCCGCCCTGCCCGTCCAGCTCCGCTTCAACCTTCTGTCTACACTGGATGCCTACATCCGGTTCTACTCGCCTCGACTCGACATACCCGACGCCCTGGAGCCACCATCCGATGCGGAAGCCCGGAACGAACTCGAGGTGCAACTGCACCGTATCGAGGCCAAACTCGACTTTGTCATCACCCTCCTGGCCGATAAAATCAGCCGCAAGGACTACCATTACCAGGGCGTGGTTCTGGACGTGTCCGAACACGGACTCCGCATGCTCACGACCGGTGAAATACCGGAGGGCACCCTGGTCGAACTGGGTCTGACCCTGCCCCATCAACCGCACCGGACCATGGACATTGCCGGCCAGGTGATCTGGCTGGAGGAACGGGAACGGGAAGCGGGCAAAGCCATCGGGATCAACTTTCTGGACATCCTGCCCGAGGACCAGGACGCCATCGTCCATTATATTTTCCAAAAGCAGCGGGAAGAAATTCGCCGGCAGAGAGAACAAGAGTATTGATACCGCCGGCTGTCCAGAGGCCCTATTTTGTTGGCACAATGTTTGCTTCTCTGATGTTCAGGGCAGACCAGGAAGGGAAGGCCGCGGGGTGGAATGAAATTATTTAATTACAATATCAAGGCGTTGAATAATCCGGATCGACTCCGGACCATGGATTCGGCCCTGCCGGCCCATGGATCGGGGGCACAATCTGCCTAGCCTCCGGGCGGCGCCAAGGGATTCCGAACCGAATCGAGGACACAAGGAGATGGACATGGACGAACAGAAGGCCGCCCGGACTCTGGAACGAATTGAGGAACAGGCGGAGGTCACCGGGTTGACCTGTGCCGGTCTGCGGGTCTGGCCGCTGATTCGAACGTCACTGTGGCGTCAGATGCTCGACCCGGGGCGGAACGACATTCACAAGTCGACCCCGGGGCGGAAGCATCCGGCCCTGATGGTCCGTCAGGAAGGGCTGACCTCGCTTCGTTCCTACCAGGGCAGCGAACTGGTTTTCTTTTCGAGTCCGGATCAGCACACCGAGCGGATCGGTGGACGCTGGTTCGCTCCCTGTCTGGACCCGATTCTGGCCGGGACCCGGGACAGGCGCCGGGTCCTGAAGATCGAACCGGACACGCCTGAAAAGCGCGACACCCTGCCCCGGTACGAACCGACCTTTTTCGTGGAGTCCCCTCTTCTAGGCTATCGCGAACCGACGGGGCCTCCGGACGAGACCGACCGGATCGCCGGGTGGGCCGATCTTGCGTCCGTGGTGGCCGATGCGGCCGATGGAATGCGACCGGACGAGGGCCTGTTCGTGGAACAGGTCCGGATCGTCGAACAATACAAGCTTTTTTTCCACGGCTTACTGTCCGAGGTGGAGCCCCGGGCGGTGTTCCTTTCGCGGGGCGACCATCTGATCGGCATGGGCCTGATTTGGGCCTGCAAGGAAATCGGGGCGGTTTGCGTGGACGTTCGACAAGGCGCGGCGCCGGGCGCGTTCATTCCCTGGACCCGGATTCCGGTCGATGGGTACGAACTGCTGCCGGACCTGTTCTGGACCTGGGACGCGGCCGAGTACGAGTTGATGGAGCGATTTCGGGCTCCGGAAGTCGAACAGTATCGAGGCCTGTTCGTGGGCCCCGCCGTCCGGTCGGACGAATCGACTCCACCGACCCTGGATAAGGATCGTGCGGAAGCGGCGATGACCGTCATTCTGGAACGGTTCCGCCCGACGAACCCCGATGCGGAAGCCGTGACCGGAGCCCCCTCTCCCGAATCCCCGGACGATTACCGTCTTATGTGCCTGGCTCAGGAAGGGGCCATGCTCCTGCAAAACGAAAGGCCGGAGGAGGCTTTGTCCAGCCTGGACCAGGCCCTGGCTTTCGGTGTCCCGCTCCTGGGGCTCCACTATGCCCGGGCCGTGGCTCTGCACCGACTGGCCCGCAACGAAGAGGCCGCGGCCGCGGCCGCGGAAGAGCTGGCCCTCACCCCCCAACACGTCGACGCCCAGCGCCTGATCGCCTCTTTGGCCAAGTCCGACTGGACCCCGACCGTCGTTCCCTCCGTGATCGAGATGGCGCCGGCCGAGATAGACCCTTCGGAAAGCCTTCTGCGGGGTGAAAAAATCTTCGGCCAGGGACGGCTTGACGAAGCGGAACAAATATTCATCGAGGTCTTGGATCAGCGGCCGGACCATCCCGCCGCCATGAACGATCTGGCCTGCGTCTACTGGCGAACGGGCCGGGTCGAGCAGGCGGCCGAAACCCTTGAACGGGCCAATGAAATCGCCCCGGGCAACCGGGAAGTGGTCTGGAACCTGGGTCAGGTCCTCCAGTTCCTGGAAAGAGGGGATGAAACCGTGATCCTGTACCGCGGATTCATCGACCAGCACCCGGAAGAACAGGCCATGCGGCAGGCCATGGCTGAAATCGCCCGCTCCTCGGATTCGATCTCCGATTTCGATCCGGCCGCCGGCACACATGCCCGTTTCGGCGCCTGATTCCGGGGAACCCCTGATGGAGGACCAGCCGATGCCCATGCAACCGCCTCGGGTCACGGTACTCATATCGACGTTCAACCGGCCGGACTACCTCAAGGAGGCCATCCGGAGCGTGGTCGATCAGTCCCTGACCGACTGGGAGCTGCTGGTGATGAACGACGGCGGCGTGGATGTGACCCACATCGTCGAATCATTCAACGACCCGAGAATCCGATACTTTCCCGACCGGATCAACCGGGGCCTGCCCTACCGGCTCAACTTCGGTCTGGCCGAAGCCAGCGGACGCTATATCACCTATCTGGGGGACGACGACCTGTTCTACCCCAATCACTGCCAGTTGCTGGCCCAGGCCCTGGACGAAAATCCGGACATCGCGGTGGCCTATTCCGACCTGTACGCGGTCACATTCATCAAGGACGAACGAAACGGCCGACGTTACGTCCTGGACAAGCGCATGTCCGTTTCCCGGGACTTCAACCGGCAGTTCATGTTTTACTTCAACCATACGCTACATGTCAGCCTGATGCACCGCAAGGAGGCGGCCTTGCGTGTCGGCGGGTATGATCCAGACGTCACCGTGCTCATCGACTGGAACCTGACCCGCAAGCTTTGTTTCATCTACGATTTCATCCACGTGCCGGCGCCGACCGGCGAATACTACATGCCCATCTTCAAATCGGACCGCATCAGCATCGTCGAGCGCAAGGACAAGGAGAAGTTCAAACACAACACACGCCGTATCAAGGGTCACATGCCCGAGGAACCGTGGCCCAGGGTCCGGAAGATCGACGTCATCTTTCCCGTGCGCCAATGGGACCAATCGGTGGCCGACAAGCTGGCCGACATGATCGACAACTTCCACTATCCGGTCCGTTTCGTCCTGGTCAACAACGGCAGCGGCCTTTCGACCTCCGAATGTCGAGCCGCCTTGGGCCGATTGGCCGATCTGGCCAATATCTCGATTCACACCTCGATCCGGGAGTTGAGCGATGCCGAGGCCTATGCCTTTGGCGCCCGCATGTCTTCGGCCGATTTCTTCCTCTTGGCCTCGGAACGGTTTCAGGCCCAGGCCGTGGACAAGCGTATTCTGTTGGGCATGGATCATCTGCAGTCATGCCAGTGCGACGGCATTCGATGGCAGGTCGAGGAGGAACAGGAGACCCCCTTCAATCTGCTGATCCGGCGGGAGGCCTTTTTTGACGAAGCCGGCCTGGGGATGGTCCGTCCCGGGACGATCATCCACACCCTGGAATCCACTCCGCCATCAGGCTTTCTGTTCGATTACCTGCTGGGTGAAACCAGGCGCCGGCAAAGCAAGGGCGAGCACGAGGAGGCCTATCGGATCATCCATCTGGCCATGCAGATTCGTCGGGGCGTGCCCGGCATCCAGTTCATGGCCAAGTTCCTGGTGGAAGCCTGCCTGGAAACCGGCCGGCTGACCGAGGCGGAAAACGCCTGCCGGAGTCTGATCGAGAGGGGATACAGTCCGGACAACTGGCTCCGCCTGGGCCGGGTCCTCCAGGCCGGACGCCGCTACCCCGAGGCCGTGGCAGCCTATCTCCAAGGACTCAAGGGGCTGAACCTGAACACGGCCGATCTGGACAGCCCGGTCTTTCCCTTCAACTTTCCCAAGGAACTGGCTTCCTTTACGAGCATGATCGGCCTGGGCGAGTGCCATTACGAACTGGGCAACATGACGGAAGCGGCGCACTGGTATCGGCGGGCGGCCAAGCTCAGGGCCAACAGCCATCGTCCTTTCCTGGGTTTCGCCAAGCTGTTTCTGGCCAGCAACCAACTCGACCGGGCCGAGGCCGCCCTGACCCGGGTCGGCGAACGCGACGGCAAGGACCCGGAAACCCACCGGGTGCTGGGCAAACTGTGCGAGCGCCGCAAACGGATGGACCTGGCTTTCGGATGCTATCTCAAGGCCTTCCAATACGGACAGGCCGATGAAAAGAACATCGACCCGTTCTACTTTGCCGGGGCGAACCTGGAGCGCTGGGCGGAGATGCAGCCGGTCCTGGAAACCTTCCTGGAACAGCGGCCCAGCCACCTGCAAGCCATCATCCGGCTGGCTTCGGTCTATTTTCAACTGGGTGAATTCGAGCGGGCCGGTGAAACGGCCCGGCGGGGCCTGGAGATCGACGGTTCGAACACCGCCCTGCATCGCCTGATCAAAAGAAGCGAACCGGCCGACCGGCCCTGACCCCCTCGCGCCCCTTCAGCGGGCCTCGGGCGTCATCCCCCCGGGCCCCGCACCCGGATCGGGCCGGTCCGGCGCCACGGAGCGACCCCGGCTTTCAACCGAAATCCGCCGGCCTATCGATCCCCGGACCGTTTCTGGTAAATCAACGGAATCATCGAGGTACCCCGTTCCCGGGTGATGGAGATCATCAGTTCCCGGGCCGTGGCATGGGGCGCCCGGTATTCATCCTCGGGCTTGACATCCAAACGCAAGGCCTCGGCGGGACAGGTGGTCACGCAGAGGCCGCAGCCGATACAGCGGTCCGGGTCGACCCGGGCCACCTCCTCCTCGATGGCGATGGCCTCCATCTGACAGCGGTCCAGGCAGATTTCACAACCGGTGCAGGCGTCGGGGTCGACGACCGCGCAGTAGTCGGACTGTACGGCGCGGGCCGGTTTGTCCAGCATTTTCAAAGCCCGGAGCCCGGCGCAGCAGTCCCCGCAGCAGTTGCACATGCCATTGGGGGACTGGGAATTGGTGGGCTGAGGCACCAGCCCGGCCGCTTCGGCCTGGGTCAGCAGTTCCAGGGCCTCCTCCTGGGAGACCTCCCGTCCGGCGCCCCGATCGATATAATGCCTGGCCCCGGACCCGAAGGTGAAACAGACATCGAGCGGCTTGCCGCAGCCCTGATCCAGCAGCCCGGCCTGGACCCGGCACAGGCAGGGGGCCACCGCGATCAGTTCCTGCTGGCGGACGATCTGCCGAACATCGTTGTATGTGGCCACGGGCAGCGAGATGTCAAGGGAGCGGCCCACGGGGATGGGCCGCAAAAGCTGCTCCTCTTCCGCGGTCCGGGTCAGAAAAGCCTCCTGGAAGTACTGCTCGTACAACTCGGCCATCTCCCGGTCGATGCGCGGCAATTGAAATTCATATATCCCGATGAGGAAGGGCACGGCGCCGTATCGAACCTGGTCGCCCTTATGGTAAGGGAAGACCGTGCCTTTCTCGTCCATGCCGGCCAGCAGGGCGGCCGCCGCGGCCGGGTCCCGTCCCGTCCGCCGGGCCACTTCCTCGGCCGACTCGACCTTCAGGCCCAGGTGCAGAAAAAGGTCTGCCTCGTCTTCGGTAAAAAGTCTTTCCAGAATCCGGTATTCCACACCGGACTCGGTAACGGGAAAGCCGACCGAGTACTGGTCGAGCTGCTCACGCAATCGGATATAAACCGCCTTGGGCATGCCACCCTCCTTTGGAAACGGACCGGCGGCCTGAACCGCCCGTCTTGTGCTGGTTAATATGGCTGTATCATAAACCGAAAGCCGGGCGGTTGTCAAAGCGGGTCCGGTGGATGTCTTCGTTCTCTTTTGTTCAGCCACGAGAACTTTTTTACCGGGTGAGGTATAACGAACCATCGAAGGGGCCTGGTCGGATGAACGACGGAAGCCCCCTCACCGTATCCCTCTCTCTGAGGTAGAGGGGATTTTCCACCGATCGTCGTGTTAGTCGGACCTGACGCAAAAACGCCATTTCTCCTTAGGGAGATGCTTGGGGTGATTTGTATATTCACCACAGAATGCAACGTTTACCATAACATGGTCCGTCGGCGAATGACCAGGAGGGCCAAAGGGGCGCCGCCATTTTCCAATGATCGATTTTAAATGTATGAAGCGGTTTTTCATCTTGACATGAACTGGAATTTATTTGTATTGGTTAGAGGACAGCCGAAAACGGCCGCTTTCAAGGTTCATCATGTCGAACAACAAATCGGTGCCGGCCCTGAAACGGGCCCACCGGATCATGACCGCCCTCCTCCACTCGCCCGTGCCCCTGGGCATTTCGGCCCTGGCCCGGGAGTTGGACCTGAGCAAGTCCACGGTTCACGGCCTGGTCCACACTCTCACCGACATGCGGCTCATCGAACCGGTTTCGGACAACGGCCGCGGGTTACAACCCGGCCGGGTCGTCCTGGACCTGTGGCGGGAGGCCCTGCTCAAAGGCGCCCTGGCCCGGGCCGCCGGGCCCCTGCTGACCGCTTTTACCGCACGGCATGGTCTGACCGGACTGGCCGGGGTCTTTCTGGTCTCCAAAGTCCTGGTGGTTGAAGCGGCCCTGGCGCCCGGTTTTGGCGTGGCCGCGTATCGGGGCCAGATGGTTCCGTCCTGGGCCGCCGCGCTGGGCAAGGCCCTTCTGGCCGTTCTACCTCCGGAACGGGCCGGTCGGCTGGCCCGCACGCTTTCAGCCCAGGGTCCCTTGGACCTCCCGGCCTATCTCATGGAGGTGGAGTCCGCCCGCGTCAGGGGGGCGGCCCTGGATCGCGAAGAGTATCTGCCGGGCGTCCGGGCCGTTGCCGCGGCCATCCCCCCTGCTGGTCCCCTGGAACCCATAGGCGCCGTCTGGGCGGTCGGTCTGGCCCCTTCTCTGGACGAGGAACGGCTTTTATCCCTGGTCCCGGAGGTCCGGGCCCTGGCCGACGCAGTCGGCCGCCGGGCCGCCGAACTCGACGGCCGAACCTGATCGTCCGGTAACCGCCGGTCGGAAAGGAGCGATCGAATCCATGGCTTCACCCCGCATTAGAAGCACCTGCCGGGGCTGCCACGGCGGCTGCGGCGTGCTGGTCCGGGTCGAAAACGGCAAAGTCGCCGAAATCAAGGGCGATCCGGACAGCCCGATCAATCGCGGCAAGCTGTGCATCAAG
>JAHJTB010000270.1 GCA_018830135.1 Pseudomonadota bacterium | reverse complement strand
GTCCGACAGGTTCATGACCGTGGACAGATCATGCTCGATCCAGACGATGGTCGCCTTGAGGTCCCGGTGAATGTCGAGGAAAAAGCTGGCCATGTCCTCCTTCTCCTCGATGTTCATGCCGGCCATGGGCTCGTCCAGTAGAAGCAGCCTGGGGTTCATGGCCAGGGCCCGGGCCAGATCGACCCGTTTTTGAAGACCGTGGGGCAGAACGGCCACCGGCTGTTCGCGCACGTGGTTGAGGTCCAGAAAGTCGATGACCGTCTCTTCCAACTCCCGGCGATGCCTCATCTCCTCCCGCACGGAGCGTCCGAAATGAAAAAAAGCGCCGAGAAAACTGGACTGGATGTCCTTGACCCGGCCCAGCTTGATGTTGTCCAGAACGGTCATGCCGGCGAACAGTTCGACGTGCTGAAACGTCCGGCCCATCCGCATCCGGGCCCGTTGGTGGGCCTTGAGCCGGGTGATGTCCCGGCCGTCGAAAGAAACCCGGCCCCGGTTGGGGCGATAAAGGCCGTTGATACAGTTGAGCAGGCTGGTCTTGCCTGCCCCGTTGGGGCCGATAATGGCCATAATCTCGCCGGGCCGGACCTCCAACGAGACCTTGTTCAGGGCCATGATGCCCCCGAAGGTCAGGGTCAGGTCATCCACGCTCAGAATGGGGCGGTCCGTCATCCCAGCCACCTCTTCCGACGTTTGTAACGCTTGGCCTGGCGGTAGTCCTTTTTCTCCCCGCTTCCGGAGCCCAGGTAGAATTCCTTGATGTCCTCGTTGCTTTCCAGTTCCCGGCGGGTCCCTTCCAGGACCACTCGGCCGTTCTCCATGACGTACCCCTTGTGGGCGACCTTCATGGCCGCGGCCGCGTTCTGTTCGATGAGAAACATCGATATCGCGTCTTCCTTGTTGATCCGCTCGATGACCTTGAACATCTCCCGGACCAGAATGGGCGCCAGGCCCAGGGACGGCTCGTCGAGGAGCAGGATTTTCGGGCGGGTCATGAGGGCGTTTCCGATCGACAGCATCTGCTGTTCGCCGCCGGACATGTACCCGGCCTTGCCCGACAGCCGCTTGGTCAGGGCCGGGAACAGTTCGAAAACCCGGCCCACGTCCCGGTTCACCTCCCGGTCCCGACGGGAGGAGGCGGCGCACTTGAGGTTTTCCATGACGTTGAGCTGGGGAAAGACCGTGCGCTCCTCGACGATGTAGACGATGCCGAACTTGCGGGCGATGGTCACCGGATTGAGGCGGGTCACGTCCTGACCGTCGATCCGGACCGATCCTTCGAGCACGTCGCCGTCGTAAATGTGCAACACGCCGGAAAGGGTTCGGAGGAGCGTGGTCTTGCCCGCGCCGTTGGCCCCTAGCAAGGTGGTGATCTGGCCGTCTTCCAGCGATACGGATACGCCGTGGAGGACGGAGATGACGTCCCGGTAGACGACCCGCAGCCCTTCGACTTCGATCACGATTCAGACCCTTTCGATCATTTCCTGCCCGAACAGACCCTGGGGCCGGATGAGCAGGATGACCAGGAGGACGATATAGGGCGAGATGGCCTGGAACCCGGGCAGACCTAGCCAGGGTTCGAGATAAAAGGTGGTGGTCGGTTCCACCAGGCCGATGATCAGGCCGCCCAGAATGGCTCCCGGAATGCTTTCCAGGCCGCCGAGCAAAACCACGGGGATGGCGGCCAGGCCCACGACGCCCATGTCGTACGAGACGGCCGACCCGTTGGCCACCACCAGGCCGCCCAGGGCGGCTACCGCGCCCGCGATACCCCAGGTGATGGTCAGAATCCGTCGGGCGTTGATGCCCAGGACGATGGACTTGACCTGGCTGTCGGCCGTGGCCCGCATGAGGATGCCCATGGTGGCGAACTTGTAGAAGAGCAGCAGGGCGAGCATGGCCAAGGCGGCGATGAGCCCGTTCCAGACCTGGGTGGAAATGAACAGGGCCCCGGCGAAGTCCAGGGTCAGGTCCGGGAGGGCCAGTTCGATGGGTTCGGGATTGGCGCCGAAAAAGACCAGCATGCAGCCGATCAGGATGCTGGAAATGCCGATGGTCACCAGGGTGATCGACATGGGGTCCCGGCCGATAAGACGATCGATGATCAGCTTCTCCACCAGGGCCCCGAACAGGGCGGACATGACCAGAAATCCGGGAATGGCCAGCCAGATAGGCAGTCCGAGGGCGTTGAGGATGAAAAAGAATATGGCCCCGACCGTGCAGAACTCGCCTACCGAGAAGTTGAAGACCTCGGAGGACTTGTAGATCAGGACCAGGCTGACGGCAATCAGGGCGTAAACCAGGCCCTGCAGGACGCCGGAACCGATGACTTGGACCAGATACTCCATATTCCGCCTGTCGAAAGTCAAGCCTCCGGCCCGTCCGGGCCCGGTCCGAAGGCCGGATCGATAGAGATCGCTTCGCCTCCCGCCGGGGGGCGCGGCCGCCTCGGGCGGCCGCCCCGCGTCGGGAGGGAACAGGGGGGTAAACCCCTGAACTAAGGATTACTTGAGGTAATCGTAGATATCGACCCAGTCGGTCATGGGCACGAGGGTCTTCTTGCTCCAGTCCGACCGCAGCATCCGGGCCCGGGAGAATTTGTGCGTTGTATAGTCGAGCTTATTGCCGCCGAACATGCCCAGCAGCTTGG
>JAHJTB010000028.1 GCA_018830135.1 Pseudomonadota bacterium | reverse complement strand
GGTTCCGGATACGTTCGGCGGCATCCATCAGGTCTTCGATCATGGGGTCTCCCCGTCGCCGGCCAGCAGCGTCCTCAAATCGTCCAGGGCCTCGCCGACCTGGTCCTGCCATTCATCGTCTTCCTCAGCCAGCCATCGGCACAGTCCCTTGAGCAAAACGGGCAGCAGCGCGCGGGCCAGGGGCTTTGCGGACCGCTCCACATCTTCGAAAAGGCCGTCGACGGCGTCATGCAGTCCGTACAGGTCCAGACCGCCGGAAAACTGTTCGACCATGTTTCCGAACAGGTCCGGAGACTGTTCCCGAATCCGACCGGCCAGCCCGGTGGTCAGGTTGAGCGTTTCGGCCAGTTCCTGGGGGTCTATTTCCCCGAGCCCCCGGGCCAGTTCCCGAAGGCCCTCGTCTCCGGGGAGGTCCCCGACCATTCCGAGCCGGGCGTTTCTCGATCGCCAGCGGGCATTGGCGGGCCGGGCCAGGGTCCCCAGGGCATCGAGGACGAGTTCCGGCCGTCGGCGCAGTTGATCCAGGACGACCCGTTCGATGGCCTCGCGGTCTTCGGCCAGGGCTTGACGGGCCTGGCCGAGCCGTTTTGCATCCAGCCCACCGAGGACCTCGTCGAGCTTGTCCGACAGGACCCGAACGAAGAGGGGATGGCCCGGCTCGCCCATCAGGGCGCTGCCGGCGTGGACCTTCCGGATCAGCTCGCAGCCCTCGTTGATCAGCCCTCCCAGGGCCTTGCCGTCCACTTCGGTCATCTGGGCCAGAAGAACCTCGGCGGTCAGGTCCGGGCCCATTTCGTTGGAACGGACCGCCAGGTCCCTCAGGCAGGCCAGGACCACGTTCAAGGCGGTCACTTGCAGTGAGGACAGCAGGATCATCTTGCCCGGACGGCGGGTCATCAGGTCGTTGAGGCGGCCGGCGAGGGCGACGGCGTCCTCGGCCGCGCCGCCGCTCCACTCCTTGAGTTCCCCGAAATCCGTGTGATCGATCAGGGCCTCGAGTTCGGCCCCCAGGGACTCGGCCATGAAAGAGGGATCGTGCCGACGGGCTTCATTGAGCAGGCGGACCTGGGCGGTCAGCCAATCGCCCAGGGCCGCGCCGTCCAGGCCCTTGAAAAGCCCGGCCAGCAGCCGGGTCCGTTCATCGGCCGGAAGGCGGCTCAATGCGGACGAAACCCGCCCGGCCGCGTCCAGGCCCAGGCCGATCAGGTCCGGCAGACGTTGGACAAGCCCGGCGGCCACGGCCGGATCGTCGAAAACGCTGGGCGCTTCGCCGCCTTCGGTCGATGGAGCCCGGGGCCCGGCGGATGCCTTGCGAATCATCCGGGCGCCCAGTCCGGCGAGCAGCCGCCGGGAAGGCGTCCGGCCGGCCCATTGTTCCAAGAGCGCCGGGGCGAGCAGGCCCATCATTTCCCGGGCCTGGCTTTGTTCACGCGTGCCGTCCAGGCGTTCGAGCATTTCCAGCCAGAAGGCCTCCCGGCCCGAAGCGGATCGAAAGGCCCTGCCTTGCGATCCCTGGTCGGTCGAGGACTTGGACCCGGTCGTCATTCGCCAACCTCCCCCGTCGTTTCAGACGGCCCGCGCGGCCGAACCGGTCAAGGCGCCCTGTCTTTTCGTTTATAAGCCGAGTAGTACGTGTTGACGTATCCTTTTTCAAATCCTTCGCGAAAAGCCGGTTTCCGGCTCCTTAAAAAATAGTCCAGACGGGCCGGGAAGGTCTCCCGAAGTTCCGTTCCGGCGAGGGCATCCTGCTCTCCCTGCCTCCGGCCGGCCTCCCGGCCGGCCTCGAGCCCGCGGGCGTATTCCCGGTCCCCGACCTCCGCCCGATCCAGACCGGTCCGGTCCAGAATCCCCTGAAACACTGAGACGACCGCGACCAGAGCCAGCACGATTATCAGGGTCTTGGCCATCTGGGGGTTGACCCGAATCACGATGCCGCCGCAGAGAGGACAGACCTCGGCCTCTCCCGGAATCTCCTCGAAGCAGTATCGGCACCTCTTCGTCTCCGGAGGCGGCGACCAGGGCCAGAGCGGACTCACCAGCCACCCCGCCGGCGAAGAAACTCGTATGCCCGTTGCACTTCCAGGAATTTGCGCTTGGCCAGGGCCTGAAGCTCCGGCCCCAGATGGGAGACCTTGTCCGGATGATAGTTCTGGCAGGCCTCGCGATACGCGCGGCGGATTTCAGCGGGATTTGCCCCGGGCGCCAGGTTCAGGACCTCGTAGGGATTGAGGCGAGCGGAAGCCGACCGGTCCAAGTCCTTGGGCCCGGACCTTCCGGAATCGAGTCGTTCGGCGGAAGCGCCGCGACGACGGCCCAGCAGGAACATCGACAGGGGTTCGCGCATCAGATAGAACAGCAGGAGACCCATGACGAACAGGTCGTCGGCCTGTCCCAGGATGGGAAGGAAATCCGGGACCACATCGTAGGGACTGACCACATAGGCCAGTCCTAAAACCGTCAGAATGATCTTGAGTCCGGTCTTCATGCCAGAGCACCCAAGGTCCGGTAAGACGTCTTCCCGGCTCCCGATCGCCGGGCGGCGCCGGACCGGGACCGGTCAAACGGGGTTGGGTCCGCAAGCGACCGGATCAGAAAGGACACTTCTCCGGCGGACGTCGTTCAGGGACATATGCATGAGGAATCGCGTCCTCGTTCCATTCACGGGATACATACAGATTGCAGTAGCAGCTTCCGAATTCAGCCACGTCCGGTTCGCGGTACACGCAAGGACAGATGATGTCCTTGTCCTGCTCCCGGTCCCCTGAAGCCAGCCGGCAGGGACAGCCCATATAGCCGTGCCGGTCCTTGTTGGCCAGCAGGCCTTCCAGAAGTTCGAAGACCAGGGCTCGATCCCGGTTGAAAAAGTATCCTTTGGGCTCCTGGAGCTTCCTCAGGCTTTCATAAAGGGTTTCCGTATTCATGTCTCGGCCAGCGCATCCCGGATTTCTTCTTCCTTGAAGCCGACGATGATTCGGCCGTCGATGATCAACGTGGGGAAAGTCAAGGCGGGGTTGTGCTTTTTGACCTCGTTGATCACCCGTTCCCGGTCCTCTCCATGACTGAGATCGACATCGACAAAGTCGAAATCGACCTGTTTCTGATTGAGAAATTCCTTGGTGCGCCGACAGTGACCGCAGGTACTCAGGGCGTAAAGAAATACTTTTTGCGCCATTTTAAACTCCTTGGATTACAGCTTGCCCAACCCTAAAAGGTCCCGGCCGCGGACTTCCGATTGGCGATAAAGGTTCGGCTGCCAGGACCGATTGTTTTAGGATATCATCGGGACATCCGATTTTCAACAGAAACGGAGTGACCGAAGGGGATTCCGGATCACGGTCGGGAAACGGGCAGAACCGCCATGACCGCGGGCAGGGCCACCTTGAGGGTCGAACTCTGGAACTGACGTCGTTCATTGACCACCCAGCCCCCGTACAAGGCCCTGGGTCCGGGATCGAGGCGAAGGAACATCTGGGACTCGAATCCGCCGTCCAGGCACATGGCCTGGCTGATCGACAGGTCGGACTGCCGGAGCAGCAGGGCCAGTTCGTACAGGGTGCCGGCCCCCTGAACCATGACGACCAGGATACGGCCGAGCTTGTCCTGGGCCAGAATGGTCCGGCTGGCCAGGCGGTCGGAGCGCCTGACCCGGGGCCGCCCGTCCTCGTCCAGGAGCATGAAGGACTGGCAGGCGTACCGATAGGGATTGTTGCGTGGATCGAAGCGAACTCGTTCCAGGTCCAGAATGGCGGCCGGCGGCTGTCCGGAGGCCTGGTTCCTGGGGCTGGAAACGAACAAGGCCCGCCAGGTGGGATGCAGGTCGGTCCCGTAACTGACTCCGTCTTTCTCGAGAAGTCCCATGTACCGGTAGTCCGGGTAGTACTGGCCCGCGTTGAACAGTGCGGCCGCCTCGGGCACCCGATCGGCCCAGGCCTCGATGTTCAAAAGGGTCCGGTCCTCGAACTCCATGCGGGAAAAGGGAACGATTCTCAGTCGAGCAGGGTCGATGCGCAGCAGGGTCAGCGTGTTTTCACCCAGTCGTATATATCGGAAGGCCGTCACCCGGGCCGTTTCGAGGCCGGGCCGTATTTCCCGCCAGGCCAGGGGCGAGTGGACCGTGGGCCTTCGTTCCAGGACTTCGAGCATCTGCTGGACCCTTTTCCGGTAGTCCTGATTGATCGGTCCCACGAGGTCCGGGTCCAGATTCGAGAGCAGGTTGGCCGGCCGCTCCGGTGTGGAATATCGCAGATAGGCGTCCTGGACATCCTCCATCTTCAGGCCGTCCAGTCCCCGGTCCCGTATTTCCTCACTCACCCCCCCCGTTACTTCCCCGCGAAAAAACCGGATTTCGATGGCCTCCGGCCATGGGGAGTTGACGGCCTCGGTCCGAACCTCGGCCTGCGCGTACAGGCCGGGTCCCAGGACGACTCGACCGGTGCCGCGAAGCGACACGTCCGCGCCGATGGGTCTCATATACCCGACCAGCCGCCACAGCAGACAGCGGATCGGGTCCTCCGGCGGAGGGGCGTCGTCGTAACAGGAAGACAGGTCCATGCCCGAAGCCGTGCCGCCCAACAGTAGCAAAGCGGCCAGAAAAACGGCCCGCAAAAATCGACTGGCGGTGGTGAGGTGCATGGCAGCCATATTAGAGATCGTTGAAATCCCCGTCAAGTGCGGATCAAGCAGCCGAGCAGGGGTTCAACCCGGACTTTGCGGTTGTCTCCTACCGCGGCGCCGAACATGCAGGGCGAGCGTATTCCTCGCGGCCTGGCGCGAGGATGGCCCGCCAACCAAACAATGGTTTTTTCCTTACATGTCGAAGATTTTCGCAGCAAGGCCGCGGGAATCTTCAACTGCGTGCCGCAACGCTCGTTTCCCGCTTTTTGACCTCGGCGTATTGTACAATACGCCCGCGGCCCAAAATCGGTCCAACTTCGCGTTTCGCTATGCATTTCGACGCCTCGCTACGAACCCAACCGCAAAATACGGGTTTAATGAACCGGGGCATAGCCGCCGGAGTTCCGAGGCCGAAACAGGACGGTTCGGCGCCTCGACCCATCACTTTAACGGTTTCGCGGCCGGCTACCGCCTCAGACGATACCCTCGGAAGACTGGCCCGGCCGCCCCTGGGGCGTCTCGATCCAGCGTCCTGCCTTTTTGAGCGCTTCGATACGCCGGTCGATCTCCGGCTCCCAGCGCTGGACGACGATGGGGAGAAAAAAGCGGGCGAATTCATTGAACCGGGCCCAGGTATTGGCATGGATCCGGTAAAGGTAGAGCAGTTTGTCCAGGTGTTTGATTTTGCTTTGGCAGAACATGCGGATAATGAGATCGAAGTCGTCGCCCATGACCAGGCGGGGATTGTAGCCGCCGACCCGCCATAGTTCACCGGCCCGAAAGGCTCGAATGTGATTGGGGCAGATGGTCATGTCCTTGATGACCGGACCGATCCCGACCACGTCGCCGTAAACCTCGTAGGCCAGGGCTTCCAGGTAGAGGCGGCCCTGGTATTCGGTCCGGCGGTACCGGCCCCGATCGAGCCAGTCCGGGTAGTAGTGGTCTCCGCCGCCCTCGACGAATTCGGCGAAATTGCTGTAAACAAAACCCAGTTCCGGTTCTTCTTGAAAGGCGGTCACGACTTCGGCCAAGGCGTTTTCGGTAAGGATGTCGTCGTGGTCCAGTTCGATAAGATACTCGCCCAGACAGAGCCCGCTGGCGTAGCGTTTCATCCGGCCGATGTTGCCGTAGTTCCGGTCGACGGGCCGGAAAAAGCGAATTCTGGAATCATGGGCCGCCCAGGCCGCAAGGGTTCGGGGGGTCTCGTCCGTGGACCCGTCGTCGATGACGACCCACTCCCAGTTGCGCCAGGTCTGGGCGGTCAACGACCGATAGGCCTGGGTCAGATAGGGCCCGGGATTGTACGTCGGGGTGAAGACGGAAACCAGCGGCCGATCCCGCTCACCGGGATTGGGGAAAAGGGCCTGGCTAAGATACACCTCGTATATGGTCTTTTTCAGCACCTCGGGCGTTGGCGGGCCTTCGAAATGGTACCACTTCAACTGGTCCTGGGGGTTTATCAGGACCAGGGCCTTGGGGGTCGAGCCCAGGCTGACGATGACCTGGGGCATGACCCGTCCCATTTCCCAGGGAACCCTTTCCTCGTCCGGAACAAACGTGGGATAGACCCGAGGGAGCCTCAACGGTTCGGGGGTCAGGGTCCCGTCCGCCAGACCGCGATCGTACTCCTCGCGGTCCCGGCAGAGAAAAATCTCCGCCTCCCGGCGCCATTCTGAGTCGATGCTGCCGCAGATCAGTACCCGAATCATGAATGGTTAGTAGCGGGACTCGAACTGGTAACGGATCTGGATGTTTTTGACCCAGCGTCCGCGTTCGAAGTAAAGATCGAACCGCCCTATCGCGCCCGGAGCCAGATAGGTGGGTTCAAGGTATGATTCGGAAAAGCCAAGGGGAAAGTCGAACTGGTCGACCGCATTGGCCAGAATCCTGCAACCCTGAATGGCTTTTCCGGTCAGGTTTCTCGCCCGGCCGTCGATTCGAATCTGGTCGGTGCGTGCCAGATAACGCCAGTTGAAGTCGATGAACTCGAGAAGCAGGCCGCCGTCCGCATCGGGTTTGGCCGAGTCCTCGTGATGAACAATGGGCCCGTCCGGTTCCCTCTCGGTCATGCTGGCGCAACCGGTCAGCATCAGGGAAACGATGAGCAGGCCCGTTACGAGCCGGGTCGACGCCCGCGGCAGCCGGACCCGGATTTTACAGGCCCAGTTCATCGTCGATTTCGCTCATGGCCGACAGGCTCAAGGCAGCGAACTCGGTCAGGGGGACACCCAACTCCTCGCAGAGCAGGATGTGCTCCCGCCTGGCCCCCCGGGCGAACTGCTTTTCCTTCATGCGTTTGACGATGGATTTGGGCTTGACGGACTTGACCTTCCTGTCCGGGTAGACCAGGGTCGCGGCCACGACCATGCCGGTCATGGTTTCCGCCGCGGTCAGGGCCAGGTCAAGCGGCGTCTTGCGCTCGATCCCCAGGGCTTCGGCATTGTGCCGCTTGATGGCCTCGACGACTTCGGAGGGCAGGTCCCGATCGGCCAGTATCTGCTCGGTTATCAGACCGTGGCGGCCGGGGTCGTCCTTGGTCTGATCGTAATCCAGGTCGTGCAACAACCCGGCCAGCCCCCACAGATTCTCGTCGTGGCCCAGCCGGCGAGCCAGAGCCCTCATGATCGCCTCGGAGGCCAGACAATGCTTTCTCAGGTTGTTGGCCTCCAATCGGCTTTCCATCAGGGCCAGGGCCTCCGCGCGGTCCATGCGCCCTCCTTTTCCGCCTTTACGCGGTCCGGGTCTGCTTCTTCAGGCGGCTCATCTTGCGCCGCAGCATGTCGGTTCGCTTGTTGTCACCCGCCTCTCGGGCCTGAGCCTTCGCCTCTTTCAACACCGCGATCTTCTGCTTTATCTCGCGGACGTCCTGGGCCTTGCCCGTTTTCTCTTCAACGATGCCGCGCACATCCTTGATCGCGGAGATCAACTCCGCCTTGTTCATGCCGTGAACACCAACGATTTTGCTGGTTTCCAGAGCCAGTTCTCGCAATTCCTTGGCGGTCATCTTGTCCAGGGGTTTTTCTTTTTTTTCTTTACGTTCCTTTTTGGCCATGGCCAACTCCTCATCCTATTTTGCGGCAGGATATTATGAAAGGCACTTATATTCAAGACTAAAATGAGGCCCCCTCCCCTGAACCGAATTGCCTTGGCGCCCGCCTTCCGTTCGACCGGTCATTCAGCGGCGAACTCGATCCGGCCTGGGTGGCAGCGAGGCGTGGTGCACATAGAAGGGCACGGCCAGAATGGGACGGTCGCTGAATCCGGCTGGTGGAGTCGAAGACGGCCGGGTCCCTATGTGCAGAGGCAGATCGACCCGCCGGCTGCGGCGCTCCCCCCGATCGACCAGTTCAAGGGACAGCACCAGGTCCAGCGGTCCGCCCGAGATGATGGATGGTGACAGTTCGAGCCAGAAATAGCCGTCCAGGACAGCCTGGCCCCAGGACGGCAGCGGCATGCCCCCGTGCAGGGGATTGTATAGCCTGCCTGCCTGTTGAATGGAAAAGAGGACCTCGTCCAGGTCGCCGTCCGGGTCCGAGGCCTTGATGAATATCTGCCAGGTCTGCCCGTAAACGACTGTGGGCGAAGCGAAAACGGCCCCGATCACGGGCGGCCGGTCGCCAATGGCCGGCGGTCTGGTCAAGCCGGCGCAGGCCGGGACAACTATGCCGGCGGCCAGCAACAGGACCGCCAGCCGAGTCCGGACCTTATTTTTCATTGGCCCCGATCTTCTCCTTGATCGTGTCCACCAGGGAAATGAAGGGCTTGAAGAGATCGATGGGCACCGGAAAGATGGTCGTGGTGTTGTTTTCGGCCGAAACCTCCCGGAGGGTCTGGAGAAAGCGAAGCTGCAGGGCGATGGGATGTTCGGCGATAATGGTCGCCGCCTGGGCCAGCTTGGCAGCGGCCTGAAACTCGCCTTCGGCGTTGATGACCTTGGCCCGCCGTTCCCGCTCGGCCTCGGCCTGTTTGGCCATGGCCCGCTGCATGTCCTGCGGCAGATCGATATGCTTGACCTCGACGTTCGAGACCTTGATGCCCCAGGGGTCGGTATGCTCGTCCAGATACTCCTGGAGCTTGGCGTTGATCCGGTCCCGCTGACTGAGCAGTTCGTCCAGCTCGGCCTGGCCGCAGACGCTTCGCAGAGTGGTCTGGGCCATCTGGGAGGTGGCGAAAAGGAAGTTTTCCACCTGGATGATGGACTTGATCGGTTCCATGACCCGGAAATAGACGACGGCGTTGACCTTGACCGACACATTGTCCCGGGTGATGATGTCCTGAGGCGGAACGTCCATGGCCACCAGGCGCAGGCTGACCCTGACCATCTTGTCGATGACCGGAATCAGGAGAATAAGCCCGGGTCCCTTGGCCTGAATGACGCGTCCCAACCGAAAAATGACGCCTCGTTCATACTCTCGCAGAATTCGGACGGCCGAAGCCAGAAACAAAACCACCAGAACCACGATCACGATAAAGGCCTGCATCTCGTCCTCCTAGGCAACTCGATTTTCAGCGCGCATCTTCCAGCCTGGCGAGGCGTCGGACCCGGAGGCGCATGCCTCGGACTTCCAGCACCTCGATCTCTTCTCCCGGACTCAGGTCCGGCTCTCCCTCGGCGGACCACCATTCGCCATGGACCAGGACCTTGCCCCGGCCGTCCCGCCATTCCTTGACCGGCCCCCGGAGGCCGATCAGACCGGAGGGGCCGCTGATCGAGGCCGGGACCTGGGACCGGACGACCAGCCAGGTCACGACGATAAAAAACAGGGCCACGGTCCCCAGGACCGGAATCAAAATGGCCAACGACACCATCATATACTGCTCCGGCGTATCGAAAAGCATCAACGATCCCAGGGTCAGACTGATCAGGCCGCCTACGCTCAACATCCCGTACGAGGTGATCTTGATTTCCAGAATGAACAGGATCAGCCCGAGCAGGATGAGCAGCAGTCCGGCGTAATTGACCGGCAGGGTCTGAAAGGAATAAAAGGCCAAAATCAGGGAGATGCCGCCAACGACACCGGGGAGCACGGCCCCGGGATGAGACAGTTCGAAGTACAGCCCGGCCAGACCCAACATCATCAGGATATAGGCCAGATTCGGATTGGCCAGGGTCTTGAGCACGCGGTCCCTGAGTCCCTCTTCCACGACCACCAGGGCCGCACCGTCTGTCCGGAGGGTGAAACTCAACGATCCCCGTTCGATCCGGCGCCCGTCCAGTTTCTTGAGCAGGTCCTGCCTGTTCTCGGCCAGAAAATCCACCACGTCGATCAGGACGGCTTCCGTGGAATTGATCGAAACGCTTTTCTCGACCGCCTTTTTGGCCCAGTCCATATTGCGGCCCCGCTGCCTGGCGATGCCCTGGATGAAGGCCACCATGTCGTTGACCACCTTCTCGGCCATGGTGCCTTCGATTTCCTGGCCGCCGGTGGCCACGGGATGGGCCGCACCGATGTTGGTCCCGGGAGCCATGACCGCCACGTCGGCGGCCATGGTGACCATGACTCCGGCCGAAGCGGCCTGGGCGCCGGTGGGCGCGACATAGACGATGACGGGCAGCGGCGCGTTCATGATGGCTTTGACCATGGTCCGCATGGAGTCGGCCAGCCCGCCCGGCGTGTCCAGTTCGACGATCAGGGCCTGGGCGCCCGCCTCGATCGCCTTGTCCAGGGAACCGGTCAAAAAGCCGGCCGAACCCGGACTGATGGGGCCTTCGATACGGATCAGATGAATGGGGCGTACATCTTCCGCGGCCCGCCCCGGAGGCGCCGGACCGGCGATCAGGGCCGTCAAGGCCCAGCCGAAGGCCAGAATGAGGAGTATGACCCGTCTGGTTCTCATGGCATGATTTTACGGGATATTATGATATTATGCAAGATCGAGCATATCGCTCCAGGGAGGCGCCGGGATGACGACCTCGTCTGCCAACGATATTCAGGCCCCAACCATGTTCCCCGAATGCGGGACCTGCCTGACCGGCCTGGCCCGAATGGCCGCCGAACTGGTCGCCGGTGAGGACTCGGACCTACGGACCCGGGCCGAGCGGGCCGCCCGGGACGCCCTGGACCGGGAAGCCTGTTCCGGCCTGACCTCGCCGGAAGTGGCCAACCGGATGCTGCGGGCCATGGCCCGGGTCACGGGCGTGGCCGACCCCTTCGAGGTCTACAAGCGAAAAGAAATGGCCCTGGCCTCAACCGCCGTCCGGAGCCTGGGAATCGACGGAACACCCGACCTGTCCGCCCTGCTCCGGCTGGCCGTCCTGGGAAACAGTCTCGACTTTTTCCGCCCCCCTCCGGAAGCCTTTGCCGAACTCGAGCGCTTTTATCGAGGCGGCCTCCGGTTTCACCGGGACGATTCCGCCCGGCTGGCCGAAACTCTGGCCACCCGGCCGGAACTGGTCATCTACCTGACCGACAACGCCGGCGAGGTCCTTTTCGATCTGCCGCTGTACGATCATATCCGGGCCCGGGCCCAACGAACCGTGCTGGGGGTCAAGGGCGGACCCGCCTTGAACGACCTGACCCGGGCCGATCTGGAACAGGCCGGATTGGCCGGCCGCTTCGCGGAAATCGTCGATACGGGCACGGACGGCGCGGGCCTGGACTGGTCCCGCCTTTCCGACGAGTTCACGGCCCTGCTCGATCGGGCCGACCTGGTCGTCTCCAAGGGCATGGCCAATTTTGAAACGCTCTATCCCCGGCCCTTGCCCGGACCGGTCTTCTTTGTCTTCAAGGTAAAATGCCGTCCGATCCAGGACTGGCTGAAGGCGCCGGCCGAAAGCTACTGGGCCCTGTGGCGGGATGGTCGGCCGGTCCGTTGAACCCGGATGGGCCGCGTCGGAAAGTCAAGGCCGGGCCTCGATCCAACGAACCACGTCCGAAGCCAGGTGGTCCTCGACCTCGACCCGCCAGCCCGCCGCCCGAATGTTGTCCATGGTCCGGCGGTTGACGTTGGCCCCCATCAACCGGACGACAACCGGATTGACCATGTCGAAGACCAGCCCCGGCCCCCTGTTTTCCGGGCGCATATGTTGAAGATTCCCCGCAGCAAGCAGCCGGGAATCCTCGACATGTAAGGAAGAAAACCCATATTAGTTGGCGGGCTAACCCCGCAGCCAGGCTGCGGGGTTAGCCCGCCTTGCATGTTCAAGAAGTAGAAGGCGGCCGTCGGCCTTGCAGACCCGCCTCATTTCCTCGAGTCCCCGGACCGGGTCGGGAACCGAACAGAAAATGAAAGTGGCCCAGGCCGTGTCGAAGGTCCGGTCCTCGAAAAACAGACTTTGAACGTCCATCTGGCGCAGGTCCACTTCGATACCCAGGGTATCGGCCCGAGCCCGCGCCCTGGCCAACATGCCGGGGCTGAAATCAATGGCCGTCACCTGACCCCCGGCCGGATAGAAGGGCATGTTTTTTCCCGTTCCCACGCCCACCTCCAGGGCCCGGAGCCCGGTGACCCGGTTTGGCAGTCTGGCCCGCCAACCGCCAAAACGAATGGATTTGGCCGGCCCTTCCAACAGGTCGTAAAACCTGGCCAGCCGGTCGTAACGCCTTTTCACTGCCTCGGTTCCGCTCATGGCCTCACCCACGGGGCCGTCTCGAAGACCGGCCCCGCCTCAGTTCGCCCTCAGGTCCCAATATCTTTTTTCATCTCTTCGAACTGCTCCCTGGAAATCTCTCCCCGGGCGTACCGCTTTTTCAGAATTTCCAGCGGCGTTTCCGTGGTCACGCCCCCGACGGCCCGACCCTTGCCCGCCAGCCGGACGAAAATGTAAATCGCCACAATCGCCAACGCGATCACGATCAGCCACATAATACCTCCATAGCCATACATGCCGTAACCCATCATACCCGGACCGCGTCCCGGGCCCGGGCCGTAGAAGCCCGCGCAACCCGACAGCACCGGAGCGACGGCGGACAGTGATCCCAAAATCCATGTTTTCATCGCTATTTCCTCCCCTTGCATTAACAGGGGCGGCCGGAAATCGTTCACGGGCCGGTTCCCTGGTGGTTTCCAGATGCGGAACGTCCCGGCCTCATGCCCGGACAATCCTTCGGGCTTCAAGGAAAGCAACCGTCGGGCCATTCCGGAGCGAAACGGGCGCGGTAAAATATATATCAACAATACCAGGGAGATGAACCGCAGAGATCATTCGGGACAGTCTGAAAGCCCTTAAGAGAAGGTGGATGATTTTTTTCCTTCCAGCCCGGAATGGAAAAAAAATAGACATCCCGGACGGGCTCAGGCGCCCACTACTGAGCCTGCCTGGCTCCGCTTCGATATGCTTCGACCGACTTGAGCAGGTTCCGGGCCAGGAGCCTGGGGCTGAGCCGATTGATCCACCACAGGACGTGAGTGATGCCCTGGACCGGAATGACGCCCTTGTTTCGGGCCACGCCTTGCAGAATGACCCGGGCGCAGTCATCGGCCGGCATCATCCGGATAAAGGACGGCAGGTTCGACCAGACCCGTTCCTTGCTGGACCGGACATACTCGGTTTTGTCGAAAATGGCCGTGTCGATGAAGCCGGGGCAGACCACGCTGACCCGCACGCCCAGGCCCGCTCCTTCGCACCGCAGGCTGGTGGACAGGCCCAGGACGGCGTGTTTGGTCGTTCCGTAGGCCGCCAGCAGGGGCGCGGGAATCAGTGCGGCCGAAGACGCGGTGTTGACGATGTGGCCCGAGCCCTGTTCGATCATGACCCGATAGGCGGCCAGGGTGCCGTAGATGACGCCCCAGAGGTTGACGTCGACGATCCGCCGCCAGTGGTCGAGATTCATGTCGCGGACTTCTCCGCCAATGCCGATCCCGGCGTTGTTGAACACGTAGTCCAGCCGGTCGTGCTCCCGGGCCGTGTCTTCGATCAGTTTCCGGACCTCCGGTTCGACGGTCACGTCCAGCCGGACCGCTTCGGCCCGGCCGCCGTCCTGCTCAATTTTTGCGGCGACATGGCCCGCGGATTCCGCGTTGACATCGGCCACGACCACGAACGCGCCTTCCCGGCCCAGATTTTCACACAGGGCCCGGCCGATGCCCGAGCCGCCGCCCGTGACGATGGCCGTCTTGTCCCCATAGATGGACATCCGTCTCTCCTTTGGCTCGCCGAAAAGTTTTTTATTCTATCCCGGCCTTGGCTTTTGGCAGTCGGCCCAGCACGGGCGTGATCAGGCTGCCGATGTACAGATAGTCCGTCGTTTCGGTCACGCTGGTGTTGATGGGATAACCGCCGTTCGGGTCCTGGAGGTCCTGGACCACCTTGCCTTCCCGGTCCAGGGCGATGATGTGGCCGTAGGCCACGGCCTTGGGACGCAGGGAGGCCGGCATTCTCTGAAGTATCTTGCGGACAAAGGGTTTGCCGGCCAGCTGGTCCACGAGCGGGTTGCGGGGTGAAACCAGGGCCACCCAGAAACGCCCGTTCAGGCCGGTCGAGATGTTGTCCGGGAAGGCGGGCAGGGGCCCGGAAAAGTCTTCGGCCTGTCCTTTTTTCGGCCCGTCGATCCAGACGCGGACGACCCGGTAGCTTCCAGTGTCGTTGACCAGGACGAAGTTCTGGTCCGGACTGACGGCCACGCCGTTGGCAAAGGCGAAGCCCTTGTGGACCGTGGCTGTTTTCCTGGTGGCCGGGTCGTAGACCAGGAGCCGGCCGGAAGCCCCGTGCTCCATTATTTCGAAAAGACTGGCTTCCAGAGTGCCACCGAACTCCTTGGCCCCGAAGCGGGTCGAAGCGTCCGAAAAATAGATTTTGCCGTTGGCGGCCACGTCCACGTCGTCTGCGTATAGGATCGGCAGGCCGTCGGCCTGGTCGGTCAGCAGGGTGACCCGTCCGTCCTCTGAAATGGACAGCAGCCCCCGGTAGGCATCGGCCACGATCAGATTCCCCTGCCCGTCGAAATCGATTCCCAGGGGCCGCCCCCCGGTCTTGGCCCATTTTTCAGGACCGGTCCCGTCGGCCTGCAAGCGAACGATGAGTCCTTCGTGGGTGGCGGCATAGATTCGGCCCGTTCCGTCCAGGGCCACGTCCTCCGGGCCATGGGTATCGCCGATGGACAGGGTCTCGATACCTTTGAGTCGTGTGTTTCGGGCAAAGGGGCCGCTGTAACCCGGGTCGGGCGGGGCCTGCCAGGCCACCGGCTCGACCGGAACCGGCCAGAAAAGCAAGTAAGCGACCAGGAGCACGACGAGGGCGAGCAGCAGATACAGGACCTTGCGGATCATAAAATGCCTCTCCTTTCCGTTTAACCTGAATCGCCGGCGGATCACTCCTTGTCCAGCAGCCGCCGGTTCCGAAGCACAAAGAGCTGGACCAAATAGAAAAACAAGATATAGAGGAGGAAATATCCGGCCAGGCCATACCCAAAGGCCGGCCGATAGATCGGCCCCAGGATAATGGCGACCAGGACGGCCAGACCGCACCAGACGGCCACGGCCCGCAGCATGATCGGCCAGGTTCGGCGTGCATCGGACCACAGGTCCAGCAGGCTGAGCAGGCCGCCCACGACCTGGACGCCCAGCCCCAAACCCATCAGGAAAACCAGAACTTTCAATACAACCGTCATGTCGTTTCCTCCGGCCCCTCTTTCAGGACCCGGACCAGGCCGCGATCCCCGTTGACGTGGATGCGGGCGCCGGTGTGGATCAGCCGGGTGCAGTCCGGCAGATCGACCACGCAGGGCATCCCGAACTCCCGGGCCACGGTACCGGCGTGGCTGAGATAGCTGCCCACCTCGACCACGGCCGCTCCGGCAGTCAGAAAAAGCGGCGTCCAGGCCGGATCGGTGTAGGGGGCGACCAGGATTTCCCCCGGTTTGAGCTCGATATCGATGGACGGGTCCAGAATGACGTGGGCCACGCCCTGGTACTCGCCGGGTGAGGCGGCCTGTCCCTTCAAGGTCGCATCGTCCCGATCGGCTTCGTCCGTTTCGGGCCGCCGGTCAGGAATACACAGGCCGATGGCCTTGGGCGGGGTCATCTTGGACAGGCGAATGTATTCCATCCGTCGCTCCCGGATGCGATCCTCCACGTCCAGCCAGCCCAGTTCACCCGATCTGAGCCGGTCCATTTCTCCCAGCTTGAGGAAAAAGACGTCGCCCCTGCACCGGAGCCGGCCCTGTTTCATCAGTTCCGCCTCGATGGTCAGAATTTTTTTGCGCAGACTGTAAAAGCCCATGATGTGAAAGAAGCGGGAGTTCTCGCGCTGCCGGGAAAAGTACCGGGTCCGTTCGGCCGTGTAGCGCAGCAGGCGGTATCGGGGCCGGAATGGTTTTTCCAAAGGATACTTTTCCAACAGTCGCCGAATCTCGCCATCCAACTCCCGCCGGACCTGATCCACCTTGCGTTCGTGTTCGGACGGATCGGATTCCAACAGCAGATAGTTGCGGACCATGCCCAGGACCGGCGACGGGTCTTCCTCCCAACGGATGGAGGCCAGTTCGAGTTCCTTGAGGGCCCGATGGCCGTTGACCGCCAGAAACCGATCGAGATGCGCCAGGAATTCGGCGGCCTCGGGGTCGGTCCGCAGGGCGGCCAGGGCCTGTTCCGGCTTGTGCTTTCCCAGTATCTCCCGGACCCGGGCCTGACGCTTGGCCACCTTGGCCAGTTCCCAGATTCCCCGCCCCATCTCGGCGGACTTGACGCCTTCCGCCCCCGAACAGAGCAGGGATTCGGCGTCGTCCCGCAGATCGGGCAGCCAGCCCCGGAGCAGCTTTTTCATCAGGTCCAGCCTGAAAACGTAGCGCATCGAGGCCAGGTTGACCATCATGACCAGGTGCCCGATGGGGTCCAACAGGCTGGCCCAGCCGAAAAGCCGGCCTTCGGTTTCGAACGGCCCCAGGCCCGGGTCTTCATCCACCCGGCGGGCCAGTTCCCGAAACCGTTCCATGAACCCGGCCGGCATCCGGCGCGTGCGGGCAAAAAAGACGCCGAAAAACAGGTAGCTGACAAAAAGCACGGCCAGGGTCAGGGGCAGCTTGGCCCAGGATATGCGCATGGGAGGGGCATCGGTGTCAAAGCCGTAAATCAGGCCCGCCAGTTCTTCGTTCGTGTTCTTGAAGGGCAGAAAGGCCCGCAGGTGTTTGAGGTTGATGTACAGCCAGCCCCGGATGCGGCGCATGAGCGGCGGGGCGAAAAACAGGCTGATCATGTCCCCGGTCAGTGGTGTGAGAGGGGCGGTAAAGTTCTCGACCATGGGTTTGAAAATGACGAACTGTCCCTCGATGCCCCGGGCGATGTCCTCCCGGCCCATGATGGTAATGGGTCTGGACTGGAGCATGTAGAACCGGCCGCCGGCCATGGCCCATTCCACGTCCTGGGGACCACCGAAATGGGTTTCGGCCTCGAGGGCCCATTTGGTCACGGTCCGGGCCTGATCCGGACTCAGCGTCTCCCGGTGACGCATGCTGGAGGGCACGTCTTGCAGGCGGCTCGTCATCCCTTTCTCGAAACGCGCCGGAACCATGAACTTCTTTTCCGAAATTCTTTTTTCCTTGAGCCGGAGCCCCTCCCGCTCCAGAATGTACCGGTCGGGAGTGACCCGCCCGTCCACGATGGCCGCGCCCATGCCCCAACTGGACTCGGTGACCACCTCCTCCCGGGAACCGGTCACCGGATTGGCGGTAAAGGTGACACCTGAAACCTCGGAAGGGATCATCTCCTGGACGACCACGGCCATGAACACCCCGGCGTGATCGATGCCCTGCGTGGTCCGGTAGGAGACGGCCTCCGGGCTAAAAAGGGAAGACCAGCAATGCCGGACCATTTCCAGAATCCGGTCACGGTCGACATAGTAATAGGTTTCGTGCTGGCCGGCGAAACTCGCCTCCCCCAGGTCTTCGGCCGTACCCGAACTCCGGACCGCGCACACGAACGCATCGTCCCGAGTTCCGGCCAGATCGGCATGGGCCGCCATGATGGCCTCGGACAGATCGTCCGGCAGCGCCGTCGCTTCGATCCGGGCCCGAACCTGGCGACAACGGGCTTCCCGGTCGACGTCGGACAGTTCGTCCAGCCCCCGGATATGGTCGCCCAGTCCGATATGTTCGAAAAAGACCCGGCAGGCCTCGGCCGGAACCACGATTCCCGGCGGCACGGGGAATCCCTGGCGGACCATCTCGCCCAGGTTGGCGCCTTTGCCCCCGGCCACGTTCACGTCGTGGCGCCCGACGTCTCCCAGTCCAGGAATACTGATACTCATGAAATCTCCACACATGGGACGGTGAATCGCCCCGGCAGAATTAACAAAGGCAGGATTGGTCAATCGAATTTAGGCATTATACTACCGGCGCCATGAAAATGAAACCGATTTCGCCCAATGGGTGTAACCCGTCAGTTAATCGGGGCAAAAAGGATTCCCGCCGCCCGCGCGGCCTTTGGGCGAAGGACGACTCTGCCGCCGTGTCCCTTAGAACTCCGGATTTTCTCACCGGGTTCCGTAGCGAGGTCGAGAAATCATCAGCGAAACGCGAAGTTGGAGGAGATTTTGGCCGCGGGCATATCAGGGCGATATGTTGAGGACCAAAATCTTCGAAACGAGCGTTGCAGCAAGGAAAAGGCGGCAGCCGGAGCCCTGAGGCCAAAGGCCGCGACAGGGCGGTCCTACGATGCCGCCAACCACTGAAGAGTAACCAATGGGTCGGGTAGGGACGAGGGGGAAAAGCCCTCTCTATTCCAGCAGATTGCTTCGCAGTCGGTCCATGGTTTCGCCGTTCAGACCAACCAGGGTCCGGAAATAGGTCTCGATGGAACCGTACCGGGCCAGGGCATGTTCGATGGTGGCCACAATGCCTTCCCGGGGGGCCTTGAGAAAAGGGGCCACCTTTTCCGGGTCGAGTCCCTGCCGGCGCAGGGTTTTGAGGACCCGGGGCATTCGGTCGGCCATGTAGCGGTTGGAAAGCTGATGGTCCTCGATCACCTGTTCCTCCGGGACCCCGAGCACCAGCAGCAGCAAGGCCGCGCAGACCCCGGTCCGGTCCTTGCCGGCCGTACAGTGAAAAACCAGCGGCTGGTGGGGCGTGTCGGCCAGCCGGGAGACCACCGTGCCCCATACGGCGGCGTATTCGTCCACGCTGATGCGGTAACCATCGATTATCAGATCATCGGTCAGCCATTCGGTCCGGCCGCTCCGGATGCTTTCGGCCATGGCCACCGGATCGATCCGTCCGTGCATGACCGGCAGATGCAGGTATTCGATGCCGCCGCCCTGGGGCAGCCGGTCCGGGGCCGCCTGAATTTCGCCCTGGGTCCTGAAATCGCAGACCCGTTTGATCCCCATTCCTCGAAGCCGCCCGAAGTCCTCATCGGACAGGTCGGCCAGGGAGTCCGAACGATAGACCCGCCCCCAGCGGACCCGCCGCCCGTCCTGGGTCTCGTAACCGCCCAGATCGCGAAAATTGAAGGTTCCGTCAAGCTCGACGCGGCGTTCCGGCAAGAATTCAGACATGATATATTTCCGTTATCCTCATTCCACGGTCATCAGGGTCGCCAGGCCGGTGGCAGCCAGTTTTTCCCGGCCGTCCTGAACGGCATAGACGTCGCCTCGGCAGACGATCTGGCGACGCGTGGCCTTGACAACCTGGCCGCGCCCGATCAACCGCTCACCCACGGCCGGCGCCAGGAAGTTGACCTTGTATTCGGTCGTAACCACCCGGCCCGCCACGGATGAAGCGGCCCAGGCGCAAACGATGTCCACCAGCCCGCCGACCACCACTCCGTGGGCGAAGCCGTGATACTGGGTCAGTTCCTTGCGAACGGGCAGTTCGATTTCGGATCGCCCGTCGACGCAGGACTTGACCTCCATGCCCAGCAGAGCGGTGAAAGGAGAGTTGAAGCCCACTTTGGGGTCCAGGCCGTTTTCCGTCGTCATCGCCCGATCTCCATAGAAAGAAATCCATTTATTGGGTTGGCGGGCTGCCCCCTCGGCAAGCCGCGAGAAATGCGCCCGCCCCGCATGTTCAGACCAGGACCATGCCGGCCTTGACCTCGGCGACCCGGTCCGGGCCGTAGAGCAGTTCCACCAGCTTGAGGGCGAAATCCACGGCCGTGCCGGCCCCCCGGCTGGTGGCCACCGGTCCATCCACGACCACGGTCTCCCCCACGGCCCGGGACGGGTCCAGTTGTCCCATAAAGGCCGGGTGGCAGGTGGCCCGCCGCTCGCCGATCAGGCCGTGGTGTTGGAGGACCACGGCCGGAGCCGCGCAAATGGCGCCGTAGTACCGGTCCTCGGCCTGCTGGCGTTTCAGAATCCGAAGCAGTTGCCCGGAATCCCGCAGATGCTCCGCACCGGGCATTCCGCCGGGCAGGGCCACCAGGTCCCAATCCTCGTCAAGACAGTCCGAGATCAGACGATCCGCCACGATACGGGTCCCTCGCGAGGCGGTAATCTGAAGCCCGCCGACCGAGGCCACGGTCACCTCGGCCCCGGCCCGGCGAAGCACGTCGATGATACTGATCGCTTCCAACTCCTCGGTCCCGTCAGCCACGGGCACCAAAACCTTTTTGCTCATAACCCCTCCGAGGCTCACCCGGACCAGTCGTCCGCCTGCGTCATTCGGTCCAGGTCCACACCGCGGGCGGCCAGGCGCCGTTTCCGCCAGAGATAATACACGAGCCCGGAAACGATGAATAATAAAAAGGCGCCGATTTTTCCCGGAGTCTTGAGATCGTAGACCAGGATCATGCCGAAAAAAACCACCATGAGCACGCCCACGACGGGACAGAACCAGAACCAAAAGCCGGTCAGTTTGAATCCGGCCCGCTCGTACCGCTCCGGATACTTCCGGGGCAGCCGCAGCGCGGCAATCTGGACCGGCAGAAAGATGATCAGACCTCCCAGGGCGGCATACGAGGCCAGGGTTTCGAGGGGAGGCCGCAAGGCGATGCCCATGAGGGAGAGCAGCCAGATGACCGCCAGCAGTATGTGCGGAGTATGGAATCTGGGATGGACCCGGCCCAGGAAGGCCGGGAAAAGTCCATCGTGAACGACCATGAGCAGCGAACGGGTCCCCACCAGGAACAGGGCGTGGAGTGTGGTCACCAGGGCCAGGACGGCTCCGCCGATGATGAAAAACCAGTATCCGGCCGGACCGGCCGTTTTCCGGACCACGCCGATCAACGGTTCCTCGAATCCGGCCAGGACATCGAAGGGCACGGCTCCCACCGTGGCCAGGGATACCGCGACGTAGATCACGGCGACCACGGCGAAGGAGATGAAGAAGGCCCGGGGCAGGGTCTGGCCCGGGTTCACGATTTCGCCTCCGATTTCGATGATCCCGTTGGCCCCGAAATAGGTGAAGGTCAGCAGGGCCGTGCCCAGCAGAAGCCCGCCGGCCCCTTTCCGGAACGGATCACCGAAGTTCGCGGTTTCGAGAGCGGGTAGCCCCAGGGCGACGTAATAGAGCAGGGCGGCAATAAGGATCACCACCAGGACGGCCTGAACCTGGACCGCAAGCCGAACCCCGAAAAAATTGACGGCGAAAAAAAACGTCACCAGGATCAGGGCGAAGGGCAGTTCCGGCAGGCCGGGCCAGACCACTTGGAGGTACCGCGCGCAGGACAGGGCGTACAGGGGAATCTGGCCGAAAAAAGAGGCCAGCAGATAGACCCAGACCCCGACGAAGGCCAGGCCCGGGGACACCATCCTGCTGGGATAGCGGTAGTTGGCGCCGGTGGTGGGCAGGGCCGAACCGAGCATGGCCAGCGGCATCATGCTGATGAAGACCGGTATGACGGCCAGGGCGTATGCCAGCGGCAGGGCCGGGCCGGCGATCTTGAGAACCAGGCCGGTGAAAACGAAGACGCCGCCGCCGATCATGAAGCCGACGGCCACAAAGGTCACGGCGGACAGTCCCAGAACGCGGTTGAGTCCCAGGTCGGTCACGAACCGCCTCCCGGCCCCAGGGTGGACAGGAAGGTCCGCCGGGCCTGGTCGTGCATGATCAGGCGATCGGACAGGTTTATCCGGGTCGGGGTCTCGACGGTGAAAACCGCATCGGCGTTGTTCAGCCGGAAATAGTTGGTCAGGCTGAGCCGGCGTGTCCACTTCATCCAGTACAGCCCCCACAGGGGGGCGTCCACCACGCCCTGTCGGGTGCTGATCAGGACCTTACGCTTGTCCGGTTCGATGGGGTAACCCAGCTTCGAGACCCGGTCCACCAGCCCGCGGCACAGAGCCGGGTCGTCACGGCCGTACTGCCAGACGTAAAACCCGCTCCCCTCCGGGTCCTCGTGATGATCGACGATAAGATCGTAACGCGTTCCCGTGACGAAGCGATCCACCAGAGCCGCCTCCCGGGCATGAAACGAGGAGAAGTCCCGATTCACGTCGATCCCGTCCTTGTTGTACCGAACGTCGTGGGCCCAGGCCCAGGGGTTGACCAGCGGCAGGACGTGGAATTCGATATTCTCATACCGGCCTGGGTTCCGGGTCAGTTCGTCGATGAAGTCGAGGGCTGATTCCACGCCGGCGGGCTCATTTCCGTGAACCCCGGCGTCGATCAGCACGCGGTGGCGCGCCGCTTTTTCCGGTGAAAAAACGACCAGCCAGAGCGGAGCCTGAAAGCGGCCGCAGGTCACCTTGCCGATGGACCTCAGAGTCAGCCGGTCCGAAGCGGCGGCGGCCCGTCGGAGCCGGTCTTCCACGTCCCGGACACTGCGCTTTTCCGGCAGGTCGTCGGGAAACGGGTCCTGATGCCCGGAAGCGCATCCCCAGGCCAAAAGGAGGCACCAGGCCAGCCCCGCGACGACCAGGGCCCGGGCCGAAGGACTGAAACGCCGCGTCCCGATGTTGAAGCTCCCCGTAGCAGGCTGCGGGGAATCTTCGACATGTAAGGAATAAAAACCCATATTAGCTGGCGGGCTAACCCCGCGGCAAGGTGCGGGGAATGCGCCCGCCCTGCATGTTCACCGTCCCTTGAAGCGGGCCGGCCTTTTCTCCCGAAAGGCCAGGACGCCTTCGGCAAAGTCCTCGGTCTTCCCGGCTTCCCGCTGGAAAATCCGTTCCACCTGGAGCTGCTGCTCGAAGGAGTTGTCAATGCTTTTCCAATAGGCCTGGCGGATCAGGTACAGGGCCTTGGTCGGCCCGGCCGCCAGTTCCCGGGCCATGTTCATGGCTTCGGTCAGGAGCTGGTCGTCGTCGTAAATCCGGTTGATCAGGCCCCATTCCAACGCCTTTTCCACAGACAGCTTTTCGGCCAGCAGACTCAGTTCCATGGCCCGGCCCCACCCGATCAGGCGCGGCAGGACGAACGTGGCCCCCCCGTCCGGGATCAGGCCGATCCGCTTGAATGCCTGTAAAAAGTAGGCCGACCGGCCGGCCAGCACCAGGTCGCCCATCAGGGCGAAGCTCATGCCCACGCCGGCCGCCGGGCCGTTGACCGCGGTGATGATGGGCATGCGCAAGTCCCGCAGTTGAAGAAAGAGGGGGTTGTAATACTTGCCCAGGACTTCGCCGGCGTCGAGGCCCCCCTGGCCGCCCATGTTCGCCTCCGGGTCGTTCAGGTTGGCCCCGGCGCAGAAACCGCGGCCTGCGCCGGTCATGACCAGGCAGCGGGCGCCGTTGGCCGGCTCCTCGACCTCGCGCACGGCCTGCTCCAGGTCCCGGATCATCTGTCTGGAAACCGCATTCAGCGCCTCGGGGTGATTGAACGTCAGCAAGGCGATGTCGCCGTCGAATTCGACTTTGACGCGTTGATAATCCATAGTTTTAACTCCTCGGTCGTACTTCCGGCGGTCTCGGTCTCCATGGAATCAGGAGCGGCCCGTGAAGCGGGCCCGTGCCGGTCTGTTTTTTTTACATGGTCTCCCTGCCCGTTCCGATCGAACGGGGACGGCTCAGTATATCACCTGCTCCGCTTTCAAGGATTCGATCTCCTCGGGGTCCATGCCCAGCAGGGTTTGAAAGACATAGTCGTTGTCCTCACCCAGCAGAGGGGCATGACGACGGATACCGGCGGGCGTGGCCGACAGCCGCCAGGGTGGGGCCACCACCCAGTCCCGGCCGACCTCCGGATGGTCCACCTGCCTGAGCACCTCCCGTTCCTTCAGGTGCGGGTCATTGAAGAGGCCCTCGGCCGAAAGGGAAGGCGCCGCGGCCACTCCGGCCTGTTGCAGAATCTCCGTGACCCGATAAGCGTCCCGGTCCCGGGTCCAGACCGTGATGATCCCGTCGAGTTCCTCCTGGTTCCGCCAGCGGGTCTCCCGGTCGGAGAACCTCGGGTCTTGGGCCAGTTCCGGTTGGCCCATGGCCCGGCACAGGGCCTGCCATTCCTCGTCCGTGCACACGGCGATACTGACCCATTGGTCTTCTCCGGCGCAGCAGTAACAGTTGTGAGGGGCCATGCCGTCTTCCCGGTTGCCCCGCCGCCCGCGGACACGGCCGTTGAGGATGTAGTCCATCAAGGCTTCTCCGTTCATCACGGCGATGGATTCCTGGGAAGCCATGTCGATGTACTGGCCCCGGCCGGTCCGCTGATGCTGGATCAGGGCCGAGACCATGGCCAGCGCGGACGTGGTCGCGCTCCGCAGGTCGATGGCCCCCATGAAGTTGCTGGGCGGCCAGTCTTCGTACCCCGTGATGTGGGACAGACCGCCCAGAGCGGCGAAGGTCGGGGCATACCCCACGTACTGACGGTGCGGCCCGACCTGCCCGCAGGCCGAGGAACTCAGATAGATGATGTCCGGTTTCTCCTGCCGCAGCACCTCGTATCCCAGTCCCAAACGCTCCATGACGCCCGGACGCATATTTTCCATGACCACGTCGCTGACCATGGCCAGCTTGCGGGCGAGTTCGATGGCCCTGGGCTGGGTCAGGTTCAGATTGACGCTTTTCTTGTTCAGATTCAGGTTGTTGAATACCGGGGACTGGTCCGGGTTTTCGAACTTCCGGCCGGTGGAAAAGGACAGGACCCGGGAGTGGTCCAGTCGGCGCCTGCTTTCGACCTTGATGACCTCGGCCCCCAGGAAGCCCAGCAGACAGGCTGCGTACGGTCCGGCCCAGGCCGAGGTGAACTCGGTCAGCCGGACGCCCTTCAACGGTCCTTGGTTCTGGCTTTCCATATCAGATGACACCTTGTTTATCGAGTTCATCGAGTTGTTCCCGGCTGAAACCCAGGCGGCCGTATATTTCCTCGTTGTCCTGCCCCAGAAGCGGCGCCGAGCGTTCCAGGCGCCAGGGACTTTCGGAAAAGCGATACGGCGTGGTCGGGAACTTGACCCGGCCGATGGCCGGATGTTCGTTTTCCTGGAAAAACTCCCGCGCGGCGAGCTGTTCGGACTCAACCTGGTCCTGGGCGGTATGCAGAGGGGAGACGGGACAGCTCAGGGCCTGTCCCATGCGGAATATCTCCTCCTTGGTGTACTGCATGGTCCATTCAGTCAGATATTCATTAATCTCGTCGGCCCGTTCGGCCCGCAGCCGCCGGTCCCGGCACCAGTCCTCCCGGGACCAGTCCGGCTCGCCGATGAGTTTGAGCAAAGCCTCCCATTGATGGTCCTCGGGCGTAATGATGACCACATGCCCATTCTTGCAGGGCAGGACGCCTCCGGGCATGCGGTTTCTCCGGCCGGTCCGCTCCATGAAAACGCCGTCGTTGGCAAAGGTCACGCTTTCGACCCGCTGCATGGAAATCAGGGCTTCCTGTTTGGACAGTTCGATGAACTGGCCTCGGCCGGAAAGGCCCTTATGGAAAAGGGCGGCCAGGACGGCCAGGACCAGGACCATGCCCGGGTCGTAGGCGCTGCTGTAACCTCCGACCTTGACCGGAGGCCGTTGCCGGTTGGGCGAGACCAGGGGCAGCAGATAGCCTTGGCCGCTGACGTGGCTCGTGTTCAGGTTGTAGGCCTTGTAGTTTTTGTACGGTCCGCTCAGACCGTATGGCGTCAGGGAGGCCATCACCAAACCGGGATTGATTTCTTCCAACTCCCGGTAGCCCAGGCCCAGGGCGTTCATTTCTCCCGGCGGCCGGTCTTCGATCAGTACGTCGGCCTCCCGGACCAGCTTCAGAAAGATGTCCCGGCCCTCGGGCCGGGACGGGTCCAGGGTCAGGCCCCGCTTGTTGGTGTTGAGATAAAGAAAAAAGCCCGATTTTTCCGGGTCGGGTTCATCGCCGGCAAACGGTCCGAAAGTGCGGGCCGCGTCGCCCACGCCCGGGGGCTCGATCTTGATCACCTCGGCCCCGAAATCGGCCATGATCTTGGTGCAATAGGGGCCGCTGACCCGCGAACAGTATTCCAGGACCTTGACTCCTTCCAGGGCCCGGGTGTCGCCCGTGTCCTGGTTTCTCTCCGATTCGTTCATACTCGGTTCACATTCCTCCCTCATTGAGCACGCAACGGATGGGCTGTCCCTGCATGAACAGGTCCATGCATCCGTTGCATGAAATGCAGTCCGTCGGCCGGCGGTCACCGCTCAGCCAGCGTTTGACAATTCGAGGTTCATTTATAAAGGGCCGGCTCATGGCCGTCAAGTCGGCTTTGCCTTGATCCACCGCCGCCTGCATCATGTCCGGATCGCGCAGTCCTCCCACGGCAATGATCGGGGCCCGGGTCTCGGCCCGGATTCGCTCGGCAAAGGGAAGGAAATACCCCTCGGTCCACTGGGACGGGTCCGCCGATCCCAGTCCGGTCATTTCATGGTTGGTCGTCCCACCCGATGTTTCGATAGCCGAAATGCCGTTTTGAATCATGACCCGGGCCGTTTCCACCGCGTCGTCCACGGTCATCCCGTCCGGGCAGAAGTCGGCCACGTTGATCTTGATCAGCACGGGGAAGTCCCGGCCGGCCGACTTTCCGATTGAATCGGCGATCTCCGTCACGATCCGGGCCCGGTTTTCCGGGCTCCCTCCGTACTCGTCATCGCGACGGTTGAAACGGGGCGAAAGGAAGTCGCAGAGGGGGAAGCCGTGGGCCGCATGGAGCTGGACGGCATCGAAACCGGCGCGTCGGGCCCGTTCGGCCGCCCGGCCATATATGGCCGATATATCGTGTATTTCATCGGCCCGCAAGGCCCGGGGTGTAATGGGGGGGGCCCAGGCGTACGGCAGGGCGGACGGTCCGACAAAGTCATCCCGGTAGCGGAAGAAGGGTCCCAACTGCACGACAGCCCGGGCTCCTCCGGCCTGGATGCGCCCGGCCAGCTCGGTGAAGGCCGGAACGGACTCGTCCCGGTCCAGGCACATATTCGTCCCGGAACCGGGGGGTTCCCAGGTCCGGTCGGCCCGGGTGGAACTGGTCATGATCAGGCCCGGTCCCTCGTCGGCCAGGGCCTCGTAAAGGTCCAGCAAGGCCCGGCTCGGGGTCCGGTCCGCATTGGCCATGTTCTCGCAAGTGGCCGAACGGACGATGCGGTTTCTCATTTTCATCCCGCCGAACTCGACGGGGGCGAACAACGACTTGATCGAGGTATCCGACATGATCGGGGTCCTTTTCCTGATCCGGTCAGGGGTCGCCGGAGGGTTGGATCATTCGCGGGGGCGATTGAGTTGATGGATCGTTTCCATGAAATCGGGCACCGTCGAGAGCACCAGCCGGTCGCCGGCCTCGATGCCGACCGGGTCGGACGGGTGCAGTTCCCGCCGGCCCGTGGCTTTGGATTCGTGGATCAGGACCGAGACGTGACCCTTTCGGCCCAGGTCCAGGGTGGTCATTCCCGCCAGGGCCGATCCAGGACCGACGGTAATTTCCAGGTTGAGCATCAGTTCACCGCCGGCGTAGAAACTCCCGATGACGGACGGGTCCACGGCGGCCAGGGCGAAGGCCGGCGCGGCCAGGGCCGATGTGCTCAAGGCGGTCTGAATGCCGAATCCCTGCCGGACCTTCTCGGCCAGGTTCGGGTCGAACATCCGCAGGACGACCCGGATGGAGGGGTTGACCGCCCGGGCGTTCAGGGCCGCCTCCAGGTTGGCCAGGTCTTCGTCGGTCACGGCGATCAGACCGCCGGCCTGGGCCACGTGGGCCCGTTCCAGGGTCTCGGGCAGCCGGATGTCGCCGATGACGATCTCGGCCCCCAGGCGCCGCGCCCCGGCCACGAACCGGCCGTCCTCGTCCTGCTCGACGACCGCCACCTCGCGACCCAGCCGCCGCAGGTGTTCCAGAACCCGGTAGCCCACGTTGCCCAGTCCGCACAGGACGATATGGTCCCGCATGCTTCTTCTCCTCGTACCGAAAATCTCCCGCAGCCGGGACCCCAGGATGGTATCCGTGACCAGCCCGAACAGCGCGGCCATGGACGCGGCGCCGGTGATCATGAGAAAGGTCCCGAACAACTTGATCGCCGCCGGGGCGGCGCCCAGATTGATGTCCCCGTATCCGACCGTGGTGATCGTCGTGATCACGAAATACACCGCATTCACCCAGTCGAGGTTCAAGCCGTATCGGAACACGACCACGCCCGCCGCCACCAGGACCACGGCGGCGGCCAGGACCCCGATCGAGGCTTTTCTCACGGTCAGCGACATCGTATCCGGCGACCTCGCCTACCCATCGAGTCCCGGGCGCGCCTCTGATCGCCCGGCCCGGCCCCGTCCGGACGCGACCAGGGCGATCGCACCCGAGGTCAGCACGGTGAACAGTGACCCGGCCACGGCCCAGCCCGTCCGGCCCGTGAAATTGCCGTAGGCAAATATGGGAAGACCCATGGCGATCGAGGCCGAGATGCCCCAGAACAGACCCGGTTCGCTGATCCGCTGTTTCAGCAGGGCGATGACCGTGGGCAGCAGGGTCGAGGCGCGCAGGGTGCCGTAGAAAAGAAACAGATACAGTATCTTCATGCCCGGAATGTTGGCCACCAGGACCCCGGCCGCGGCCAGGAGCAGCATACCGCCCCGGGCGGCCCGGAGCGTGGACCGGGGGGAAGCGGCCTCGGCCGGCCTGCCGGCGAAGGGGTCGTGTCCCATGATCGACGAAATGGCGCACAGATTGGAATCCAGGGTCGAAATCAGGCCGGACAGGAGCATAAGGACGAACGGGATCATCATCCACTCCGGCAGCAGACGGGCGATGACCTCGACGTTGACCAGGGCCGGGTCCTGGACCGGCCAGCCCCGGCCGGCGGCCACGAATCCCAGGACGGCCATCATCACGGGCACGATCCCGAAAATAAAAGCCCCGCGGACAAAGGCGCCGGCGACCCGTTCCCGCCTGGTGGCAAAGGCCCGCTGCCAGAAAGACTGGTCCCCGAAAGGGCCGGCCAGCAGCCCCACGGTCACGGCAATGCCGAAACCGTAGGCCACGCTCAACCCGTCACCGGAGAACAGACTGCCGTAACGGCCGGACGCCCCGCCCAGCCCGGCCATAACCGTTTCCATCCCCCCGGATTTCAACAGGACCCAGACCAGACTGACGCCGCCCACGATCAGGATGATGACCATCTGGAGGTAGTCCGTGACCACGGACGACTTCAGCCCGCCCAGCAGGGAATAGCTCAAGGCGATTGCCGCCAGGACCACGGTCAGCCAGAAAAAGTTCAGCCCGGTCAGATGGGACAGGACCTTGCCTCCGGCCAGAAGCTGAACGGCAAAGGAACAGGCGGCCAGACCGGCCATCTCCACCAGGTACAGCCCCTGGACCCGCCGGGAAAACCGATGCCCCATGTACGCGGACAAGGTATAGCCTTCCGGGACCATCTCCCGGATTTTCCGGGCGAACGGGGCGAAAAGGATCAGACAGGCCACGTTGGGCACCGTGAACCAGAACACCCCGGCCAGGCCCTGGGTATAGGCCTTCTGCGCCGCCAGGAACAGGGCCGGGGCCCATATCCAGGTGGCGGCGATGGAAAAGGCCGACTCCCACACGCCCAGGGCCCGACCGGCCACCAGAAACTGTTCCTTGGAATCCGGACGGGGCAGCAGGCGCACGATGGCCATGCTGGCCGCCCAATACAGGGAAAGAAGCAGCACGCTGGACCCGGAACTCACCAGACTGCCGTTCATGGCACTCCCTCCATCAGCATGGGGTTCAAGGCGCTTCCCCTTCGATCACGATCCGGCGCCAGACTTCAAAGGTCACCAGCATCCAGAGTCGAAGCCCGTACCGGCCCGGCCCCTCCTCGACGTCATAATCGAGAAGCTGCCGCACCCGTTCCGGTTCGAATATGCCCACCCGCCGGATTTTTTTCGGGGACAGGATGTGGCGGGCGTACTTCTTGAGTTCGCCTTTGAACCAGAAGTGGACCGGCACTCGCATTCCGCTCTTGGGCCGGGCGATGATTTCCGGAGGCAGGTCCTGATCGTACGCGCGTTTGAGCACGTACTTTTCCACGCCGCGCCGGAGCTTGAGGCGGGGCGGCATGCAAAAGCTCAGTTCGATCAGCCGCTCGTCGAAGAGCGGGGCCAGTTGTCTCAGCCCCCAGGCCCCGGTCATCCGATCGACCTTGGGCAGAATGAGGTGCGCGCCCTTGAGACGGATGTTGATGGCCTGAAGCTTGTCCAGGAAGGTGAGCGGTTTGGGGGCTTCGAAAAACGGAGTCAGAATCCCGATCAGGTCTTCGCCCGGATCGTACCGGGACCGCCATTCCGGGGTAAGCATTCGGTCGAGGTCGTCGTAGCAGCGCCGATATGAGGCCAGGTACATGCGCTCCCGGAAGGCGGGTTCCGGATCGATGCCCCCGTACCAATGATGCAGGAGCATGGGGATGTTCTTGGGGCCGCCGAAGAGCGGGTCCCCGCCTTCGCCGTTGATGACCCAGGACAGGTCCCGGGAAACCCGGGCGGACAGCTCGAAGTTGGGCACGGTGATGGGGTCGCCGATGGGGTCGTCCAGGTGCCAGATGATCCGTCGCAGACGGGGGAGGAAGTCGTGGGGACGAATCTCGACCTCCTCGTGTTCAGTCCCGACCCTTTGGGCCACGGCCCGGGCAAATTCCAGCTCATTGGGGTAATCCGGGCCGAAGTGAATGGAAAAGGTCCGCACGGTCCGCCGGTGGCGGCGGGCCGCCTCAGCTGCCACGATGCTCGAATCGATGCCGCCGGACAGAAAACAGGCCAGCGGCTCGGTTTCCGGCAGCCGCTCGGCCACGGCCCGGCTGAAACGAAGACGGAATTCCTCGATCCACTCCCCGTCGCTTCGCTCCTCCTTGTCCAGGTCCTCGAAGCGAAAATACCGACTGACTTCGGGCGGCCCGCCCTCTCGGACCATGACCCGGTGGCCGGCCGGCAGTTCGGCCAGGTCCTCCAGCATGGTCCCCGGGCCGGGAATGAAACTGAAGGTCAGGTACTGGGCCACGGCCCCCGGCCGGAGCCGGCGGGGGAAGCCGGGCATGGCCAGCACGCCCTTGGGCTCGACGGCGAAAACGAAGCGCCCTTCATGCCGGCCGAAATACACGGTCCTGGCCCCGGCCCCGTCCCGGAACAGATGCCAGGTCAGGCCGTCCCGAACCGCCAGGATGAAGGCGCCCCTCAGGTTTTGCACAAAAGCCGGACCTTGCCGGCGATACATTTCGAGCAGGCCGGGCAGGAGCGGCTGGTCCAATTCCGCCCGGTTGGTCAGATACCCGACCAGGGCCAGGGCCGTTTCACCGTCCCGGCACAGCCCTTCGCATCGGCCCAGCCCCGCTCCGGTCCCGCTCATCGGCCGGCAGCCGACGCTGCCCCCGTCGGACTCGTCCGCGAACAGATCGGGACCGCCCCGGTGGCGCAGAACCTGGTCTATCCGGCCAAGCAGTCCGATATCGGGAGGCCCGGAAAAACCGAACAGGGAACCCATGCCTATCTTACCGTCTCAACCAAAGTCGTCGAAATCGTCGAAGTCATCGAAATCATCGCTCCCATCGCTCTGCCCGCCCCGAGCCTGCTCCAAAACCTGGGCGAAACTCAACTGGTGGTCCAGCGCGGCGGTCATCAGAAAGATCAGGGCCGGGAAGGCCACCGTGTCCACGGGGATTTTACCATTCCACTGGTCGGCATACACGTTGCTCAGGCCGGGCAGGAGCCCGACGTCCTCCTGGGCCAGCCCGAGGTCCACGACCTGGCGGTCCTTGAGTAGCGGCAGCCTCTTCTTGAGCCGCTCGACCGGATCGAACTCCCGGGACGCGGCATCATGCAGATAGAAGATCCGGAGGTTTTCCGATTCTTCGAGCAGTTTTTCCAGGCGCGGGATCAGATAGTCCGGGTACCCGCTGGCGGACAGAACCAGCATCTTGTCACGGGCGTGAATGCCGTTCAGGACGAACCAGTCGACCAGCAGGTCGCGTTCCACGATCAGAACCCGATCCACGCCGTAGTCGTAGATGTCCGGCTCCTGCCATTCCGGCGGCGGAGTCTGGAGCCGGGGCTTGACCAGCAGCTTGTCGATCTTGTGGACCTTGCGCCATTTATTGACCAACTGGACGAAATCCTCCCGGTTGAACTCGTGTTGTTTGGCAAACAACAGACGGACGCCCCCCGCCACGAACAGCATGACCAAAATGACCAGGATGGTCGTACCGGGGACGGCCATGTAAATGGCGACACCCAGGACACCCAGCAGGATCAATAAAACAAGGTTCATCACGATCCGTCCGACCCGGCCCCGGCGGCTCCGGCGACGGTGCGTGGCGTAAAGCTGGTTCTGGGTGAAGTAATACGTGTCGTTCTTGCCGGCGGCCCGGATCAGGGTCAGGAAGCGGCCCGCGGTCATGAGGTCTTCCTTGGGGTTGAACACGAACCGGTATCCGCAGTCACAGACCAATCCGTCCTTGACCCGATGCTGTTTACTGCATTTGGGACATTTCATGGCGCTCTCCGATTTTAGGGGTCCGCCCCCGACTCCGCATGGCCCCGTTGCGGCCTGTTCATGGAGACAGAAAAGGCGTCATGATGACTTCCCGCAGGTAAGCCACCCGGAAAAAACGCTGCCCCCCCTTGCGAGGCGCGGTGCGCAGATACAACTGTCCGCTTCGGAAGACCAGGGCCTCGGGGTCCACGTTCACCCGCCGGACCCGTTCCTGCCCGGGCCGGCCGTACACCAGATGGATGCGCCGCCCCTCGTTGACCGCTTCGACAAGGCTTTCAATCATCTCGAATCCGCAGCCGTATACCTCTTCGACCGCCACCCGTTCCGCGGCTGAAATGATGAAGTCGACCGCCGGGCCCGGCCGTTCGGCCACGATCTTTCTCAGGCCGGCCATGGCCCGGTAGGCCAGGGTGAAGTCCCCGGTTTCGGGCAGCCGGCCCGCGGCCAGAATCAGGGCCAGAATCTCGCTCAACGTCAGTCCCATGATCTGGACGCCGGGGTCCTGCTCCACGGAAAAGGCGCCCTTTTCCCGGTCAAAGGTAAAGGCGAACCCCATGCGCTCCAGTTCGGCCTTATCGCGATAGAACTGCCTGCGCGAGACCCCCAGCGGCCGATAAATTTCCTTGGCCGACCGGTATTCCCGGCCGCCCAGTTCGATCACCAGGCGCATCAGTCTGAGCAACCGGCGGGTCTTCACCCCTCCCTCCGCACTCCGCCCGCCGCTTCGGCGGACTTTTCCGGCAATCACTTGACGATGCAGGCAATCTATCCTTCCGGGCGACGAACTGTCAAGGCCGAGGTCGATTATCAAAATCCCGTGTTGCCTTGACCCGGCCGGGTCGAATTGTGGTATTCTGAAACCATCTTCAGCCAAGTGGGTTCGACAGGCCCGAGCACGACAATGAAGGGCCGGTCCGCGACAAGGAGGAGGCATGAGTTCGTATGAAACCATCCTGTACGAAAAGCGGGACCAAATCGGGCTGCTGACCCTCAACCGGCCCACCCGCCTGAACGCGATCAACGAGGCCCTGACCGCGGAACTCGAACATTTCTGGGCCGCCCGGCGCCACGACCCGGAGACGCGGGTCATCATCATGTCCGGGGCCGGCGACAAGGGCTTTTGCGCCGGCATCGACTTGAAGGAAACATTTTCCCAGGTCACCCGTTCGGACATCCAAACCCTGTACCGTCTCCAGGCCCGGGTCGGCCGCCTGACTCTGGCCATGCGCCAGGCCCCTCAGCCCATCGTCGGCCTCATCCACGGCGCGGCCGTGGGCGGGGGCCTCAGCTTCGCCCTGGGCTGCTGCATCCGCCTCGTTTCGCGGGACGCGCGTTTCGCGGCCTCGTACATCAACAACGGCATGGGCGGAGCGGACTGCGGATCGAGCTATCTCCTGCCCCGGCTGATCGGAGCGGGCCGGGCCTACGAGTTCCTGCTGACCGGCGACTTCCTCGATGCCGAAACCGCCTTCAAACTGGGCATGGTCAGCCGGGTCCTGCCCCGGGAACGGCTCCTGGACGAGGCCCTGGAATTGGCCGAAAAAATGTGTCGCAAGAACCCCCTGGGGCTGCGGCTGACCAAGGAAGCCATCAACTGCAACCTGGACGCGGCCGGGCTCGAACAGGCCCTCCACATCGAGGACCGCAACCAGACCCTCTGCCTG
>JAHJTB010000269.1 GCA_018830135.1 Pseudomonadota bacterium | reverse complement strand
GCCTTGTCCCGGTCCGGTTCGCCGAGTTCCTTGATTTTTTTCAGACTGTCGTTGAAAAGACGATTCATCTTTTCCTGCAGTGAGGCCAGGTCGCTAAACGATTCTCCCTTGACGGTCGTCATATGCTCCTCCCATGTCGCGGGGTGAGGACCCCAAACCCATGCCCGGACCGGGACCCGAGCGGGGCCCCGGAACCGGGCCGTCCGATTATTCGAAGACCAGACCGCCGTCTCCCGAGTGGACCCGTATCCGGTCGCCTTCACGGTACCGGCCTTCCAGGATGGCCATGGCCAGTTCGTCCTGGAGATGGCGCTGGATGGCCCGCTTCAGGGGCCTGGCGCCGTAAACCGGATCGTAGCCTTCCCGGGCCAGAAACTCCATCGCCCCGTTTTCCAGGACCAGGGCCACTTTCTGCTCGGCCAGGCGCCGGTTGAGCAGTGCGATCTGAAGGTCCACGATCTGCTTTATATCATCCTCGCTCAGAGAGTGGAAGATGATGATGTCATCGATCCGGTTGAGAAACTCGGGCTTGAAATGGGTGCGCAATGCGTCCATGACCCGGCGTTCCATCTCGACGGGCTCCCGGCCGCCCAGGTCGGTAATCCACTGGGAGCCGATGTTCGAGGTCATGATGACGATGGTATTTTTGAAGTCCACCGTCCGTCCCTGGCCGTCGGTCATGCGTCCGTCGTCCAGAATCTGCAGCAGGGCGTTGAAGACGTCCGGATGCGCCTTCTCGATCTCGTCGAAAAGGATGACCGAGTAAGGCCGTCGGCGGACCGATTCGGTCAGGTAGCCTCCCTCCTCGTAGCCGACGTATCCCGGCGGGGCTCCGATGAGCCGGGCCACGGAATGCTTTTCCATGTACTCGGACATGTCCAGGCGGATCATGGCCTGTTCGTCGTCGAACATGAACTCGGCCAGGGCCCGGGCCAGTTCGGTTTTGCCCACGCCGGTCGGTCCCATGAACACGAAGGAGCCGATGGGACGATTGGGGTCCTGGATGCCGGCCCGCGCCCGTCGCACGGCGCGGGAGACGGCCTGGACCGCGTCTTTCTGGCCGATCACCCGGCGGGCCAGCCGGTCTTCCATGTGGACCAGTTTTTCCCGTTCCCCTTCCATGAGCCGGCTGACCGGAATGCCGGTCCATTTGGCCACGATCTCGGCCACGTCGTCGGCGTCGACCTCCTCCTTGAGCATCCGGTCGTTTTGATCGGATTCGGACAGGTGCTCCTGGGCCGCCTTGAGTTCGGCCTCGATCTGGGGCAACCGGCCGTATTTCAACTCCGCGGCCCGGGCCAGGTCCCCGGAACGCTGGGCCGCTTCGGTTTCGATCCTGGTCTTCTCGATCTCCTCGTTGAGCTGGCCGATGCGGCCGATGCTCTGCTTTTCCATCTGCCACTGCGCCTTGAGGGCATCCACCTTTTCGGTGAGTTCGGCCAGCAGTTCCTCGATCCGGGCCAGCCGTTCCCGGGAGGCCTCGTCCTTTTCCTTTTTCAACGCCTCGCGTTCGATCTCGAGCTGGATGACCCGGCGCTGGACCTCGTCGATCTCGGCCGGCAGGCTGTCGATCTCGATGCGAAGCCTGGATGCGGATTCGTCGATCAGGTCGATGGCCTTGTCCGGCAGAAACCGGTCGGTGATGTACCGGTCGGACAGGGTTGCCGCCGAAACCAGGGCTCCGTCCGTGATCCGCACGCCGTGATGCACCTCGTAACGCTCCTTGAGGCCGCGCAGGATGCTGATGGTGTCCTCGACCGTGGGCTCAGAAACCAGGACCGGCGCGAAACGACGTTCCAGGGCCGGGTCCTTTTCGATGTGCTTGCGGTACTCGTTGATGGTCGTGGCCCCCACGCAGCGCAGCTCACCCCGGGCCAGAGCGGGCTTGAGCATGTTCGAGGCGTCCATGGCGCCTTCGGCCGCGCCGGCCCCGACCAGGGTGTGCATCTCGTCGATGAACAGGATGATCTCGCCGGACGCGGCCTCGATCTCCTTGAGCACCGCCTTGAGGCGATCCTCGAACTCGCCCCGGTACTTGGCCCCGGCCACCAGAGCCCCGATATCCAGGGCCACGACCCGCTTGTCCTTGAGGCCCTCGGGTACGTCTCCGTCGGTGATCCGCTGGGCCAGACCTTCGGCGATGGCCGTCTTGCCCACGCCCGGCTCCCCGATCAGGACCGGGTTGTTTTTGGTCCGGCGGGAAAGCACCTGGATGATGCGCCGAATCTCGTCATCCCGGCCGATGACCGGATCGAGTTTGCCTTTGCGGGCCAGTTCGGTCAAATCCCGGGCGAACTTTTCCAGGGCCTGATACTTGTCCTCCGGGTTGGGGTCCGTGACCCGCTGCGTCCCCCGAATGTCCACCAGCGCCTTGAAAATCAAGTCGCGGGTCACCCCCTGATTCGAAAAAATCCGGGCCGCCGGGTTGTCCTTGACCGCCAGGACGGCCAGGAGCAGATGCTCGGTCGAAACATAGTCGTCGTGCATCTTTTCCGCTTCGGCAAAAGCCACGTCAAAAATCTTTTTCAGTTCCGGGCCGATATAGCTCTGGGCGCCGCCCTGGACCTGGGGCAGCTTGTTCAGGGCCGCCTCGATATCCTGCATCAAACCCCGGGGCTGAACTCCCAGCTTCTGCAAAAGCGGACGAACGATGCCTTCGGACTGGTCCAGCAGGGCCGAGGCCAGATGCAAGGGCTCGATCTGCTGATGACCGAGGCGTTCCGCCAGTTGCTGGGCTTCCTGCACCGCTTCCTGGGACTTGAGTGTCATTTTGTCATATCTCATAAGCCTGCTCCCTCCAAGCGTAGCAATTCACAGCTTATCAACAGGTGTAAGGTAAGTTCACCCCGGATG
>JAHJTB010000268.1 GCA_018830135.1 Pseudomonadota bacterium | reverse complement strand
GGACGTGGTCAAACGCAATATCGAACTTCTCAAGGGCACCGTGGAAGTCGAGAGCCGGAAAGGGAGCGGCACCCGGATCACATTGAAGCTCCCCCTGACCCTGGCCATCATCGACGGGCTGCTCGTAACCATCGGCGGCGACCACTACATCATCCCCCTGGCCGCCATCGAGGAATGCGTCGAACTCAGGCGCGAGGACCTGGACCGGGCCCACGGCCGCCAGACCGTGACCGTGAGAAACGAACTGGTGCCCTACGTCCGGCTCAGGGAGCGCTTCGGCATCAACGGCGGCCGCCCGGCCATCGAGCAGGTGGTCATCGGGCAGATCAACGACCAGCGGATGGGTTTTGTCGTGGACCGGGTCATTGGAGACCACCAGACCGTCATCAAATCGCTGGGGCCGTACTACCGGCAGGTGACGGACATCTCCGGAGCCACCATCATGGGGGACGGGAGCGTGGCCCTGATCCTGGACATGCCCAATATCGTTCAAGGCGCGGAGGCCGCGGTGCGATGAGACACGAAGGAAGGACCCGGGGGGACGCGGTGCGCGGCCCGGGCAGACGGGTGCCGGTTTGCATCCAAGATTTTCAACCCGAAGAGGAGGCTTTTACATGACGCGGTTAACCGAGCCGACGAAGTTCGTGACCTTCCGGCTGGACCGGGAACTCTACGCCCTGTCCATCGATCAGGTCCGGGAGGTGCTTGACTTCACGGACATGACCAAGGTGCCCCGGATGCCCGAATTCATGCGCGGCGTGATCAACTTGCGAGGCAGCGTCGTGCCGGTTGTCGACCTGCGTCTGAAATTCGGGATTGAACCCACGCCCCGAACCGTGGAAACCCGGATCATCATCGTCGAGATCACGGTGGACGGCGAATCCACGATCCTGGGCGCCCTGGCCGATTCGGTCAGCGAGGTCATCGAACTGGAACCGGACCAGATCGGCCCGGCGCCCCGGATCGGAACCCGCCTGCGGACCGAGTTCATCCGGGGCATGGGCCGCAAGGACGACGAGTTCATCATCATCCTGAACGTCGACCAGGTTTTTTCCACGGACGAACTGGCTGTGGTCCAGGCCGTCGAACAGAGCGCGGCCGGCGCCCGGATCGGGTCCGATGACAACGCGCCTGAAGAACCGGCGGCCGCCTTCTGAGCCTCGGGGCTCGACCCGGCCGTTCACATAAAATTTTTTCAACCATTTTTTGGGAGGAGACCCCATGAAAATCGCGGACGTCAAAATCGGAACCAAGCTCTTCACCAGCTTCATCATCGTGGTCCTGATCTTTGTCGGTGTGACGGCGTTCATGATCTACGAAATGATGCAACTGAGCGGCCTGCAGAACGACGGCGCCAAGCGGGCCGAAGCCGTATCCACCGTGTACGGCGTCATGGACGCCCTGGATACGGTCCCCCCGGCCGTGGCCGGCGCCATCATCAACCGCAACCTGGAAGAATCGAAAAAGGCCCTGGCCGAAATCAAGGCCGGGGCCCGGAAGGACTCGGCCAAAATCGCCGAGTTGGCCGAAACCGAGGAGGAAAAAGCTCTGTCCCGGGAGTTCGGGACCCAGTACGCCCTGCTCGTCGATACCTTTGAAACCAAATTGATGCCGATTCTGGAAAACATCGGCTCCCTGGAAAAGCGCATGAGGGACTCGCTGGCCGTCAGCCAGATCGCCGAGCGGGCCGTCGAGGCATACACCATCATGGCCGAGGCGATCATCAACCGGGACCTGGCCGCCACGAAAAAGGAGTTTGACGAGTTCAAGGCCCAGGCCCGCAAGGACGTCGAGCTGGTCCGGGGCATGGCCGACACCCAGGCGGAAAAGGCGGCCGCTGATAAGTTCGGCGCCGGGTACGACCAGTACCTGGCCCTGTTCGAAACCCGGATGCTGCCCCTGCTGGCCCAGGGCGACCAGGCCGACTGGGGCCAGATTCGAATGGTGGACGGGGAGATCGACACGGCCCGCCAGGCCACCCTGGAGCCGCTGAAACAGATCAACGATTCCCTGGATGCCGAGACCCAGGCCGTGATGGAGAAGGAACGCCAGATTCGGGACCTGGACGGCAAAATCGACGGTCTCCACGGCGCCGCGGCTGCGCCCCTGGAAAAGTTCATCGAAATCCAGAAAAAGGAGTCCGTCGAGGCCGACGCGCTTTACGACCGGATCGCCACGACCGCCGAGAGGATGTCCGTCATCATCGCCCTGCTGGGCGTGGGCCTGGCCATGCTGTTGGCCTGGATCATCACAAGGGCCATCACCCGGCCGTTGTTCGTCGGAGTCGATGTGGCCAACAAGCTGTCCAACGGCGATCTGACCGTGGACATCGTGGTCCCGGGCCAGGATGAAACCGGCCAGCTTCTCAAGGCCATGGACAACATGGTCCAGGCCCTCAAGGAGGTGGTCACCGACGTGCGCTCGGCGTCGGACAACGTGGCCACCGGCAGCCAGGAACTGAGCGCCGGCAGCGAGCAGCTCTCCCAGGGGGCGACGGAGCAGGCTGCCGCGGCCGAGCAGGCCTCGTCGTCCATGGAGGAAATGGGTTCCAATATCAGCCAGAACGCGGACAACGCGCAGCAGACCGAAAAGATCGCCATCAAGGCCGCCCAGGACGGCACGGAAGGCGGCCGGGCCGTGGCCGAAACGGTCAAGGCCATGAAGGACATCGCCGAAAGAATATCCATCATCGAGGAGATCGCCCGACAGACCGACCTGCTGGCCCTGAACGCGGCCATCGAGGCGGCCCGGGCCGGGGAACACGGCAAGGGCTTCGCCGTGGTGGCCTCGGAAGTGCGCAAACTGGCCGAACGGAGCCAGACCGCGGCCGGGGAGATCAGCAAGCTGGCCGCCAACAGCGTCCAGGTGGCCGAACAGGCAGGCGAGCTGCTGGGCAAACTGGTGCCGGACATCCAGAACACCGCCCAACTGGTCCAGGAGATCAGCGCGGCCAGCGGGGAGCAGAACACCGGGGCCCAGCAGATCAACTCGGCCCTCCAGCAGTTGGACATGGTCATCCAGCAGAACGCCCAGGCTTCCGAGGAGATGGCGGCCACGTCCGAGGAACTGGCCAGCCAGGCCGAGATGCTCCAGCAGGCCATCGGCTTCTTCAGGACGAACGAGACGGGCCGGCGGGTGGAAAAGAAGAAGGCCTCCAGTCAGGCCGCCCAGCGTCCGGAGCCCCGCAAGGCGCTCAAGGGCAATGGAAGGCCCGCGCTTAAAAGGGAAGAGGCCCGGGCTGTCGTCCCGGCCCCGGTCGACAGGGGCGACAGGTCCTCGAAGGGCATCATTCTGGACCTGGGTGATTCCAGCGAAGGCGGCGACGAAATGGACGCCCAGTTCGAGCGCTTTTAACTTCGGAAACGAGGCGGCCCCGGGACAACACCCCGGGACCGCCCTCAAGATTTGGTTACGCGAGAGGCGATATCATGAGCGTTCCGGGCATCAGTGAGCCGACGAAATTCGTGACCTTCAGGCTGGAGGAAGAGGTCTTCGGCCTCCGGATCGACCGGGTCCGGGAAGTGCTGGACTTCACCACGGTGACCAAGGTCCCCCGGACACCGGATTTCATGCGCGGCGTGATCAACCTGCGCGGCAGCGTCGTGCCGGTGGTGGACCTGAAGTTGAAGTTCGGGATGGACGAAACCGTCCGGCGGGCCGAAACAAGGATCGTCATCGTCGAGATCGACCTGGACGGCGATGCGGCGGTCCTGGGCGCACTGGCCGATTCGGTCAGCGAAGTCATCGAACTGGAGCCGGACCAGATCGGTCCGCCGCCCAGAATTGGCACCCGGCTGCGAACCGAGTTCATCCGGGGCATGGGCCGCCGGGGAGATGAGTTCATCGTTATCCTGAACGTGGACCAGGTTTTTTCCTTGGATGAACTGGCCATGTATCCGGCCGATAAAGCCCCGCCGAGAGGGGTCGAACAAAACGTGGCCTGAGAGGGGACCATCGTGCCGGCCGTCAGAATGTCGGATCAGGAATTTCGCGTCATCAGCGAGTTCATCCACCAGACCTGGGGGCTGAAGATGCCCCCGGCCAAGCGGGTCATGCTCGAATCCCGCCTGTCCAAAAGACTCAACCGCCTGGGGCTGACCACGTTCAAGGAATATACTGAATACCTCTTCAGTCCCCTGGGCCTGGAAAATGAACTGGTCCACATGATCGACGTGGTCAGCACCAACAAGACCGACTTCTTCCGGGAGCCCGGCGCGTTCACCTATATGTCCCAGCATATCCTCCCGGAAATGATCGCCGGCCGGGGGGCCGGCGTGAAAAAGCGGCTCATGGTCTGGAGCACCGCCTGCTCCACCGGCGAGGAGCCGTACACCCTGGCCATGGTTCTGAGCGAATTTTCGGAAAAATATCCGGGCTTCGGCTTCGACTACTTCATCCTGGCCACGGACGTAAGCCGGAAGGTGCTGGACAAGGCCCAGCGGGCCGTGTACGAGCACGAGCGGGTCGAAGCCATCCCCTTCGATCTGAGGCGAAAGTTCCTGATGAAAAGCAAGGACCCCACACAGCGGCTCTATCGCGTCGTCCCGGAACTCCGATCCAGAATCCGGTTCAGGCACATGAACCTGATGGAAGACTTCGGGCTGCGCGAACCGATGGACCTGATCTTCTGCCGCAACGTCATCATCTACTTCGAGCGGGAGACCCAGGCCGGTCTGCTTAAGCGGCTCTGCGACCAGATCGTGGATGGCGGATACATGATCATGGGCCATTCGGAAACGCTCAACGGCATGAATCTGCCTCTGGTTTCGGTGGCGCCGATGATCTACCGGAAGGTGGCCTGAAGGCGGGCCATACCTGGGCGCGCGCGGGCGGCCCGGACTCATGGAATCGAGTGAGAGAAGATGTCAGAAACGGTTAAAGTGCTCATCGTGGACGATTCCGCCGTGGTCCGGCAGACCCTGACCCAGGTCCTGTCCTCGGACCCGAAGATCGAGGTCCTGGGCTCGGCCGCCGATCCCTTTGCCGCGGCCGCGAAACTTCGGGAGTTCGTGCCCGACGTGATCACCCTGGACGTGGAAATGCCCCGCATGGACGGGCTGACTTTTCTGCGCAAGATCATGAGCCAGCATCCCATTCCGGTGGTCATCTGTTCCAGCCTGGCCGAGGAACGGTCGGAAACGGCGATCAAGGCCCTGGAATACGGGGCGGTGGACATTATCCAGAAGCCCCGGCTGGGCTCGAAACAGTTCCTCGAGGAGTCCCGGACGCTGATCTGCGACGCGGTCAAGGCGGCGGCCAAGGCCAAGGTCAAACCGCTGCCGCCGGCCCACAAGATCGAACCCAAGCGGACGGCCGACGTGGTTCTGGCCAAGCCGACCGGCAAGGCCATGGTCCAGACCACGGAAAAGGTCGTGGTCATCGGCGCCTCCACCGGCGGCACCGAGGCGCTCCGGGTCTTCCTGGAGTCGCTGCCGCCGGATACGCCCGGGATCGTCATCGTGCAGCACATGCCGGAAAACTTCACGGCCGCTTTTGCCCGCCGCCTGGACGGCATCTGCCAGATATCGGTCAAGGAGGCGGCGGACAACGATTCCGTCATCCGGGGCCGGGCCCTGATCGCGCCCGGGAACCGGCACCTGCTGCTCAAACGGAGCGGTGCCCGGTATTACGTGGAACTCAAGGACGGACAACTGGTCTCCCGGCACCGGCCCTCGGTGGACGTGCTTTTTCGGTCCACGGCCCGGTACGCGGGTAAAAATGCCGTAGGTGTGATCATGACCGGCATGGGCGACGACGGGGCCAGGGGCATGCTCGAGATGAAGGAGGGCGGCGCGCACACCATTGCCCAGGACGAGGCGACGTCCGTGGTTTTCGGCATGCCGGCCGAGGCGATAAAGCGAGGCGGGGTGGACCGGGTCATGCCCCTGGAGGCCATCGCCGGGGCGGTCCTCCGGGAGTGCTCCGCATGACGGGTGACACATCCCCATGGGAAAAGCCGGCCCAGGACCGGCCGGGCGGTTCGTCGGATGGAAGCGAGGAGCCAGGCATGGCCAGCATTTTAATCGTGGAAGACAGCAAGGTCATGGCGACCGAGGAGGCATACCATCTCTGGAATGCCGGGCACTCGGTCGAAATCGCCCACTCGGGGGAGGAGGCGCTGGCCAAATTGGGCAAGAACGTCCCCGACCTGATCCTGCTGGACTACCAACTGCCGGACATGGACGGGCTGGAGCTTTTCAGGACCATCCGCGACCGGAACCCCGATATGCCGGTGATCATGATCACCGGCCAGGGCAGCGAAAAACTGGCGGCCCGGATTTTCAAGGAAGGGGCCCGCGACTACCTGGTCAAGTCGGACCATCTGCTCAAGGACCTCATCCACTCGGTCGAACAGGTCCTCCGGGAGGAACGCATCCGGCGGGAGTTGATGTCCAAGGACGAGGCCCTCCGGCTGGCTCATGCCTCTCTTGAAATGCGGGTCGGGGAACGCACCTCGGAACTGGCCGCGATCAATGCGCAACTGCGCAGGGAGATCGCGGAGCGGGAACGGACCGAGGATTTGCTGAAAAAGGAGCTCGCGGTCAACGAAGCCATGGCCCGGCTGGCCCACGACCTGATGACGCCGAAGCTGGACGTGGGCGCCATCGCCCAGACCGTGCTGGAGAAGGCCAAGGCTCTGACGGACAGCGCCGCCGGCTTCGTGGCCGTTTTCGAACCGGAACAAGGCCGCGGAAAACCCAGGGATGAAGGCTATTGCTGCCACCGCTGTCACATCTTCAAGGGCCTGCGGGAGACCGAATTTCAGGACGGTCCCGAGGGCGGCTGCGCGGAGTCGCTGAAAAAGCGGCTCAAAGGCCGGACCGCCTTTTTTTCCAACGATCCCGGGGAAGAAGGAGGCGGTCTTCCTGCCGGAGACGGTCAGGATGCGCCCCCGGGGAAGATACTCGTGGTTCCGATCATGATCGGTGAGGAGTGGGCGGGCAAGATCGTGTTGGCCGATCCGGGACGCGATTACATGGACCGGGACCTTGCCGCAGTTCAGCGCCTGGCCGAACTGTATTCCCTGGCCCTGCACCGGCATAGGACGACTGTAAAAAACGCCATGCTGGAGGCCCAGCTTCAGCAGGCCCAGAAAATGGAGGCCATCGGCACCCTGGCCGGCGGGATCGCCCATGATTTCAATAACATTCTTTCGGCCATCACCGGATATGCCCAGTTGATGCGCATGGAATTCAAGGGGGAGGAGCGGGCCTCGCACAAACTGGATCAGATTCTCCGGGCCTCGGATCGGGCCGGCGACCTGGTTCGTCAGATTCTGACCTTTACCCGCCGCACGGAACTGCATCCCCAAGTGGTCAATATCGCCCCGGTGGTCAAGGAGGCCCTCAAGCTGTTGCGGGCCACCCTGCCCACGACCATTGAAATCCAGCCCCACATCGATCCGGACCCGGGCGCGGTGCTCGTGGACCCGACCCAGATTCACCAGGTGCTCATGAACCTGTGCGGCAACGCCGCTCACGCCATGCGGGACGCCGGCGGCACGCTGGTCGTGCGTCTGGAAGAGACGGAACTGGACCCGGACGAGGCGGAACGGATTCCGGAACTCCCCGCCGGCCGGTATCAGCGGCTATCGGTCAGCGATACAGGGCACGGCATGGACCGGGAGACCATGAACCGGATTTTCGAGCCGTTTTTCACGACCAAGCCCCAGGGCGAAGGGACCGGCATGGGGCTGGCCGTGGTTCACGGCATCATCCAGGGTCACGGGGGGGCGATCCAGGTCAACAGCCGGCCCGGTCAGGGGACTTATTTCAATGTCTTTCTGCCTTTGGTTCAAGGCAGGCTACCCGAGGTCCAACCGGTGGATTCCGCTCCGCTGCCCCGGGGCCGGGAACATGTGCTCCTGGTCGATGACGAAAGCTCCCTGGTCGATGTCGGCCGGCAGATGCTGGAACGTCTCGGCTACACGGTCACCGGCCGCACCTCGAGCCGGGAGGCCCTGGAACTGTTCGCGGCCGATCCCGATCGGTTCGACCTGATCATCACGGACCAGACCATGCCGGGCATGACCGGCGTGGAACTGGCCCGGGAAATCATGCGCCTGAGGCCGGAGACGCCGGTCATGATCTGCACCGGGTACAGCGCCAGCATCTCGGCCAGGGAGGCCGAGGCCATGGGCATACGGCGCCTGCTCATGAAGCCGCTCGTCGTCAGGAAAATAGCCGAGTCGATCCGGGAGGTGCTGGATTCGGCCGGTCCGGCCTGAAGCCGGACCGGGTCCGGGCGAGTCCGGGGGCCGCTTCTATTCCCTTCCCTCCCGGGCGTATCGGGCCGCGAGATGGGCCAGTATCTTCATCCCGATCGGTATGGCCCGTTCGTCCGGGTTGAACCGGGGGTCGTGGTTGACCACGGGCACCGGTTCGAGGTCCGGGTTCTGGGTCCCCAGGAAAAACATGGCCCCCGGGACCTTTTGCAGGAAATAGGCAAAGTCCTCGCCCCCCAGGGTGGGCTTGGAAACCAATATGTTCTCCGGGCCCACGATGGGGCCGGCGATCCGCCGGACCAGGTCCGTGGCCCGCGGATCGTTGCGAGTCGTGGGATAGCCGTGAATGTACTTGAGCTTGTACCTTGCCCCCATGGCCTGGGTCACGCCCTGGACCACCTTTTCCAGTTCTTCCATCAAGACCCGGCAGATCGATTCGTCCAGGGAACCGATGTTGCCTCTCAGGACGACCATGTCTCCGATGATGTTGTCCCGGGTCCCGCCCTGGATCATGCCGAAGGTCAGGACGGCCGAGTCCAGGGGGTCCAGCCGCCGGGTCATCATCGAGTCCAGGGCCGTGATCACGTGGGCCGCCGTAACGATAGGGTCCACGGCCATGTGCGGGGACGAAAAGTGGCCGCCTTTGCCGAAAATACGCAGGCTGAAGGTGCTGACCGAACCGATGATCGGGCCTTCGACGATGGAAATGCAACCCACCGGCGCGGGCTGGGTGTGCAGGGAAAATACGGCCTCCACGGCCGGGTTCTCGATCATTCCCTCTTCGATCATGCCCAAGGCGCCGCCGGGAAAGAACTCCTCTGAAGGCTGGAACAGAAAGGTCGTGTTGCCTTCCAGCTCACCGGCCAGGGACGACAGCACCGAGGCCACGCCCAGCAGGATCGCGGTATGGACGTCGTGGCCGCAGGCGTGCATGACCCCGGGCGTTTTCGAGGCCCAGGGCAGGCCGGTCTCCTCGGTCAGGGGCAGCGCGTCCATGTCCGCCCGAAGGGCCACGGTCGGGCCGGGCCGTCCTCCCCGCAGAACACCCCGGACCCCGTAATTGTTCCGGCAGCGCTTCACCTCGAGGCCCAGCCCGGCCAGATAGTCCGCGACCAGGGCCGAGGTCCGCTCCTCCTTGCCCGACACCTCGGGGTGCATGTGCAGGTCCCGGCGAAGATTCACGACGTCCTGTTCCACGCGTTCAACCGCTTCCGATATCAAAACATCCAGCTTGGTCATGCCCTTGCCTTTATCAGGCCGGATCGGCCAGGTTTTCGTCGATTCCGGCCAGCCGCCCGGCGTACCCGGCGTACTCCTCGATGGGTGATGAGCCGAAAACGACCATGCGGGCCCCATCCGGCGACCCGCCGCCGTGCATGCAGCCCGGCACGCCCGCGCGAATTACTTCAAACCAGGTCACATACGCATCCGGGTGTTCAATGGGCGTCGGGGAGTCATGCCGAATGTAATCCCGTGGGTGCCGTTCGTGGAGCGGAGACATTTCTTCCCCCCGGAACTCCAGGAGCCATCGTTTCGCGAGTTCCTTGTTATGCCCGGCCATGCTCATCTCCGGATCAGGTTTCGATGGCAAAAATGCCGATAGACTGAGCCGGATCGGTCTTGGATGCCCATGGCCCCTCCGGCCGCTGGGCCCGCCGGTCCAGGCCCGAGAGGGGTTTCTTGCCAATCTTACCGAAAGTAAAAGGTAATTCCCGTTTCCGGTGATATTAAGCCAGGTCATGCCAGGCGGTCAAGGAGAAATCCGGGTCTCAGGCTGGAGGAGAAGCTGTCAACGAACCCGTTTGACCCCCATGCCGGTTTATAATACGATCGATCAGGGCGCCGATCATGGACCGTGTTTGCAATCGTACGGAAAAAAGGACGGGTGGCCGAATCTGGATAACGAGAGAGCCATACGAAACATCGGACGAATGATGCTCGGACAGGGCCTGGTCTGGTGGTGGCTGACCGCCCTGGCCTTCACGTCCCCGGTCCGGGTGCGCGGCATGGGCTGGAGCTATCTGGAGGCCATTTTTCTCGTCCTGCCATCGGACATGTTTTATCTGCCGCACCTGGCCATGCTGGCCGCGATCGTTCTGGGCATCCGAACCGCCCGTCTTTCCCTGGACGGTCTGGGCCGGGTCGCGGCGGGTTTCGGCGGGGCCTTGCTCCTGGCCGCCTGGTTCAACGAGGCCATATCCCCCGGTGGCGGCGCGCAGCGTGCGATCCAATACGCGGCGGCGGACCCGGGCCGGTTTCACATCACCTATGTCGCCGCCGGCTTTTTCATTCTGGCCGGGGTGGCGGTGACGTTTCGCGGCAATTTCGGGAACAGGTCCCGGAGCGGCCCGGGGGCATGAGTGGGCCGAGAGACGGGTCAGAGGCTTTTCCGGAGCAGTATTTCGTCGTAGCCCGACGCGACCAGGTCGGTCAGGACCGCGGTTTCGCGGTACCCGAGGCCGGCGTAAAACCCCCGGGCCCGGTCATTGAAGGCGGAGACCAGGACCCACACGTTTTTCGAGGAAATCCGGGCCTGACCCTCGAGCCAGGCCATTAGCTCCCGGCCCAGGCCTTGGCCTTGAAAATCAGGCAGCACGGCCAGCAGTTCCAAATACGGGCCGCGCAGCCAGGGGTGCCGGACCTGGATCAAGCCGGCCGCGCGGTCCGCGACCGAAACCCCGTACCGTTTCAGGGCCGGGTCGGGTCGGGTCATTCCCTGGTACAATTGCCGTTCCTGGTATCCCAGCCTGGACCACGGGTCCATGGCAGCCAATGGTCGGCTCAGTTCGACGGCCGCCCGGCCTGCCGGGTCCAGCATATCCAGCCGGCAGGACACCAGATCGTACGATGTCGCGATAAACGGTTCGGTATGGGTCATGGTCCTGATTTTACCTTGGGTGGATGGTCGTATTTCAGGTTGTCGCCGGGCTGAAGTTCGTAGCATTCCGGGACCACCAGGGCCGGACCGGCCTCCAGCAACCGGCTGACCGTGACGAACCGGTAGCCCTGGGCCGTTAAACGGGGAACGAGAAGCGGCAGGGCCGCCGCCGTGGCCGGGTTGCGGCCGTTGGCATGAAAGATGACGATCGAACCCGGTTGGAAGCCGGACAGGATCGGGGCCGCGATCCGGGGGGCCGTTCTCTTTCTGTCCGCGTCCGCGCTGACGATGTTCCACTGAATGGCCGGCAGGCCCAGTTCGGCCAGCAGGTTCAGAGCCCGGTCGTCGCAGGTCCCGTAGGGGAACCGGAAGACGGCCGGCGAGGCCGGAATTTTCAAGGCCTCGTCCAAACCGGCCGCGCGGACCTCGGGACGGGCCAGGAGTTTCTCCCGGATCAGTTCGTACTGGGCCTGGACCCAGACCGCTTCCTCCCTCATCCGGCGTTCGTCAATCAGACGGAAGTTTCGATGGGCCCAGCCGTGGTTGCCGATTTCGAACAGGGGATCGGCCATGATCTGCATGGTCCGTTCCGCATGGGAGCGCATCCAGCGGCCGCCCATAAAGAACGTGGCCGGGATGCGGTGGGTCCTGAGGTAGTTGACGATCGGGGCATCATAGCCCAGGACCCGGTCGGCCTGACACATGTCAAAGGTCAGGGCGGCCAGCTTGACCTGGCCGGGCAGCCGAACCCGGCGAATCACGCCCCGCATGTCGGCGGGCAGGGCCGGCCTGGCGAAACGCGGACTGGTGCGTTCGGGTGGAGACGTGTCGCGGCCCTGGCCGATGTCGCTTCCGTCCCGGGCCGGAGCATCCAATTCCCTGGCGGACCAGCAGGCCTCGAAAATCGTCCGGGAGCCGAAAGAGGGCGGACCGGGCCAGCCGGCCCGGCCTCCGGCTGCGCAGAGGTTCGGCAGGACCAGACAGCAGGCCCACAGGAGTATGGCAACCGGGATCGATCTTCGGGTCATGGCCGGGAATGCTCCGGAAGCGGGACTTCCAGGATGAGGATTTTCTTGACGCCCGTACGGGTTCGGCGGAAGGCCTCCTTGAAGCGGCGCATGCCCGCGGGTGAAGTCATTTCGGCCCGATAGGCATTGCCGGTCCGGGTGGACTGATACAGCCACACCTTTCCCCGGCCGTCGGCCAGAAAAAGCCCTACATGGTAGTGCAGCCAGCCCCGGCCGCGGGCCTTGCTGATGCTGAAGGGGTAAAAACGGCCCGGCTCCATCCGGGGCAGCACCGAGGACCACATCCCGTCGTCCTGAAGATCGAATCCCCGCTGGTTTTCGGCGCCCTGGACTTCCGCCACCGGCTCGTATCCGTCCGGCATGATCACCCGCCGCTCCAGACCCAGGCTCAGGTTCATGATCAGGTCCCAGCCGTAATCCCAGTTTTTCCCCCATTTCGAATCCGGGCCGCTGTCACCCAGGGCGTCTCGATTGACCTCGTCCAGGGTGAAGTTTTTCCCCAGTAAAAACCGGCCCAGGGAGACGAGCAGGCCGCTGCAGTTCAGGCCGGGCCGCGTAAAAAACCGATCCGGCCGAGCCAGCAGGGTCCAGCGGCCGAATTCGTCCACCGTTCCGTCGTCCCGGTAGGGGATGCGCAGAAAGCAGTTCGCGATTTCGAGCGAATCGGTCTTGTCGCCCAGGTTTTTTTCGGCCAGCTCGGGCGGCAGCGGAATTTCACCGGATGCCCCCCGGGCCTGGGGAACGGCCCAAGGGAACAGGAGCAGTAGGGTCATAAGGCATCGAAGCGGAAAACTCATTTTATGCCGCCAGCGCCCCGGCAGGTGATCCCGATCGGCGCGCGGCCGGCTCCTCCGGCTCAGCCGACAGATAGGTCCTTATATTACATAGACGGCTGTGGAACAAGGCCGCCGGCCGCGTCAAGGCTTGTGGAACAAGGCGATCCGATTGGTGTTGGTCCCGCTCCGGTTGTTGTCCACTCCCCAGATATTGGATGTTTTGGTGAACTGCTGGACGTTGAGCAGAACGCCCGGACACTCGAATCCGGCGGCCAGTCCCAGGGGCACGACTTCGTCTTCCAGCCGGATTTTTCCTTTCAGCACCTCGCCCACCTCGAAGGCCACCCAGCCGTCGGGCCGGGTCACCCGGTGGAGTTCCATGAAGACCTCGCCCATGATCGCGGACCATGCAGTCAGTTTTCGGGGCATGGTGATCTCCCATCCGATGGCTTCGGAATCCAGGCCGTTGAACCAGCAGCGCAACCAGTTGTCCAGGTCGTACTGGACCACTTTGAGGAACGGTGGGGAGGTCACGGTCAACTGGACCGAGTTCGAAGGAATATCGGAGGTGTGGCGGGCGTCCCCGGTCAGGAACACGGCTTCCCGGCCGACCCGGGCCAGATTGCGTTGCTGTTCGGATGTCAGGTTCCGGGCCAGGCTCCGGGTCTTTTTCAATATCAGGGCCTTGGTGTCGCGGTACTCGGGCTTCTGGTTCCGGCGCTCGTTGATCAGAATTTGCCGTTCCGGAGAAACAGCCTGGTTGGGCGGGAGGGTGTACACGGAAAAAAAACCGGCGGAGTGGCCGGTCAGGCGGTTGGTGGCCACCATTCGAATCCAGCGGTCCGCATCGTCTTCCAGTCCCTCGGCCCGGCGTTGGGCCAGGTAGTTTTTCAAGCTGACCAGTTCGGCTTCGGTCCGGGCATGGAAGAACATGGACAGGTCCCGGTCGGCCCGGGCCGAATCATCCACGGGCACGGCCGCCAGACGGGTTTCCAGTTCCCCCGGCCGGAGTAGAAAGAAACGGGGCCGGGTCAACATTTGGCTCAACGGGTTGACATCGTTGGAGATCGGCCTCCGGCCCAGCAGCCCGGCTTCAAGGGCCGTGGTGCCCCGGCCGCCAAAGGGGTCGTAGACCGTGTCGCCCGACTGCGTCATGCGCTCGATGAAAAAGCGGGGAAGCTGAGGCTTGAAGCAGGCCCGGTACGAAATTTCATGCAGGGAAGCGGCCTGTCTTTGTCTGGCGGTCCAGAATTCGTTGATGAACTTGGGCACCTCGCGACCGGCGATCCGGGCCGGTTCCACCCGCGTCCGGCGGTCCGGGTCCGGCAGAAGGGACCGGGTTTCGCCCGGTTCGGAAAATACAAAATCGGTCAGATCGGCAATCAGGTCATCAAGGCGATGGTCCGGCATGTTGAGTTCCCGGCTCATTTTTCGGTATTGCTGGATGCGATAATCAGAAAAGCCGGCCCTCGTCGTCCGGTCCCAGGGATTCGATCTCTTCGAGGGAGGGCAGGGCGTCCAGGTTGGGCAGATCGAAGGTTTCCAGAAATTTTTTCGTTGTCCCATAAATCATGGGTTTGCCGGGTAAATCCTTGCGGCCGACCACGCGGATCAGGCCTTTTTCCAGGAGCGTCTTGAGGATGCCGCCGGCGTCCACGCCGCGAATCTTTTCAATCTGCACGCGCAGGATCGGCTGGCGGTAGGCGATCACGGCCAGGGTCTCGAGGGCGGCCCGGGAAAGGCGCGTGGGCGATTTCTTTTTCATCTTGAGAATATAGGACGACAGGTCCGGCCGGGTCCGGAACTGATACCCGCCGGCCACGTGGTGCAGGCTGAAGGCCCGGCCCATTTCCTCGTATTCCACTTCCAGTTCGTCAAGGACCTTTTCCAGGCGCTCCCTGGGCACGCCCTCCATGACCGCAAGTATCCGATCGACAGTCAGGGGGTCCTCGGCCACGAAGAGAAGCCCTTCGATGATGGTTTTCAGACTCAGGTTCATTCGGCTACTCCTCGGCCTCCGCTCCGTTTTCGCTTTCGGGGGTCTGGGGCTCAACGACCTGGAACAGCGAGGATTTTTCCATGTAGTACGCGGTCAGGACCCGGGTGGCGTGATGCTGAAAGAGGCGCAGGATTCCGACGCGGGCCAGTTCCAGAATTGCCAGAAAACTCAAGACCAGTTGGGCCTTGGTCGTGTCCTGGGCGCAGATGTCCTCGAAGGTGGCCTGTTGCTTTTCTTTAAGCAGTTGAATGATTTCCGTGATCCGTTCCTGGATGGTCTTGGTTTCCAGGATGAACTGCAATCCTGCGCTCGATTCGATCCGTGAGGCGATGGAGCGAAAGGCGTCGATCAAGTCGAACAGATTGGCCTCGAGCATCTCCTCACCCGGCGGCACTTCCGGCTCAGGCAGGGGGATTTGCCGGGCGAAGACGTCCCGGTCGAGCACGTTGCGTCGTTCCAGGGACTCGGCCGCCTCCTTGACCCGTATGTACTCGAGCAGCGGCCTGACGATGGCCATGCGCGGGTCCTCTTCCTCGGACTCCTCGTCAGAGTCGAGAATGGGCAGCAGCAGGCGGGACTTGATCTGGGCCAGCGTGGCGGCCATGACCAGGAACTCGCCGGCCACCTCCACGTTGAGCGATTCGAGCAGGTCGAGGTAATCCAGATACTGGGAAGTGATCAGGGCGACGGGAATGTCGTAGATGTCCACCTCGTTTTTCTTGATCAGGTGGAGCAACAGGTCCAGGGGCCCCTCGTAGATTTCCAGTTTGACCGTAAGACTCATGTGTTTCGGATTTCGCCAGACCTTTTCCGGTCGGATATTACAGACCTGCCGGCAACAGCAGGCCGGCCAGGAACCGGATGACGGGGAAAATCATGATATTCGCCGCTCGGGTGAAAATCAAGACCAAAAGTATGATGAACCCATACGGGGCCAGGCGGTCGTAGCTTCGGGCCAGATCGGGGGGCAGCAGGCCGGCGGCGATGCCGGAGCCGTCCAGGGGGTGGACCGGGAGGAGGTTGAAAACGGCCAGGCCCAGGTTGATGATCACGCCGGCCCGGGCGATCAGGAACAACGGCTCGAGGATGAACATGGGCAGGACGTACTGGCCCGCAATGATCAGCCGGAGAAGCACGGAAAACAGCACGGCCAGGGCCAGGTTGGCCGCCGGTCCGGCCGCGGAAACCCAGAGCATGTCCTGGCGGGGGTTGCGGAAGTAGGAGGGGTTGACCGGAACCGGTTTGGCCCAGCCGACCATCCGGGTGATGAAAAAGACCAGGGTGCCCACCAGGTCCAGATGTTTGATGGGGTTGAGGGTGATCCGTCCGGCCTGGCGGGCCGTCGGGTCGCCGAATTTTTCCGCGACCCAGCCGTGGGCCACTTCGTGAATGGTGACGGCCAGTAATACCGGGACCACATAAATGAAAAACGTGACTAAGTATTCGGTCATTTTTTCTCCGCCGGGATGAATTTGCTTCGGACCAGGGCTTCCTCTTCGGAGCGCGACGAAACCTCGCCGTCCAGGCGGGCTTTTTGCAACTCGTTGAGGATGTTCTTGAATTGCGGCCCCGGTTCCAGACCCATGGCGATCAGGTCCTCCCCGGTCAACTCCGGCTTGACGTGCTTGAGCGTGGTGAAGTAGCTGGACAGGAGCCGTATGGTTTCATCCCGGGTCGTCTTGGCCATCATGAACAGGATCGTTTCCGTGGACAGGCCGTTGAGCAGGATGTGGACATCGCTCGGACGGGCGTTCCGCTTGCGGTTGATATGGCCCAGGGCTTTGTGGGCCTGTAACTTTTCTTCCAAAAGGACCTGCCGTTCCTTTTTCAAAAGACTCAGGCGGCGGCAGCAGTCGGAAACCGCGGTCTTGTCCAGAACGTTGATCAGGGCCAGGAAATAGACCAGCCAGGCCTCGTAGGCCTCGTCCAGATAGGTCAGATCGAACCAGGCCTGAACCTTTTTGATCCGGCCGAACAGTTCGGCCATGGAGCGGTCGAATTTCAGACTCGGATGGATGAATTTGAGCAGGTCCAGGTCGTCCATCCGGGCCAGGGCCGACGCCGGGTTATCTTCCCGCAGGATCAGGCGGACTTCGCCGGCCAGGC
>JAHJTB010000267.1 GCA_018830135.1 Pseudomonadota bacterium | reverse complement strand
GAGATGGTCCACGTTGCGGCTCAAATGAATGATGTTGCCCGTCGCCTTGGACAGCAGTATCCCGCCTTCGATCAGGGAGACGAAAACCGAGGCGAACTGGTCGGGCCGGGCATTCGGTTTGATCTGTTTCCGCTGGATGCCGCTGGTAACAATATGGGCCACGGTGTCGAGCCAGGAGTCCAGGGCCTGGGCGACCCGGTTTTTCAAGGGCAGGTGCACGTCGTCGGAGTCGGTGGCGGCATTGAGGACGGGGCATCCGCCGGTCTTGGATATCTCGGGGAACCCGTCGAGATAGAAGTTGGCCATGGCGACGAGCTTGTCACAGGCGTTTTCCCGGGACCTGATGATCTCCCGGATTCGTTCGGCAATCCGGCCGAAGTTGTAGTCGAAGGCGGCCAGGGCGATCTCGTCCTTGTCCTTGAAATTGCCGTAGATGGCGCCCTTGGTCATGTTGATGGCCCGGGTAAGCTGGGACATGGTCGTGCCTTTGTACCCGTGCATGTTGAATATGGGCGCCGCCTGTTCGATGATGTAATTCCGGGTTTCTTCGGCCTTGCTCATGTTCTCGTCCTCTGACGCCCACAATATACCAATCGGTATAATTGTCAAGTCTTTTTTTTGCGTTTCAGAGCCCATCAACGGGTCCGGCGGCCCAATTTATGAATTGGACACGCCCGGCCCTCTCCCTCTGGTGGCTGTCGATTTTGGGAAAAAGCGTGAGGGTTCTTCAGGCGTTCGAGACGACCCCGTCACGGATGTCAAGGACCGTGGCCGAAAGACCGGCGATCTCCTCGGGGGAATGGGTGACGTAGAGGATGGGCACCTGGAACCGGGCGGGAAGGGCCGCGACCAGGTTGAGGATTTCCTGCTTGCGGGCCTGGTCCACGGAACTGACCGGCTCGTCCATCAGCAGCAGCCGGGGGCCGGTCAAAAGGGCCCGTCCGATGGCCACGCGCTGCTTTTCGCCCCCGGAAAGATGGTGCGGCCGGCGGCTGAGCAGACCGCCGATGCCCAGGACCTCGACCACGTCGTCAAATTCGACGCAGCCGTTTTCCGGGCCGCGCCGGTTGCGGCCGTAGTTCAGATTGCCCCGCACGGTATAGTGCGGAAAGAGGCGGGCGTCCTGGAAGACGTACCCGATGCGCCTCTTGTACGGCGGCAGGTCGATCCGGTTTCGGGAGTCATGGACCGTTGCCCCGGAGATGACGATCCGACCCCGGTCCGGGGTGAGGAGGCCGGCGATCATGTTGACGATACTGGTCTTGCCCGCGCCCGATGGGCCGAAAAGGGCCAGGATGCCCTGGTCCTCGAGATCGAAGCCGGCCTCGATCCGGAGGTCGCCCAGCCGTTTTTCCAGTTCCACCCGGTATGGTTTCATCCCTTGATCACCCGAGCGGCCTTTCGGGTCAGCAGTTCTGAAAGAACCAGCGAGACGAAGGAAATGGCCGCGGCGATCAGGCAGAGCTTCATGGCCGGGGCTTCCCCGCCCGGCATCTGGGTCAGGCTGTAGATGGCGATGGGGATGGTCCGGGTCTGGCCGGGAATGTTGGAGACCAGGGTGATGGTGGCCCCGAACTCGCCCAGGCCCCGGGCAAAGGCCAGGATGGACCCGGTCAGGATGCCCGGCACGGTCAGGGGCAGGGTGATTGTGAAAAAGGAGCGCCACGGCCCGGCCCCCAGGGTGCCGGCGGCGGCTTCCAGGCCCTGGTCGACCGAGTCGAAGGAAAGGCGCACCGCCCGGACCATCAGGGGCAAGGACATGACCAGGGCGGCCAGGACCGCCCCCTTCCAGTTGAAGGCCAGGGATATCCCGAGGCGGTCGAAAAGCCAGGCCCCGATGACGCCCCGGCGGCCCAGAAGGACCAGAAGCAGATACCCGGTTACCACCGGCGGCAGGACCAGGGGCAGGTGAACCAGGGCGTCGAGCAGGGTCTTGCCCGGAAAGTTCAGGCGCGACAGGACCCAGGCCAGAAAGATGCCCAGGGGCAGTCCGGCGATAACGGCCCAGCCGGCCACCTTGAGACTGAGTACGATGGCTTCGGTTTCGACCGGAGCCAGGCCCCACCAGTTCATCACCTCACCGTGAATCCGTATTTCTCGAAAACGGTCCGACTCTCCGGGGACCGGAGCAGTTCAAAGAAGGCCGAGACCGCTCCCCGGGCCTGGCCCTCGAGAATGGCCGCCGGGTAGATGATGGGCGGATGGGCGCTTTCGGGAACCAGTCCGATTACCCTGACCTTTTTTGAAATGGCCGCGTCCGTGGCATAGACCAGGCCCAAAGGGCACTCCCCCCGCTCGACCAAGGCCAGGGCCGCCCGCACGTCCTTGGCCCGGGCCAGGTGTGGTTCGACCCGTTCCCAGAGCCCCAGACTGACCAGGGCCTGTTTGGCGTAGATTCCGGCCGGGACGTGGTCCGGGTCGCCCATGGCCAGCCGTCCGCCGTGCAGAAGGCCGGTCAGGGGCAGATCGGGCCCGACGTCCATCCGGGGCGTGTCCGAATCGGCCGGCGCGATCAGCACGACGCGGTTGCCCCACAGGTCCCGGCGGGTCCGGGTTTCGATCAGGCCCCGCTCCTGGAGATAGTCCATCCATTTGACGTTGGCCGATATGTAGACCCGGGCCGGGGCCCCGTTTTCTATCTGCTTGGCCAGGGTGGACGACGAGGCGAACGAGGCCTTGGCGGTCCCCTGGCCTTTCCGGTTGAATATCCGGCAGACTTCCGTGATCGCGTTGGTGGTCGAGGCGGCGGCAAAGACCAGGACCTCGTCTTCGGCCCGGGCCGGGAGGACGGTTGCGGCGGAGATGAAGGCGAAGGCGACGAGCAGATGGATGACGGCTTTTTTCATGGCGACCTCGTTCCGGTGTAGTCATATGCGGTCAAGCATTATGCTAAAAGTAGCATATTAAAAGCCGAAACATCTTGTCAAGCCGGAAATCAGGCCTTTGGCCGGACCGTCCGGGCTTGTGGCCCCGGTTTTTCCGTCTCGCTAGGCCGCGGGTGTTCACTGGACCTGTTCGGGGCGGGGAATCAGGATGTTGACCGCCTGGTGTTCGGAGCGGCAGGCAGGTCATGGAGCTCAAGGGGGATTTCAGGCATTGCTCTGAAAGACAATCGCTGAAATAGCCGATCCGACCGCAGATTGCTGGGGCGTGGAGCATCGCCATGGCGGCCAACGGCTGGCCTTTCCGAGCACAGACTGATTTCGCGTTTGCCTTTACGCCGGAATCTGCTATATATAATGACAAGTAAGAAACAATCAGCCTATAGAAAACGAATGCTTACGAATTGCTTGACTTTGGAAAAGCGATAAAATGCCTGAAGACGGGTAACTCCCGGTATCACCTCCCCGCTCGCGAGGGGAACATGTCTGCCCAGAAAATAGGCTGGAAATGGCGGTTCGAAACCGCTGATCCAAAAAATGGGGAAAGACGACTTCTTTAATTGCGGATATAACGTACAATAAGGGGCGCATCATTGTTGTCAACGGTTGAACAAACCAGATTACGGTTATCAAAGAAAACGGAAGCGAGGAAAAAATCTCGGTTCGGCCAGTTTCTTACGCCAGAAAGAACCGCTACTTTCATGGCTGGTCTTTTTCCTGATTCCAATGGCATTTGTCGATTGCTCGATGCGGGGGCTGGGATTGGCTCGCTTTCCGCCGCTTTTCTGGAGAGGTGGAATTCCGCTGGTTTTCATTTTCAGCGTGTGGAATTGGATGCTTTCGAGATTGATGTTTCTCTGCATTCCTATTTATATCAGACATTTGCAAAATATATAAATAACCCTGGTTTTACCCTTAGGATCCATAAGTCCGATTTTATATACGCCGCCGCGGACTCGATTTCCGGAAGTCTTTTTGCGGGACCACTTCCCCAATATACTCACGCCATCCTTAACCCGCCTTACAAAAAAATCAGGAGCGATTCATCACACCGCCTGGCCTTGCGCAGTGTCGGCGTCGAGACGGTCAACCTGTACTCGGCCTTTGTGGCGCTGGCTGTCGCCTTGGCCGCGCCGGGCGGGCAAATCGTGGCCATCATTCCACGCAGTTTCTGTAATGGACCCTATTACCGCCCGTTCCGCGACTTTTTCCTCAAGCGGTCGGCTATCCGTCACTTGCACCTGTTCGAATCACGCTGCAAGACTTTCAAGGATGATGATGTCTTGCAAGAGAACATAATCATCCAGCTTGAGCGTGGCGGGCAACAAGGACCGGTGACTGTTTCCACGTCGATTGATGACACCTTCACCGACCTTGCCGCCTATGAACACCCGTTCGACCGTATCGTGTTTCCGGATGATCCGGAGCGGTTCATTCATGTGCCGACGTCGCCCGAGAAAAACGCGATCGAGCTATGCCCGGCAATCCGCCACTCACTGGCCGATCTGGGCATCCAGGTATCGACCGGGCCGGTCGTTGATTTCCGGCTGAAAGAGCATCTGCGCGATGTGCTCGAGCCAGGCGCCGTGCCCTTGCTCTATCCCGGCCATTTCAGAGGTAGCGGCGTCGCATGGCCAATTGACGGGATGAAGAAGCCAAATGCTATCCTGCACAACGCCGACACCGAAAAATGGTTGTATCCGACCGGTTTTTATTGCGTGGTCCGGCGATTTTCATCCAAGGAGGAAAAGCGACGAATCATGGCGAGCGTGGTCGATCCCGGCTCGTTCGGTGGCGCGCTCCGCTTAGGCTTCGAAAACCACCTGAACCTGTTTCATGAGAACAAGCTGGGACTGCCGAGGGCCCTGGCCCACGGACTGTGCGTGTTCCTTAATACGACCGCTGTGGATGAGAACTTCCGGCGTTTTAACGGACACACGCAGGTCAATGCCACCGACCTCAAGCTGATGAAGTACCCGAGCCGCGAAACCCTGATGGACCTTGGCGAATGGGCTATGCGGCAAGGGCAGCTCACGCAGACCGTGATTGACGCCAAGCTGGGAACACTGACCGAATGAAAGACAAGGAAGATTACATCAAAGCCGCCCATCAAATCATCATTTCGCTGGGCCTGCCACGGGCGCAACAAAACGAACGCTCCGCCCTCTGTCTGCTGGCCCTGCTGAACCTCACGCCGGGCAGGGCCTGGGCGGATGCAGAAAACCCGCTTATGGGAATCACTCCCATCATGGATTGGGCGAGGGAGCACTACGAAAAGGAATATGCGCCGAACACCCGGGAAACCTTCCGTCGCCAGACGATACAACAGTTCCGCGACGCCGGTATCGCGCTTTACAACCCCGACAGGCCCGACCGGCCGGTGAACAGCCCCAAAGCGGTCTATCAGATCGAATCCGCCGCGCTGGCCCTGCTGCGTACCTTCGGAACACCCGCATGGCACGACTCGCTGACGGCCTATCTGGCCGAGCGCGAAACACTGGCAGCCCGGTATGCCATGGAGCGCGAACAGAACCGCGTCCCGGTCGAGATTGCACTGGGGAAGGAAATCACCCTCAGCCCCGGCGAGCACAGCGAACTTCTCGGGGCTGTTATCGAGGATTTCGCCCCGCGCTTCGCGCCGGGCAGCATCCTGGTCTATGCCGGGGATACCGGCGGTAAGTGGGGTTACTTTGACGCGCCTTTGCTGGCCCGGCTGGGTGTCGATGTCGATTCACACGGCAAGATGCCTGATGTTGTCCTATATTACACCGAGAAAAACTGGTTGCTTTTAGTGGAGTCCGTGACCAGCCACGGCCCGGTGGATAGCAAGCGGCACGACGAGCTTGCCAATCTCTTTGCCGGGTCAAAGGCCGGGCTGGTCTATGTGACCGCATTCCCGAACCGCGCCGTTATGGGCCGCTACCTTTCCCAAATCGCGTGGGAAACCGAGGTGTGGGTGGCCGACGCGCCATCTCATCTTATCCATTTCAATGGGGAGCGTTTTCTCGGGCCATATAATGCGCCCTGATGGATTACTCAACAAGGGCGGGTAACAGGGCCGTTTCGCTTTGTTGTTCGCGGTAGGGGAGATAAAACGAATTATGAGTTTTCGCAACGGCTCGCGCCGCGAAAACTCATAATTCGTTGTGGATGGAGAGTGGCATATCTGACTAGTACCTAATGTCAGGCATTATATACCAACCAACAACATATATACGCGGCCCTCAGCAGCAATCCTTACCTACTTCGGCTCGGTGCCGGCCTTGAAGGCGGCGCGGACGTAGCCGGGTTCCCCGGGGCGGGCCGGGGTGCCGGTGAAGCGGTTCATGCCGGCCCAGACGATGCCGGCCGGGGGCTGGAAGGGGCGGGCGGGCCGGTTTTCGAGGACCCGGCCCATGAACTCGGTCCAGATGGGCAGGGCCGCGCGGGCCCCGGTCCAGCCCGGACCCAGGGGGCGGCCCGAGTCGGCCCCGACCCAGACGCCGGCGGCCAGCTCCGGACCGTACCCGATAAACCAGGCGTCGCGAAAATCGTCGGTCGTGCCGGTCTTGCCGGCCAGGGACCGGCCCAGTCCCTTGGCCCGCTGGGCGGTCCCGTCGGTGACGACGCCGGTGAGCATGTCCGTCATGATGTAGGCCGTTTCCTGGGAGACCGCCTTGCGGTGGCCGGGCGCGGCCCGGTATATTTCCCGGCCCTGGCGGTCCCGGACCCGGACCAGGCCGTACGGTTCGACCCACAGGCCGCCTCCGGCCAGGGCGGCGTACGCGGAGACCAGTTCCAGGAGGCGGACTTCGGAGGCGCCCAGGGCCAGGGCCAGGTTCCGCTGAAGGGGAGAGGTCAGACCCAGGCGGACGGCCAGGGCCAGGACCGGTTCCAGGCCCACCCGGCTGAGCAGCTTGATGGCCGGGATGTTGCCCGACACCTCGAGGGCCCGGCGCAACGTGGTTTCCCCCTCGAATCGGCGGCTGTAGTTCTGGGGCCGCCAGAGCGCGTCCTGTCCGGGGAGGCGGTAGACCAGGGGGCCGTCATAAATCCGGTCGGCCTGGGTCAGGCCGCTTTCGACGGCCGCCGCGTAGATCACGGGCTTGAAGGCCGAACCCGGCTGGCGCAGGGCCTGATCGACCCGGTCGAACGGGCTTCGGCTGAAGTCGCGGCCCCCGGCCCAGGACAGAATCCGGCCGCTGCCCACCTCGATGGCCACGATCGCCCCTTCGATGTCGTCCGGATGGGCCCGGCCCTCGGCCGGGGCGGCCTTGTCACCGGCCGGGTCGTTGCCCATGGAATCCAGGCCGGCCAGCAGGGCCTGTTCCGCCTTGGCCTGGGCTTCCAGGTCCAGGGTGGTCTCGACCACCAGGCCGCCCTTGTAGACCGCGTTTTCGCCGAAAAGGTCCAGAAGCTGCCGCCGGATGTGTTCCACGAAATAGGGGGCCAGGGTCCGGGTCCGGGCCGGAGCGGCCAGACGGAGGGGTTCCTCCCGGGCGGTCCGCGCGTCTTCGGGCGATATCAGTCCCTCCCGAAGCATGGCCCGCAAAACGATGCGCCGCCTGGCCAGGGCCCGCCGGGGGTGTTCCAGGGGCTGGTACCGTTCGGGAGAACGAGGCAGGCCGGCCAGAAGCGCGCATTCCCCCAGGGTCAGTTCCTCGGGTTTCTTGCCGAAATAGGTCTCGGCCGCCGCCCCCACCCCGTACGTTCCGGCGCCCAGGTATATCTGGTTCAGATAGAGCCGCAGGATTTCATCCTTGGTATACCGGCCCTCGATCTGGATGGCCAGAAATATCTCCTTGAGTTTTCGGGAAAATGTCTTGTCCGGGGTCAGGAACAGGTCGCGGGCCAACTGCTGGGTGATGGTCGAGGCCCCCTCGGCCAGGCGGCCGGCCTGGATGTCTTTGAGCAGGGCCGCCGCGTTGCGGATGACGTCCAGTCCCGGATGTTCGTAAAACCGGCGGTCTTCCACGGCGATCATGGCCTGGCGCAGGGGGAGGGGAATCCGGTCCAGCGGCAGGGGCAGGCGTTTCTGGATGAAGAGTTCGGCCATCAGGCGGCCGTCGGCGGACAGAATCCGGGTCACGGCGCTGGGATGGAAGTCCTCGAGGCCCTGAATCTGGGGCAGGTCCTGTCCCACGGCCAGCAGCAGGCCCACGGCCAGTCCGGTCAGGACGCCCGCAACCGCCAGCGTGACGGCCAGCCGGACCGACAGCTTTTTTTTCCGCGTCGTCATGGGTTCCGGATTATAACACGTTCCGGGCCCGGGACGAACCCGGGGGCGGCGGTTCGCAATTGGGGTTGACGGTGGGAGGCTCCGGCCTTTATCATGCGCCCCAGGAAACCGGTTTGCCGGTTCGAGGAGGAACCAGCGTGCCTCTCGTTCGCAAGGCCAGGGTGGCCGACGTACCGCAGATTTATCTGCTCCTCAAGGACTTTGCCGCCAAGGAACTGCTGCTGCCGCGCTCCCTGAGCGACTTGTACGACTATGTCCGTGATTTTTACGTCCTGACCCCGGACGACGATCCCCGCAAGGTCGTCGGGGCCTGCGCCCTGCATGTCTGCTGGTCCGACCTGGGAGAAATCCGCTCCCTGGCCCTGGCCTCGGACAGCCAGGGCGCCGATCTGGGCCGGAGGCTCATGGAGGCCTGCCTGACCGAGGCCCGGGACCTGGGGCTGGAGCGGGTCTTTGCCCTGACCTATATCCCCAAGTATTTCGAGCGGTTCGAATTCAGGCTCATCGAGAAGAACGAACTGCCCCAGAAAATCTGGGCCGACTGCTTCAAGTGCGTCAAGTTCCCCGAGTGCGATGAAATCGCCCTGGAGCGGAAGCTGTGAGCCGGAAGCCGACGCCGTCCCCCTCGCCGGAGGCCGTGCTGGAGGGCCTGATGGATCGGGCCGCGCGGGCGGGTTCGGGGGAGTACGAGGTCATGGTCGGCCGGGGCCGGTCGCTGGCCATCGCGGCCAAGGCGGGCCGGGTGGATCAGGTCAGGCGCTCGGAGGAACTGGCCGCTTCCGTCCGGCTGGTTAGCCAGGGGCGGCTGGGATTCGCCCACACGTCGCTTTTTACACCCGAGGCCCTGGACCGGACGGTGGCCCAGGCCGCGGCCGGGGCGGAACTGACCGACCCGCAGCCCGGGCTGGGGCTTCCGGGCCCGCCGCCGGGGGACTGGCCGGTGGTGGAAACGAACGACCCCGGTCTGGACGATGTCTCCCTGGAGAACAAGATCGACCGGCTTCTGGAGATGGAGGCGGCGGCCCTGGAGGCCGACCCGAGGGTGGAAAAGGTCCGGTCGGCCGAGTATCGCCAGGGCCGGTACGCCGTCTGGCTGGCCAACGGTCATGGGCTGGCCTATCACCATGAGGGAACCGTGGTTTCCGGCGGCCTGACGGTCAAGGCGGCGGAAGACGGCGAAGCCGAGATGGGGTACGAATCGGAGGCCTGCCGGTTCTACGATCGTCTGGACCTCAAGGCCATCGGGCGGGAAGCGGCCCGGCGGGCCGTGGCCGCCTTGGGCGGTCGTCCCGGCCGGACTGGCCGGTTTCCGGTCCTGCTGGAAAACCGGATCGCCGCCCAATTCCTGGACGTCCTGTCCTCCTCCTTTCTGGCCGACGCCGTCCAGAAAGGCAAGTCCATGCTGGCCGGCCGCATCGGCCAGACCGTGGCCGCGGCCGGAATATCCCTGGTGGATGACGGCCTCTATCCGGCCGGCCTGGCCACGTCGCCGGCCGACTCCGAAGGCACGCCCCGCCAGCGCACCGTGCTGATCGATCGAGGCCGACTGGCGGCCTTCCTTTACGACTTTCCCCGGGCCCGGGTGGACGGCACGAGTTCCACCGGAAACGCCGGACGGGGCGGAGTCACGTCGCCGCCCGGCGTCTCGACGACCAACCTGTATCTGAGCCCCGGAGAGATCGAACCCGGAGACCTGACCTCCCGGATCGACCAGGGCCTGCTCGTCACCGACGTCATGGGCCTTCACACGGCCGACGCCATCTCCGGCGACTTTTCCTTCGGCGTCTCCGGCTTTTGGATTCAGGGCGGCCGGATCGCCCACCCGGTCAAGGGCATGGCCCTGGCCGGCAACCTCTTCACACTTCTCGAACACGTCGCCGAAGTCGGGGCGGACCTCCGGTTTTTCGGCTCGGTCGGCGCACCATCCCTGTTGATCGAGGAACTGACCCTGAGTGGAATGTAATCCGGCCTTTCTCGCGAACCGGACGGAATAATATCCGGCAATTATGGAAAAACTGGCGGGAAAACCCCCGGAGCATTTACAGGGTCAGGCCCCTTCGGATTCCGGGGCGGCCCCCTGGCAACATTTTGATCTCAAGAGTAATTTCGTTATAGAACCCACCTGGAAATTAAAAGGAAGTCAAAAGCGCTTGACTCGATGCCGATCCTGTGATATCTACAAGGCGACCCTGCTGGAAGTATGGTTTCAAATCACGACGGACAGACCATGATCTTCTAAAGGATTTGATCTTGTTTGGGAAAAAAATTACGCTGATCGTTCTGCCTCAGGGCGCCCCCAAGCGGGTGAAAACCTATCACATCCCCAGGCTGCTGCCCATCGCCTGCCTGGCCATCGGGTTGATCGGCCTGATCGGGCTGGCCGCTTTTTCCGGGTACACCCAGCGCCAGTACTCCCGATTCGCCGACCAGACCGCCGAACTCGAACGCCTCCGACAAAAAGCCGTCCAGCAAAACATGCAGATATATGCGTTCAACGACAAGATTCGTCTCGTCGAACGCGAGATGGCCAAGCTGAGGCAGTACGAGCGCAAACTCCAGGCTTCGGCCCGGGAGGCCACCTTGCCGGTCCAGCCCCGGCGCCGCGGCCAGGGCGGTTCCGACAGCGAGTCTACCGGCCCCGGCCCGGGCCTCAAGGCGACCACGGCCGAACTGGTCCGCCAGATGCACCGCGATCTGGACCGGCTCCTGTCCGAAGCCAGCATTCACGAACAGAACCAGCAGAAACTCGGCAGTTATTTCGAGGACTCCAAGTCCATCATGGCTTCCACCCCGGACTGCTGGCCGGTCCAGGGGACGTTGACTTCGACTTTCGGGTATCGGTCCTCGCCGTTTGGGCGGCAGACCGAGTTTCACCGCGGCATAGACCTGAGCGCGCCCACCGGAACGCCCATCATCGCCCCGGCGGACGGTCTGGTCGTATCCAGCGAATGGAACTCGGGTTACGGCCTGATACTGGCCATCAACCATGGCTACGGCATCGTGACTCGCTACGCCCACCTGTCCCAGTGCTACGTGGAACCGGGTCAGTTCGTGCGCCGGGGGCAGCGTGTCGCCTCGGTGGGCCGGTCCGGACGGACCACGGGCGCGCACCTGCATTACGAGGTCATTCTGAAAGGCATTCCCGTCAATCCCGCTCGTTTCCTGACCGCGAGGAAGTAGGCGGTCTGCTTCGGTTGGCGATGCGGGGCGAAGACGGCCCCCTTTTTCCCCGATAATTGCATTATCGGGGTTTTCCTTTTTTCAGGAATGGTTACAATAAGAACATGATTGGTCGTTTGTTAAAAAAAGTGGTAGGCACCAAGAACGATCGCGAACTCAAGCGCCTGTCGCCCCTGGTGGATCAGGTCCGCTCTTTCGAGCCGGGCCTGCGGCGGCTGTCCGACGAGGTTTTGCGGTCCAAAACAAAGGAATTCAAAGAGAAACTGGACCAGGGCGCCGATCTGGACGACATTTTGCCCGAGGCCTTCGCCGCCGTGCGCGAGGCCTCGCTTCGGGTTCTGGGCCAGCGCCACTTCGACGTGCAGGTCCTGGGCGGGATCGTGCTTCACCAGGGCAAGATCGCGGAAATGAAGACCGGGGAAGGCAAGACCCTGGCCGCGACCCTGCCGGTCTATCTCAACGCCCTGACCGGCCGGGGCTGCCATGTGGTCACGGTCAACGACTACCTGGCCCGCCGGGACTCCGAATGGATGGGGACGATTTACCGATTTCTGGGCCTGGACGTGGGCGTCATCGTCCACGGTCTGGACGACGAGCAGCGGAGGCAGGCCTATCACGCCGACGTGACCTACGGCACCAACAACGAGTTCGGTTTCGACTACCTGCGGGACAACATGAAGTTCTCCCTCCAGGACTACGTCCAGCGGGACTATCATTTCGCCATTGTCGACGAGGTGGACTCGATCCTGATCGACGAGGCCCGCACGCCGCTGATCATTTCCGGACCGGCCGAAGAGTCCACCGAACTGTATTACCGGCTCAACCGGGTCATCCCGCGCCTGAAAAAGGACGAGGACTACACCATTGACGAAAAGGCCCGGGCCGCGGTCATGACCGAGGAAGGCGTTGCCCGGGCCGAGCAGATCATCGGGGTGGAAAACCTTTACGACCCCAAGTCCATGGAGGTGCTGCACCACCTCAACCAGGCCCTCAAGGCCCACGCCCTGTTCGCGCGGGACGTGGACTACATCGTCAAGGAAGGCCAGGTCATCATCGTCGACGAGTTCACCGGCCGCCTCATGCCGGGCCGGCGTTACTCCGACGGACTGCACCAGGCCCTCGAGGCCAAGGAAGGCGTGCATATCGAAAACGAGAACCAGACCCTGGCCTCGATCACCTTTCAGAATTTTTTCCGGATGTACGACAAGCTGGCCGGCATGACCGGCACGGCCGACACCGAAGCCGCCGAGTTCGCCAAGATTTACAAGCTGGACGTGGTCGTCATCCCCACGCACAAGGACATGATCCGCAAGGACCACCCGGATGTGGTCTACCGGACCGAGCGGGAAAAGTTCGAAGCCGTGGCCGATGAGATCGAGGAACTCAACACCGCCGGCCAACCGGTCCTGGTGGGCACGATTTCGATCCAAAAGTCCGAACTCGTCAGCAAGATGCTCAAGGTGCGGGGCATCCGCCACGAGGTCCTCAACGCCAAGCATCATGAAAAAGAGGCCCAGATCGTGGCCCAGGCCGGCCAGATGGGCTCGGTGACCATCTCGACCAACATGGCCGGCCGTGGAACGGACATCGTCCTGGGCGAGGGCGTGCCCGACCTGGGCGGTCTGCACATCCTGGGCACGGAGCGTCACGAATCCCGGCGCATCGACAACCAGTTGCGCGGCCGGTCCGGCCGCCAGGGCGACCCCGGCTCCTCCCGCTTTTTTCTGTCCCTGGAAGACGACCTCATGCGGATATTCGGGGCCGAGCGCATCCAGGGCCTCATGGGGCGGCTGGGCATGGAAGAGGGCGAACCGATCGAGCACCGCATGATTTCATCGGCCATCGAAACCGCCCAGGGCAAGGTCGAAGGGCACAACTTCGAAATTCGGAAGCATTTGCTGGAATACGACGACGTGATGAACCAGCAGCGCGACGTGATCTACAAGCAGCGGCGCAACGTTCTGGCCGGCGACAACCTCCACGAGGAAATCGTGAGCATGATCGAGGACGTGGCCGATGGCCTGATCGAGACGTACACCGACGAGAAGACCTACCCCGAAGAATGGGACCTGGCCGGTCTGTCCGAGCAGGTCTTCCGATTTTTCGATACGCGTCTCGACCTCGAGGGCCTGGAGGACCTGAATCGGGAGGATTTGCGCGACCGGATCGCCGACGAGGCCCGGAGCCGGTACGAGGCCAAGGCGCTGGAACTTGGCTCCTCGCTGATACGGGACCTGGAGCGCTACGTCCTGCTCCAGTCCCTGGACAACCAGTGGAAGGATCATCTGCTGTCCATGGATCACCTCAAGGAGGGCATCGGCCTGCGGGGGTACGGGCAGCGGGACCCTCTCAGGGAGTATCAGCGGGAGGGGTACGACATGTTCATGGAAATGGTCGAGCGTATCAAGTCGGACGCGCTGACCTTTCTTTTCCATGTCCGCCTCGAACGCGAGGAAGACCTGCAGGAAGTGGCCCCCAAGGAGCAGGAAATGTATCTGTCCCGAGGCGGGGAGGAAGACAAGCCCCAGCCGGTCAAACGCAAGGAGGCCAAGGTGGGCCGCAACGATCCGTGTCCCTGCGGCAGCGGAAAGAAATACAAGAAATGCTGCGGCAGCAACGTCTGATTCGATTATTCGGGTACGGGGGCCGCTAGAAAACCCGGGACCGCCACGTGTTTTCCTGGTTCCCAAGCTCCTGCTTGGGAACCTGATCCTGGAAGCTCCAGCTTCCCTCGTTTTCCTTGACGGCTTGGCATTTCACCAAGGTTGTTCCGTACTGAATAAGGTGTTGAAGCGGAGCTTCAAGACCGAATGCGTTCCCAGGCTGGAGCTTGGGAACGAGCGGTTTAAAGAAACTCGGGCGCCTGAGCGGGCGCCTCTTCGGCCAGGAGGAAGGCCATGACAGTCAAAGGATTCAGGGCCTCGGCCGTGGCGGCCGGGCTTCGTTACCAAGAGCGTCTGGACCTGGGCCTGATCGCGGCGGACGAACCCGCGGCCGCCGCCGGGATGCTGACCCGCAACCGCGTCAAGGCGGCGCCGGTGTTGTGGTCGGAAGGCGCCTTGGCCGCCGGCCGGATTCGGGCCATCCTGGTCAACGCGGGCCGGGCCAACGCCTGCACCGGGGCGGAAGGCATGGAAACGGCGGCCCGATCGGCCCGGGCCGTGGCCGCGGTCCTGGGTTGCGACCCGGGCCAGGTCCTTCTGGCCTCGACCGGCATCATCGGGCAGCAGCTCAACATCGAGGTCCTGGAAAAGGCCGTCCCGGACCTGGCGGCCGGACTGGGGGAGGACGGCCTGCCCCGGGTGGCCGAAGCCATGATGACCACGGACACCCACCCCAAGACGGCCCGCGCCCAAGGGGAAATTCTAGGCCGTCCCTTCCAGGTGGTCGGCCTGGCCAAGGGGTCGGGCATGATCTGCCCGGACATGGCCACCATGCTTTCTTTCGTTCTGACCGACGCTGCCGTGGAACCGGGAATGCTCAAAACCATGCTGGGCCGGGCTGTTGACCAGACTTACAACTGCATCACCGTGGACGGCGATACTTCGACCAACGACTGCGTCTTCCTGCTGGCCAGCGGCCGGGCCGGAAACGAGCCCATCCGCGAACCCGACTCGCCCGGACGCGAGGCCTTTGAAGCCGCCTTGTGCGCGGTCCTGGCCGACCTGGCCGAAATGATGATCGCCGACGGCGAGGGCGCGACCAAACTCGTCAGAATACGGGTCGAAGGGGCCCGGGACCCGGTCCAGGCCAAGAACGCGGCCATGACCGTGGCCAACTCGCCCCTGGTCAAGACCGCCTTTTTCGGACAGGATGCCAACTGGGGCCGTATTCTGGCCGCCTTGGGCCGAAGCGGAGCCGAATTCGATCCCGATCGGGTGGATATCGACCTGGACGGGGCGCCCCTGGTCCGCGGCGGTCGAGGCCTGCCGGACGAAGCGCCGGCCGCGGCGGTCATGCGCCAGGAACGTTTTGCCATCACGATCGACCTGAAAAACGGCCAGGGCCGGGCCGAAGTCCTGACCTGCGATCTGTCCCTGGATTACGTCAAGATCAACGCCGACTACCGTTCCTGACCCCCCCTGCCCCCGGGCCGGGTCCGATGCGCCGGGGGGCGGCCCGAAAGATTGCGACCCCGGCGGTCATTTGAGCGAACGGACGGCCTTGGTCTGGTGCATATCCGCGCTGCCGGTGGGAGGCCTGGCGTGCATGCCCTTGCTGAAAAAGGTCTTGTAGCGCCGAACGTAGGCCAGACCGGTCGGACACTTGTCCGCGGTCCACAGGCCGGTGTTGACTTCGGGGAAATTCAGGACCCGGGCCGGGTCGCCTTCCGAGTCCAGGTATAGAAAGACCAGTTCCTCGGTCGTGGGCAGGCGCCAGTTGGCCCCCCCGCCCAGTTGGTTTTCGTTGGCCCGTTGGGCATAGTGTTCGGCAAAGTCCGAGGCGTTCTTGTCCGAAAAGCCTTTTTCCCAGACCAGCCCGGCCACCCGGTCCGTGACGGTCCCGTCGCCGTTGTCCACGAAACGCTTGTCGAACGCCTCGGGGTGTTCCTTTTTTAGCTCTTTGTACATCTCGGTCGCCTTGCGTTCCGTGGCCGTGATCTGAAGTTCGTCGGCGTAGGTCCGGAAATCGGTCCGCAGGGTGACCAGAGGGGGGCCAAAGGCTGCCGCGGGCGCTTTTTGTTCCGAAGCGGCCTGGGCCGTTTTCGCCTCCGCGACCCGGCCGCCGTCGGACCGGGCCGAAGCGCCGGCATCCGTCCGGGCCGCGGCCCCCGGCCCGGGGCCCGATCCCGCGGCGCCCGAAGCCGCCGCACCGGCGGCCAGGCCGCCGGCGGCCGCCCGGGCCCGGGCCGAATCCTGGGCGACCGGAACCTTCGGACCGCCGGCCGCACTTTTTTCAGCCGAACCGGCCGCACCGGCTCCGGCCCCGCCTTCCAGGAGGCGACGCTTTTCATCGAGTTCCCGCCGGCGGGCCTCCAGGGCCGCCTTCCGATCGGCCAGGCTCTTCTTTTCCGCCTCCAGGTTCCCCCCGGCCGCCGGCTTGTCGGATTCGTTCTTTTCGTCCGAGGTCAAATTCTT
>JAHJTB010000266.1 GCA_018830135.1 Pseudomonadota bacterium | reverse complement strand
TTGGCGTCGCGCATCATCTTTTCCACCGGGTATTCCCGCATGTAGCCCGACCCGCCCAGGACCTGGACGGCGTCGGTGGTCACCTTCATGGCCATGTCCGTGGGGAAGAGCTTGGCCATGGCCGAGACCTTGGAAACGTCCTTGGCCCCGCTGTCCACGAACCGGGCCACGGCGTAGACCAGGGCCCGGCCGGCTTCGACCTGGACGGCCATGTCGGCCAGCATGTGCTGGACGGCCTGGAAGCCGATGATGGGATGGCCGAACTGGACCCGTTCCCGGGCGTAGTTCACGGCCGCTTCCAAAGCGCCCTGGGCCAGACCCACGGCCTGGGCGCCCACGCCGGGGCGCGATTTGTCAAAGGTGCGCATGGCCAGGATGAAACCCATCCCTTCCTTGCCGATAACCCGGTCGGCCGGGATGCGGCAGTTGGAAAAGATGAGTTCGCCCGTGGCGGAACAGCGGATGCCCATCTTTTTTTCCAGTTTGCCGAAAGTGAAGCCGGGATCGCCTTTCTCGACCACGAAAAAGCTGGCCCCCCGAGGCCCCCGGGTGGGGTCGGTCAGGGCGATGACCGAATAGACGTCGGCCTCGCCGGCGTTGGTGATCCACTGCTTGGTTCCGTTGAGCACGTAATCGTCGCCGACCCGTTCGGCCCGGGTCTGGATGCCGCTGGCGTCCGATCCGGCCGTGGACTCGGTCAGGCCGAAAGCGGCCAGGGACTCGCCGCTGGCGACCCGGGTCATGTACCGCTGTTTCATGTCTTCCGAACCGCCCAGCATAATGGGATAGGAGCCCAGGCCCGTGGCCGCGTAGGCCGTGGCCACGCCGGCGCAGACGCGGGCCACCTGCTCGACGGCCAGGGCGTGTTCGAAACCGCCCAGCCCCATGCCGCCATAAGCTTCCGGGACGTTGAGCCCGAACAGGTCGGCCGCGGCCAGGTGTTTGAGCACCTCGGCGGGAAAGGTTTCGGTTTCGTCGAGTTCGGCCCGGACGGGCAGGACTTTTTCCTCGGCGATCTGCCGGGCCAGGTCCTGAATCATCAACTGTTCTTCGGTCAGGAAATAATCCATTTGCTTTTCTCCCTAAGCCTGAGCGGATGACGGTTGCGGGTCCGGGCCGTTCGGTTTCCGGCGGTTGCGTCCTTTGCCGTTGGTGAAACCGGAGCGGACCAGGGACTCCTCGATCCGCTCGCAGACGCGGCCCCGGATCATCTCCCCGGCCGTGCGAATGGCGTTCTTGATGGCTTTGGGCGACGATCCGCCGTGACTGATGATGCCGACGCCCTTGATTCCCAGCAGGGGCGCGCCGCCGAATTCGGCGTAATCGACCCGCCGCTTGAACCGCCGGAAGGCGCCGTAGGCCAGGAGGGTCCCCACCCGGGACAGCCAGCCGGCCTGGAGTTCCCTTTTGAGCATCGTGCCGATGGACTCGGCCATGCCCTCGGACAGCTTGAGGACCACGTTGCCGACAAAGCCGTCGCAGACGACCACGTCGGCCACGCCCGGGAATATGTCCCGGCCCTCGACGTTGCCGATGAAATTCATGGTTCCCCGGCGAAACAGGTCGTGGGCATGGCGGACCAGTTCGTTGCCCTTGCCGTCCTCTTCACCGATGGAGAGCAGGCCGATCTTGGGGTTCTCGATGCCCATGACCACCTGGACATAGGCCTGGGCCAGCAGGCCGAACTGGTACAAAAAGGACGGCTTGCAGTCCACGTTGGCCCCGACGTCGATGACCACGGTCCAGCCGGTCAGGGTGGGAAAGACACCGGCGATGCCGGGGCGTTCCACTCCGGGAAGCCGCCCCAGAACGATCGTGCCCACGGCCAGGGTCGCTCCGGAGTTCCCGGCGCTGACCGCGCCCTGGGCCAGGCCGGCCTTGACCAGATCAAAGGCCACCCGGACCGAAGCGTCCCGCTTTTTTCGCAGGACCACGGCCGGTTCCTCGTCCATGCCGGCCACTTCGGAGCAATGGTGAACCTCGATCAGTCCCGGAGGCGGGTTCAGCAGTTTGAGTTCCGCCCGGACGGCGGACTCGTCCCCCACCAGGATAAGCGGCTGCCCGTATTCACGGGCGGCCGCCACCGCACCCTGGACAATGACCTTCGGGGCCTGATCACCTCCCATGGCGTCCACGGCGATTTTCAAGGCCCTCGGTCCCTCCACCTGGTCAATGAAAATTCGGCGGGTCGGAGGCCGCTTAACCTTCCGCGGGCTCGATCACCTGGCGGCCGCGATAGGTGCCGCAGGAGGGGCAGGCGTGGTGGGGCATTTTCGCTTCGTCGCACTGGGGACAGCGGACCACGGTCGGGACGGCGGCTTTGAAATGGGTCCGCCGTTTCCGGCTCTTCATCTTCGACATTCTCCTCTTGGGTACGGCCATGACATCTCCTAATATATTGATCGGTCTATCGGGGCAGTTTATCCCGCAACGCCTCCAGGCCGGCCAGCCCGGGGTGGCCGGTGGTCCGGCCGCAGTCGCAGGAACCCTGGTTTCGGTTCCGGCCACAATCAGGGCAAAGGCCCTGGCAGTCCTCCCGGCAGAGCGGTTTGATCGGCACGGCCAGTATGATCTGTTCCTGAACGACGGGCCACAGATCGATCTCCTCGCCGGAGTAAAGTTCCTGATTCAAGGCCTCGGCCTCCCGCTCGTCGCGCCGATCGAGTTCCGAGTCCGGGGCGAAGACCGTAAACACGGCCTCGTTTACCGGCTGCTCGAACTCGTCGAGGCAGCGGGCGCAACCGGACCGGATCGCCGTGCGGATCGACCCGCGGGTCACGATCCGGGCGCCCGTGGGCGCCAGTTGGAGCCGGATGGTCAGCGGAGCGGCCACGGAAAGGGGCTCGCCTTCCAGTTCGGAAAGCCTGGCCTCCACTTCCTCGGCCGCTATTTCCAGGGCCAGGGTCATACCCTGCTCGGGAATGTCCTCGACCCGGATTTTGAGCTGGTCCATATGCCGGCTCCCAGAGAATAACTGAATCACTTTATATATTAATCCTGACTTGTCAAGCGAAATCTCGGGCTTCGGGTAACCGGCCGGCTGCCGGCCTCCGGCCCGGGAGGGGCGCCGCCTCCATTTTTTTCGATTCAGAAGCTCCCCAAAATCGACCTCTCCGGTTTGGGCGCCGGGCATTGTTTTGATATCGGGCCGCTTTTTTAGCAGGGTCTAACCCGGATTTCTCACCAGCTTCCTGCCGCGGCCGGGAAATCCTTGCCGAAACGCTCGTTTCGCTACTGTTTTGTCGCTTCGCTCCTCGCAGTGACGGTGCTCAGAGATACCGTCCTTGCGAGGAACCGACCTTCGGGAAGCCCAAGGATTATTGGGTTTATAAACGGGTCCTAAAGCGTGAGGCCTTAGGTTGACGCCTATGTGCCTTCACAGGAATGACGGGTAGGTGTAAACTTATTCATGGGATCACTGCTGTCCAAAATACGTAAAGAATCCAGTATCCGTATTAATGATAACAATCAGT
>JAHJTB010000265.1 GCA_018830135.1 Pseudomonadota bacterium | reverse complement strand
GCGTTGAATTCTTGGGAAATCCTTAAAAGGGTTTCCACAGACGGTGCCTTAATTTTTCGCTCTTTTTGCCCTGGCTTATCAGGGGCATACCTAGAAAATATTTGGGCAACACCCACTCGGGCCGAAAAATCACCTTTCGAAAGACCAGAGGCAGACCTAAGCACCTCTAATCTTTCCAAAAAGCCAGTCTTGTCGAAATATAAGGAAAATCGTTTAGACACCCAAATATTGATCCGCTGATCAACGCTGATCAACGCTGATTGGCGCTGATTCATGGAGGTCTAAATCATTCTCTGTGATGAAGGCCAAAAGCGAAAAGGTCCTGCGTCTGATCATGCGGCACAAGATACCGGTCCTGTTGCTTTACCGGTTCGTTTATGGATTTCACGGGGTCTCCCCCTTCGTCTTCGGGTCGACCTCGATACCGGCCCGGCGCTTTGTCGCGGTCAATATGGGGATGGGCCTGGCCTGGACACTGGCCTTCGGCGGGGCCGGTTACTACGCCGGCCGTTATTTACAGGCGCCTGGCGTGGAACATTCCCGTCTTCGCTGGGTTTTCAGCCTGTCCGTTCTGGCGGCGGCGCCGGTCTATTACGGCTGGTGGACCCTGCGCAAAAAGCTGGATAGCCACGATTCCCGGCCCGAGACCGGTCCCCGCCCCCCAGGTGCAGGCCTGAGGCCCGTCGATTCCTTCCATTCCGCCCCGAGTTTCCCATAGCCCCTTCTGCTCATTCCCACAGCCTCACCTGGAAACGGGATGCGGCTCGAAGCTGCTTTTTCGACCCGGGGTGGTTTCCGGTTGACCGGTGGACTGACGAGGGACTACTATGCCCGTCAACTGGAAAAAGGCAACACGTTCAGGGAAGCCCGTTTTATTCGTGAAGAATACGATGGTATATTCGATTACTCGTTTCAGAAAGGAATAACCCATGTCGCATCAAATCGATACCCAAACCGCCACGGGCGTATCCCCTGCCGACGGCCCCGTTGCCGTCACCGGCGCCAGCGGTTACATCGGGTCCTGGATCGTGCACGACCTGATGAAGCAGGGCTATCGTGTCCGGGCCTGCGTCCGCGACACATCGAAATCCGAGAAGGTCGATCATCTGCTCGCCTTGAATCACACCGTGCTTCGGGGACAGGTGGAGTTGTTCGCCGCGGACCTGTTCGAGCGGGGAAGCTATGACGGGCCCTTTACCGATTGCTGCGCCGTGATCCACACCGGGGCGACCGTGGGTTACCACAATGAACCTCCGCAGCAGGTGTATGACGCCTGCTTCACGGAAGTTCGGCACGTCGTCGAATCCGTCAAAAAGGCGGGGACGGTCAAACGGTTTGTTTACACCAGTTCCTTTTCCGCGGCATGGCACCACCGGCCCGAAGGGTACGTTTTCACCGAGTATGACTGGTGCGACGACAACATCGAGCGATACAAAGGCGCCTGGAGTGTGGAAAACGTGGCCAACCGGAGAGACATTGCCTATGCCATGGGCAAAGCCAGCACCGAGCGCATGATTTACGAAACGTCGGAAGAAGACGGGAGCCTTGAAGCCATGGCCGTTCTGCCGGTGCACGTGCTCGGTCCGTTGATGTGCCCAAACCACGATCAGCCGCAAAGCTGGCAGAACAATATCAAGGAGATGCTGCAAGGCAGACCCTTTGAAAAAGCCAGGGGCGGGCGCATGCTCTGGAACATCGTCGACGTACGCGACGTGGCCAAAGCCCACCGGCTGTGCGCGGAGAGCCCCGCCGCCCGAAACGGTTCCCGCTATATTCTCGGCGCCGCCGACCGTTCGGGTGAGCTGTTTACGTTTCAGCTCCAGGCCCGGCTGAAGGAATTGTTCCCGGCGATTCAGGAAATCGGGGGCGAGGAAATGGATGACGGAAAGCCGGTCAAAAAATCGTTCGACTCCCCGCGGGCCTACTGCCTTTTGGCCCGTCAGGAACTGGGCCTGTCAACCCATCCGGTGAACGAGACACTTAAGGCCACTGGTGATTCGTACATCCGCCTCGGCCTATTATAATGGAATGAAAAAGGTCTGTTGGCGGCGATTTTCCCGTTGGGTCGCATGGTGCGGGATACCGGGAGCCGCTATGCGAGCTGCTCCGGCCATGCTCGGACCATATCATGGCCTTCGCTCGGTGACCATAATTCAGTCATGCGTCCCCGAATTCCCGGTTTTCCATGTAAAACCCGGGGCTGGAGTCAAAGCGGAGGATGCAGGTCCTCCTGCTCGGAAGGCAGCGGGTACATGATGGCGTACGTTATCATTTCGCTGCAGGGCCTCAACTTCCCTTCGAGCATGTCTTTCAAAAATGCCCGGTATCCCGGATCGCCGGGCGTCAGGCAGCCGGATATGTCATGACCGATGATATCCCGGCAGCGGACCCCTCCGAATTCCTTGGCAAAGTCGCGCATGAGCTTTTGGGTGAATTTTATGGTCAGGAACCTCAGCACCGCCGTATCCCGGTACCGGCCGGCCAAATCGAGCCCGATCGCGATTACGGCCCCGGACAAGGCTCCGCAGACCTCGCCCATGTTGGAAAACCCGGCCCCGATCCCCATGGTCACATCGGCCAACCGATCCCATTTCAGGGGGCAGAGCGGCTGCAATACCTCGATGACCGGTTCCGTGCACCGATAGTTTATAAAGACCGGCTCCCTGCCCAACATGAGGGGCGCCCTTTGGTTCATCAGCTTGTTGGCCGCCTTGGCCGCTTTCTCGTGAGCTTCCTGGTTGTACATTCCCGCCTCCTTCATTTTCCAATCAATTCGAGGAATCCTGACCTGTCCGCTTTGACTGCCCAGCTTACCGCGCCGGCGTCCTGGTTTCAACATTTCTGTTGGCCTGCTCCTTCGGAGGTCCAAGACCATTGGACAGACATCCATATTTTTGCCAATGCATCCGTCCTCGTCGCCCCTGAATACCGGTACCCGGCCTGCCATCCGCTTTGTCATCAATGCAGGGGCCGGGCCCGGGAATGGCTGAGAGCATGGTATCCGGTTCAGCGCGAGCGACTGGACGAACCGCCTTGACCGGCCGCTTGATCATATCCCGATTTTAAGGCATGTTATGGAATCCTGATGAGCCAAAGGGAAAAGGGGTCAAGTCTCCTTTTGACCCTTGGAAACGGATCGACGGAATTTTTCCACCCGTCTCCTAGCGTGGAGGTTGGCCCCCACATTTCCGCCAACAGCCAATGCGCTCGATTGCAATAATGAACGGGGGTCTGTTTTTGATCTACTGAAAAACGGAAAGCCAGGCTGATGCGGCATAATTCAAGGGAACATGATACCATATCACTTCTTCAACAGGACACCTGGCGGATGGCCTGTCTGAAAGCGGGTTACGCAGTCGGAGCGAACGATTGGTATCTCGCGGCAGGATTTGTCCGAAACCTTATTTGGGATTATCTTCATTCCAAGAAGGCAGCCACTCCTCTGAGTGATGTTGATTTTGTATACTTTAACGCCCACGATACGTCCTTACAAGCAGAAGAGGAGCTAAGGGAACGACTTATTGAGCTTATGCCTGACCCTGCATGGCAGGTCAGAAACCAGGCCCGAATGCACATCCGGAATTCACATCGGGCTTACAGAAATTCAGAAGATGCTATCGCGCATTGGCCCGAGGTTCCAACCTGTGTGGGGGCGAAGCTGAAAGATGATGGCAGGATCGCGATTGTCGCCCCTTACGGCCTGGATGAAAACTGGACTTTCGATGTTCGGCCGAACCAAGGAATTCCATACCCGCCAGAGCTATTCGCCCGGAGAGTAAAAGAAAAAAACTGGATGAAGATTTGGCCAAATTTAATTATTCACTGGCCAAAAGGCGCCGGCCTGACAGACTGCTGATTCCGCAAATCCCATCGCCCGAATGTAAATCGGACAGGGATTGAAAAAGGGGTCCGGTTTCCGTTTGACCTTTGGAAGCCGATCGACGGATTTCTTCCGCCCGCTTCCCACGGTCAGGTTCATGAATTATACGTACTTGCAAGCCCTCGATGGCCCTGCTCTGACCGGACTGTCGATCATCAAGGAGAATTCCAACCCGATATTCTTCAAGCCATCTCGCCGAAGCCGGCCTTGGTCAGGTTCCGGACGAAGATGGTGACCAGCACGGCCAATACCTCGAAATCGATCATTTGCGTCGCGTTGTGATCGAATAACAGGGTCGCCCGGGCCGGAAATTCATCATCGCGGTCATAGAAAATAAGCTGTATTGGAATGTGGGGAAGCAGGTCGAAAATCAGGCTGACCGACCTGAAGCCTCCCACTCCCTCTTGGCGGCCTCGCACCGTGGCCGCCAGGGCAACCAGTTCCGGGACCCGGCCTTGAAATCTCCTGACAACCGGGAGTTCCAAGGCGCTTGCGGAATAACTCCCGTGTTTGAACAACGGACCGGCCAGTTCCTGAAAAGTGACGAACCGTCCGGTCGGTCGACTGAGACTTGCATTTAAAATATAATGAATCAGAACACTTCCGAAAGCGTCTGGAAACCTTTGACCATCCGGTCGACGCACGCCTTCTTTCGATACCAGGTAAGTTGCACCGAAAAAAGAAACCTCGGCCTCTCCGGTTTCATTCAGTTCAAGATCGAGGTTTTTAGCTGAAGTGACAACATCCGCCCGGGCCAATAGCCTGACCAGGTCCTCATAAATCACTCTTTGACCGTCAAGGGCCGAGGTATCCTTCAAAATATGATCCTGTTCGCAACGGGAGAATTTCATCGGTATATATCATGGGACTTGGGGCTTAAGCAATATGGTCCCGGCCCCTTGAGCGGCTTGAACATTCCGGGCGGCTTGCCGCCGGGTCAGCCCGCCAACTGAAAATGGACTTCATCCTTGATGGTATCGTAAAAAGTCCGAAAATCGCGTTTTTTCACGTGTAATCACCTGAAATTATTAGGTCAGATTTCGAGAAATCGACTTTTTACGAGACCATCATCCTTAACATGTCGTAGATTTCCCGCGGCCAGGCTTCGGTCAGCTTCAGTTCAGACGAAACCGCTCAAGGGGGGTCTGCTCTTTCTCTTGGACCCTCGTCGCCCCCCTTGGAGCTCGCGCCTCTCTGCCGCCTCCCCCCTATATTTTTTCTTGCCTGTGCGGCGGGCTCGTGACAGGATGCAGGCACCCGGCCGGACCTGGATTTCCCGCTCGTGAGTTGCCGTCCCCTTAGGGAGCCGGGGGGCGCACGGTTCATCTGATTGCTGAAAACGCACCGGTTTCAGGCGGTCCGGCGGGAGGGGCCGTCAATTCCAGCTTACAGGATTTTTTTCGGAGGTCTGCATTCATGAGCGAACCCAAAGGCTATCGAGGCAAGATACTGCGGGTGGACCTGTCCACCGGGACCCTGACCGACGAACCGACCGAGCGCCATGCCGACCGGTTCATCGGCGGCCGGGGCGTGGCGGCCAAGGTCCATTGGGACGAGGTGGCTCCGGAGACCGGGGCCTTTGATCCGGACAACCGGCTCTGCGTCATGACCGGGCCCTTGTGCGGGCTGCCGGGCATCGCGGCCTCGAGATGGCAGGTTTCGGCCAAGTCCCCCCTGCACGGAACGTTTTCCTACTGCAACCTGGGCGGTTCCTGGGGGGCCCAGCTCAAGTTCGCCGGGTATGACGGCCTGATCTTCCAGGGCCGTTCGGACGGGCTGGTCTACCTGCTGATCGACGACGGCCGGGTCGAACTCCGGGACGCCTCCCGGTTCAAGGGCCTGGGGGCCATGCAGACCCGGGAGCTTCTCAAGGAGGAGCACGGCGGCTCGATGCGGGTCATGGCCGTGGGCGCGGCCGGCGAGAACATGGTCCATTTCGCCACGCTGACCGCGGACGCCGACTCGAGTGGTTCCAGCGGCCTGGGCGCGGTCATGGGCTCGAAAAACCTCAAGGCCGTGGCCGTGCGCGGATCGGGCAAGGTGGACGCGGCCGACCCGGAGGGGCTTTCCGCCTTGAGAAAGACGCTGCGGGCCCTGAAGCCCCCGCCCCGGGACTGGCCCACCGCGCTCTCCCAGGACCAGATAAAAAAACAGGTCTGTTTCGGCTGCATCGACGGCTGCATCCGCCAGACCTTCCGGACCCAAAGCGGCGACGTGGGCAAGTACATGTGCCAGTCGGCCATCTTCTACGAAATCCGGGCCCAGCGTTACTACGGCCAGGTGACCGAGGTCTCGTACCAGGCCAACAAGCTCTGCGACGACTACGGTGTGGACACCCGGGCCGTGGAAACCATGATCATGTGGCTGAGCCGCTGCTTCCGCTCGGGCGTGCTGACCGACGAGAACACCGGCATCCCCCTGTCCCAAATGGGCAGTCTGGAGTTCATCGAGACCCTGCTGCGCAAGATATCCCATCGGGAAGGCTTTGGCGAGACCCTGGCCGAGGGCACGGTCAGGGCCGCCGAGATCGTGGGCCAGGACACGGCCCGGTTCGTGACCGACTACATGATCGACACGGGCGAAAACGAGGTCTACGGCCCCCGGCTCTACATCGCCACGGGCCTGCTCTACGCCTTCGAGCCGCGCATGCCCATCCAGCAGCTTCACGAGATCAGCGTGCCGGCCATGGGCTGGGCGGCCCGGGAGCTGGGCTACCTGGACAGCTATCTGACTTCCGAGGTCATGCGCAAGATGGCCGCCCGCTTCTGGGGCTCGGAAATCGCGGCCGACTTTTCCACGTACGAAGGCAAGGCCCTGGCCGCGGCCCGAATCCAGGACCGGCAGTACGCCAAGGAGTCCCTGATCGTCTGCGACTTCACCTGGCCCATCAATCACAGTCCGGCCACCCCGGACCACGTGGGCGACCCGACCCTGGAAGCCCGCCTCTTTTCCATTGTGACCGGCGCGGAGGTGGACGAAGACGAGATGTACCGGTTCGGACGGCGCGTCTTCAACCTCCAGCGGGCCATTCTGGCCCGGGAAGGCCGGGCGGGGCGGGCGCATGACGCCCTGGCCGAATTCTGCTTCACCATGCCCCTCAAGGGGGACTACGGCAACCCGGAATGCCTGGTGCCGGGACGGGACGGCGAACCCTTTTCCCGCAAGGGCATGGTCGTGGACCGGGAGGCCTTCGAGGCCATGAAGGACGAATACTACCGCATCCGGGGCTGGGACCCGGCCACCGGCCTCCAGACCCGGGCCGGACTCGAGGACCTGGACCTGCCCGAAGTGGCGGAGGTCATGGACCGGGCCGGGCTGCTGGCCTGATCGCATCGGCCGGGGCGGTCCGGGACCGCTCCGGCCTGTCTAATCGCATTATATCAGTCCAATGCGGCTTGACTGAAATCCCGGTTTCTCCAGGCGAGCTTCCAGGCATTTCCAACCCGACTATTAGCTATCACATCAATATTATTGATACTTTACAAACCTCTAATGAATGGCATCGATTTTGCTTTCAGTGGTTAACCAGATTGCTGAAACCAGCCGGGTGGGGCCATGATCCGGCGGCGGGGAAAACAAAATTTTCAACGACCTGACAAGCAAAGCCCATACGTAATCAATGATCCGGACGAAATCGGGGGCAAGAAGTCCGGTCCGGCATATAATTTTTATACGGCATACATGTCAAATCCGATCCGGCGACATGCGGGCCAAAGAGCCCGGTGTCACGGGTGGTTTACTGGATGCAAACAAGCAGGGCGCATGACAGGAAAAGTGGGGGATTCATATGATAGTCGAGATGCTGATCGCGTTTGCCATAATAATAATAGGAGGGCTTTTCAACCTCGGCCTGTTCTACCTTTTGATGGGCCGGAATCTGACCTTTAAAATCTACGGGTACCTGATACCGGGCATAGTCACCATAGTGGGCATGGGTTATCTCTGGGCCAAGGTGGGCGGCGTCCACAGTTTGACGGCGACCTTCACCATTGTCCCTCTGGGCGCCGGCATCCTTGTGGTGAATATCATATTTCTAGGCAAAACCATCGTGCGGCCCATCCAGAAACTGGGTCTGGCGGCGGAAGCGATTTCCAAGGGGGATTTCAGCCATACATTGGACTATGAATCCCGGGACGAAATCGGAACCCTGAGCCGGAACTTCGCCAGCATGGCCAGGGTCCAAAAAGAGCGGGCCATGCTGGCTTCGGACATCGCCGGCGGGAACATGCGCCAGGAAGTCGAGGTGTTTTCGGAAAACGACACCCTCGGGCGGGCTTTGACCGACATGGTCGCCAATCTCAACGATACCCTCGGGCAGGTCATGGCCGCCACCAACGAAACCTTTTCCAGCGCGGCCCAGGTTGCGGAAGCCAGCCAGTCCCTGTCCCAGGGGGCCACCCAGCAGGCGGCCTCCCTGGAGGAGATCACCAGCGCGGTGACCGAGTTGTCCTCCCAGACCCGGCTCAATGCCGAAAACGCGCTTCAGGCCAGCCGCCTGGCCGCCGAGACCCGGGAAAAGGCGGAAAGCGGCAACGGCCGGATGCAGACCATGATCGCCTCCATGAACGAGATCGCCACGGCCAGCAAGGGGATCGCCAGGATCATGAAGGCCATCGACGACATCGCTTTCCAGACCAATCTCCTGGCCCTCAACGCGGCCGTGGAAGCAGCCCGGGCGGGCAGGCACGGCAAGGGCTTTGCCGTGGTGGCCCAGGAGGTCAGAAACCTGGCCGGCCGCAGCGCCAAGGCCGCCCAGGAGACGGCCGAATTGATCGAAACCGCCGTGAAAAAGGCGGAAAACGGGACCGAGATCGTCAACCTGACCGCCTCGGCCCTGGACGAGATTCTGGCAGGCACGAACAAGGTCGCCGATCTGATTGATGAAATATCCTCAGCCTCGAACGAGCAGGCCTCGGGTCTGACCCAGGTCCACCAGGGCCTGTCCCAGGTGGATCAGGTGACCCAGCGAAACACGGCCAGCGCCGAAGAAACCGCTTCGGCCTCGGAAATGCTGTCCGGGCAGGCCAACATGCTGCGCCGGCTCGTCGGCCGTTTCAAGCTCAAAGACCAGGACCATGAGCCGGGGGAAAAACCGGCGGGTGCGACCATGACCCCACACCGCCGTCCGGCTCCCGCTCGGCCCGCCCTTCCGGCCCGGGCCTCCGGGCCCGTCCCGGCCCGAGGCAAGGCCATGGTCCGTCCCGAAGACGTCATCTCCCTGGATGAGGATGATTTCGGGAAGTATTAAACCCGGATTTCCCGCCAGCTTCCTGCCGCGGCCGGGAAATCCGGGTTAAAGCCGGGAGTTGGGGTCCTTTGGTATGACCCCATCTCCTGAACCCTTAGACCGGAAACAAGGGACTCGCGGCCGATGACGAACAATTCATCCTCCATGAGCAGGATCGAAAGATCAAGCCTCCAGCGAAGCATCCAGGTTCCTTTTCGTCTCTCTCATTTATCCCTTGGACCTCCACCATCATGATTTTATGGAGGACTGCTTCATGAAAAAAATCAAGCTTCGCGGAAAATTGATCGTGTTTTTTTCAATGGTTCTTGTCTTGTTGGCCGTGACCATCTGTGTGGTGATCGGTTACGGCCTCCTGACCAAGTCGGAGCGGGACATGGCCGACTTTCGCCGGGACGAGATGGCCCAGGTCAAAAACATGCTGATGAACTATGTGGACATCGCCTACACGGTCGTGGAGGCCAACTATCAGTCCGCCCATGACCCCCAATTTTTACAGGGGCGATATGGCCCGCGCCTGAAAAACATCGTCGATCTGGCCGATGCCCTGGTTCGGGAAAAAATGGCCCTGGCGGCCAAAGGGGACCTGTCCCGGGACGAGGCCCAGCGACAGGCCCTGGCCGAGATCAAAAGCCTTCGTTACGACGACGGAACCGGGTATATCTGGGTCAACGACACCGGACGGCCGATCCCCAAGATGATCATGCACCCCACCCTGCCCGCCCTGAATGGAAAACTTCTGGACGACCCCAAATACAACTGCGCCATGGGCAAGAAACAGAACCTCTTTCAGGCGGCCGTGGAAGTCAGCCTGGGCAAAGGGGCAGGCTTTGTGGATTACGTCTGGCCCAAGCCCGTCAAGGACGGGCTGACCGAAGACCGGCCCAAGCTGTCTTACGTCCGGCTGATCAAGGAATGGGGCTGGGTCCTGGGTACGGGAATCTATGTGGACGACGCCCTGCAGGAGGCGCTTCAGGCCAGCCTGGAAGATATCGGCCGCATGCGCTACGACGATGGGGTCGGGTATTTCTGGATCAACAACATTGACCTGCCCATCCCCAGGATGATCATGCACCCGACCTCGCCTTCCCTGAACGGCCAGGTTCTGGACGCTCCCAAATACAACTGCGCCATGGGCAAGAAACAGAACCTCTTTCAGGCCGCCGTGGAGGTCGCCCTGGACCAGGGCGGCGGTTTTGTGGACTATGTCTGGCCCAAGCCGATCAAGGAGGGCCTGACCGAAGACCAGCCCAAACTTTCCTATGTTCGATTGTTCAAACCCCTGGGCTGGGTGATCGGCACCGGGGTCTATATCGACGAGATCGAAGCGGCCATCGCGGCCAAGCGCCAGGATATCCGCGACAAGGTCTGGGGCCTTCTGACCCAGATCGTCCTGGTCCTGCTTCTGGCGGTCCTGGCTTCGGGCCTGGTGATCTGGCTCATACTTTCCAAGATCGTGATCCGGCCCCTCTTCAAGGTGGTCGGCCTGACCGAGGACCTTAAAAGAGGCGACCTGAGCCGGAGGCTCGATGACACCGGGCATGACGAGACCGCCGAGTTGAGCCGGGCCCTGGACCTGCTGGCCGATAACCTGGAGTCCCGGGCGGAACTGGCCGGAAACATTGCCGGCGGCGATCTGACCCGGGACGTCCCGCTCAATTCGGAAAAAGACGTCCTGGGCCAGGCCCTCCAGGACATGGTCGCGGGCCTGCGCCAGATAGCCGGTGAACTGCTGCTGGCCTCCGATCAGGTGGCGGCCGGCTCCCGGGAGATATCCGATTCAAGCCAGTCCCTGTCCCAGGGCGCCACCGAACAGGCCGCTTCCCTCGAAGAAATCAGCAGTTCCCTGACCGAGATCGGCTCCCAGACCCGGGCCAATGCCGAAAGCGCCTCCCGGGCCAGTGACCTGGCCAGGGGCTCCAGGGAGTCGGCGGAATCAGGCAACGAGACCATGAAACAGATGGTAGCGGCCATGTCCGAGATCAACGCGTCGAGCAGGGAGATTGCCAAGATCATCAAGGCCATTGACGACATCGCCTTTCAGACCAACCTCCTGGCCCTCAACGCGGCCGTCGAGGCGGCCCGGGCCGGCAGGCACGGCAAAGGCTTTGCCGTGGTGGCCCAGGAAGTCAGGAGCCTGGCCACCCGGAGCGCCAAGGCTGCCCAGGAAACGGCCGAACTCATCGAAGGATCCGTGAAAAAGGTGGAGACCGGGGCCTCGATTCTGGAAAAGACCCATGTGTCCATCAATCAGATCGTCGATTCCATCGGCCAGGCGGCCGACCTGGTCGCCGACATCGCAACGGCCAGCAATGAACAGGCCCAAGCCCTGAGCCAAATCAACCAGGGCCTGGCCCAGATCGATCAGGTGACCTCGCTGAACACCGCCTCGGCCGAGGAGACCGCCGCGGCCTCGGAGGAACTCAGCAGCCAGGCCGCGCAATTGAAACACCTGGTCTCCCGCTTCCGCTTGAAAGAGGAAGGGAAAACCGAGCGGAAGGCCGCGGCTCCGCGACCCGAGTTGGAAGGCTGGGCATCCGCCCCCGCCCGCATCCGGACCATGGTCCGGCCGGAAGACACCATCCCGCTGGACGGATAGTCGTTCGGCAATTACTAAAATAAAGATAGGAGTGGTTCCGGACAGCGATCAACCCTCCGGCCCGAAAACCACCTGAACACCGGCCCCGGACGCCATAGGCGTTCGGGGCCGGTGTTGTCTTGCATTCTTCCAGGCCCGGCCGGCCGGGAGCCTGCCTGTCCGCCCCTGATGTTCCGGGCGCCCGTTTCCCTTCCCAGGCCCGAGCGTCCTTGTCAACTCCGGCTGGATTCCGTCTAATCCGGTTTGACGAAAAGCCCCGCTGCCGCCTCCTCCCCGGTTGGCCAAAGACATGAAATTTTTATTTCAATATATTGTTATCATTGTTAATTTATTTTTTTTCTCCCGGATGGCACGCCGGTTGCTCCTCCCGAATTGCGGGCACGAAATCCCAGGACCCGCGGGCGCCTCAGCCCCCGGTTCAACGTAGTCTGGAGAACGAAAACCCTGATCGGCCGGGAAGGGATCCCGCCATGGGCAGGGCCGGTTCGTGAATCGCAAAATCACATGACGTCAAAAACGATATTGGAGGAAAAAATGTTAGGGCGTTTTCTAAACAACATGCAGGTCAAACGGAAACTTCAGGTCCCCAATATTCTGTACCTGATCTTGCTGGCCGTGGTCATCTTCCTGTATTTCATCGCTTCGAGCATGATGGGCAGGCTGAGTCAGGGACAAGCGGTCTTTAACGAGGTGGCCGGCAGTGTCCGAACCACCTCCTTCAGCATCACCAGCTACATGAACCAGGAAGTCTCCTTTGAAAACATGAAAAAGGATTTCGACGGTCTTTCGACGACCCTTCAAAAGGCCGGCATGCATGACACGGCGGTCATGGGCAGCTTGTGGCAGAAGCTGGAACGGTTCGAGGCCCTGGAGCGCGGCAATGCCAAGATCGATGAAGACCTGGCCACCCTGGCCAGGACCTCGATTAAAATCTCGAACGATTATATAAAAACCATGGCCGAGAGACTGGCCGGCGAGGACACCCGTGACCAGGTCAGCAAGCTGGAGCGACTGGTCATAATCGGGGCCACCATCAACACGAGTTCCAACTACGACGTCTGGGTCCAATTTTTGAAACTCAAGGCAGACCCGGGCGTCAAGGACTCCCTGCTGGCCTTCCTCGACACCCTGCTGTCCAACGTGGCCAAAGACATCAAACGGCTCGAAGGGTCTCCTTTTCAGAAGATGGCCGTGTCCTCCCAGGAGTCCGTTCTGAAAATCAAGGACCTGACCCTGACCTACATCAAGAACGTCGAGGAGCAGCATGCCATCCAGGCGGAGTTGCTCAAAACCATCCGGGCAAAACTGGTTGAAATGGACGTCCAGAGCGCCGAAGCCAACCGCTCCTTTTTCAACCGGATTGAAACGTATTTCCAGGGCTTTGTTTTGATTCTCATCGTCTTTTCCATCATCGGCTTCCTTTTGACCTGGATCATCAGCCGGGCCATCGTTGCGCCCATCCAGCGGGCCGTGACCATGGCCGAAGACATCCGGGCCGGGGATTTGAGCCAGCGGCTGGAATTGAAGCGGACCGACGAGATCGGCAAGCTGGCCGCCTCGCTGGATCATATGGCCGACAGCCTCCAGGCCAAGGCCCGCATCGCCGAATCCATCGCCGAAGGCGAGTTGGACCTGGAGGTGGAACTGGCTTCCGACCGGGATGTACTGGGCAAGTCCTTGCAAAAGATGGTCCGGAACCTGAACGACCTGCTGGGCCGGGTCCAGGAAGCGGTCGAGCAGATGGCTTCCGGCTCCTCCCAGGTCTCCGATTCGAGTCAGGCCCTTTCCCAGGGGGCCACGGAACAGGCGGCCTCGCTGGAAGAAATGACCGCCTCGATGACCGAAGTGGCTTCCCAAACCAAAACCAACGCGGAGAATGCATCCCAGGCCAATCAACTGGCCGTGGCCGCACGGGACGCGGCCGAAAAAGGCAACGACCGGATG
>JAHJTB010000560.1 GCA_018830135.1 Pseudomonadota bacterium | reverse complement strand
CCTGTGACGGTATAGATATAGACACCTGAGGCGAGCTTCTTGTCAGAGACCTTCCAACCTTGAGGGTTAGCTGTTGCCTTTATCTCATCTACAAGCTCACCAGTTATAGTATAGATTTTAATGATAGCTCCAGAGGTTACACCCTTGAAATAGATATCGTCTCCACCAAATCTTGGGTTGTTCTTCTTATATGGGTTTGGATAGACCTTGACATTGTTGTTGTCTGGGGCAAATCCAGTACCACCTAAGGCAAAGAGGGAGAAGTGGCGGACAGTAGCGGTGATACTGCCAGAATAAACCTGCCTTCCCTGGGTCAGTTTCTCCCATGTTGTGCCGTTCCACCAGTAGATATAAAGGTTATCTGCCTTGATATTGCCTGCAGCAGAAAGGTCAGCCTGAGTGAATGGAAGAATGATAGTTACTGGAGTCTTAAAGAGTGTTGGAGGGCCAAACTCTATTACCTGGCCAACCCTTTTGTCGGATGAAAAAGATGGTTGACCAGTAGTCATCCGCCTGATAGTGATCGTGACGGTTGCGACCAAAGCACCAGCAGGAACAATAACACCTGCACCTACAATAGAGCTTATGCCAGAAACAGTGGCTGTGGTTGTTCCAGCACCTCCGATTGTCCCTGTCCCTTCTTGGGTATATGTGCCAGCAACATAAGGATAGTTGTAGAATGCCTCTGTCATAGTGGTAAACTGCCCATCAGGGTTGGTAACTACAACATCCCAAATACCAACAGTTGTTAGGGTGAAGGTTACATTGATAGTAGTTGTGTCAACCACTGTAGTTGTTCCTACTAATTGTTGATCATTCATCTTCATCGTGGCAGTTGCTCCTGTTTGGAAGTGTGAACCAGTGATTATGAGAGATAATGTTGCTCCCCTTGTGCCTACATTTGGAGAAATATTAGAGATACACGGTGGAAAAACTATTGTAAACACTGTAATTGCCTGTATCCCAGAAGCAATGCCTGTGGCAGTGATGACTACTATCGGGTTTGTCTGTTGAACAACGACAAAGGTTTTGGTGAAACTACCTTGTGTATCTGTATTCACTGTGGTGATAGTAAGGTATGTTCCAAAATCAATCTTTACCGTTTCTGTGGCAAAGCCACCACCAAAAACAGTGAGTGTTGTCCCTATCCTACCTGAGGTAGGAAAGACTGAAATATTTGCTTTTGTCTTTATCCTTGAGACAACCTCATTGGTTGTAAGTCCTGGTTCATAATCAAAGTATATGGTTGCCTTGTTCTTTATCTGAGTATCTTCAGCCAAACCTTGTTTTGGATAGATAGTAAATGAGACCGCTCTTGTATTTTCTGAGCCTGGGGCAAGCGAAAGATTATCTATCCACTCTATCGTTCTTGTCGTAGTGGAGTATTGCCCTCCTCCACTGATAATCAGAGTCTTATCATCCAAGTTCGTATCCAGGACATCAGCAATTCTAATAAAGGTTGTAGGAACTGAACCAATATTTTCATAGCGGATAGTGTAAAAGAGTTGTTCTGTCTTCTGAATATCGCCTGATGGATAGACAGACTTATCATTCGGATCTATGGCTGCTCCAACTATCACAGATTGGGTAAAGAAGTTGTTTTTATAATCTGTCTCTGGTGTATCTGTCTCAATGCTCACTCTATTTACTAACTCTGCTCCATTTTCTGTGTCTGTTAGGATACGAACGATTATCTTACGCCACCCATACATATATGAAGGAACAGTGCCTACCTGCCAGCTTACAGTATGGTTTGTTGCGTTGTAGATTCCACCATCTGATGAGATATACACCACTTCTTTAGGCAGTGTATCAATTACCGTTGTATTTGTTGCAGGTCTAAGCCCATAATTATAGTAGTAGATGTGGTAGTAAAGCTCAAAGCCTCTTTTTATCCAAGGGGTCTCTCCTGTGGCAGACTTACTTATACCAAGGTTTGCCCCAGTTTGGCTCTTTACACCAGCCTTATGGGTATAAGAGTTATTGATATAGGTTGTCTCTGTTGATGCGGTCATTATCCTGACTTTATTCACCAATTGTGTGCCTGCAGTAAGTGTGCTTGGGATAAAGACGCTCAGGCTCAGAGTTCCTACACTATTCTTAGTTAAGGTGCCAATATTCCAGGTGACGGTGTGGCTTACCGAGTCATAGCTTCCAGAAGGAGAGCTTACTGCATAGCTTGCAGATAATGGTAGGTCATCAATCACCATCACATCCCCTGCATCATCTCCTCCTATGTTTATAGCAAGTATCTCATAGGTCAAGGTGGTGTTTGCCTCAATATTGTAAGGGGCTGTCTTTATCACTTGTAAGTCAACATCCGGGTCCCTCACAATAAAGAAGGATATTTGAGGGTCTCCAAATAGATTAAGGGCATAATAACTCCATCTCATCGTACCATCATTTTCGTTTATATAGTTTATATTATCTTCCTTTGAGTCTTGGTGCGCCTCTCCTATATTGAGTATCTCTTCACCAAATATAGCATCCCAGAACTGTCTATCGTAATATTGTGATGATGCATCAGTGCTCAGTGGTTTATACCAGCCATACCTTGAGTTTCCGATAAATGCAAATGCACCATGTTCAGCCGTTACGAAACGCTCTAAGATAGAATTCTCATCAAAAGCACCTGCAGAACAGCTTTGACTATACCCTAAGAAAAACTCAGTATTAACAAGATTATCTACATCGGCATTTCCCATCTTCATGCAAGACTCTGTAGCAGCATGTCCCATGTGATTAATCGCATGCACACCCTGATTTATTGTTCTAATCAAGTCTTCCTTTGACCACTTTGTATCTCTTTCATATAAGGTGTTGACTTTAAAAGAAGGGAATCTGGCAAATCCTACAGTAGTAAAACCATTTGTGCTGGTTCCATTCTTTATCTCATCTTTATAGTCACCTCCCCAAGTTTTAGTGCCAGCTCCATTTTTTGTTTCATCTTTATAGTCACCACCCCAAGTTTCATCATTTAATGGTTCAATCTCCAAATCCTTAGATTCTTCTGGTGTAAGTGAATTAACAAAAGAAAGGATTTTTTGTTTATCTGAGAATAATTCTTTTTCTATCTGCTCAATTGTTCTTAGCAATTCAGGGCTTGCCTCTTTCTTAATATTGTTGAGCATTGATCTTATCTCAAATAATGTCTCTTCCTGAAAATCTTTTAATTCACCTTCCACAATATCTTGAATCAAAGGCATAGATTTCTTCAATATATCAATACAAGAAGACCATAAAAACGGGGTTTTAAGGATGATTAAACTTAATTCTGGGCTATGTTGATAATAGAATTTTACATACTCTCTCCCCTTTTCAGAACTGGCTAATAAATCCCTAAATCTTCCCGATAAAGACAAAATCTCTTTTTTTGAAGATTGATCGACAAGAATAACCTTTGCAGCACAACCACCACCTTCATCAGGATTAGGTGTCATACACTCACCTACCATATAAGCTAATTTTAGATATGAAGATTGCCTCTTCTTACACTCTTCATAAACAAGTGTTTTTTTAACAAAATTTGACATCTCATCTGGTGTATCAACAGGGGCTCTACCCACATATACCTCTGCTTTCAAGTCAACCTCTCCACCATTCTCTCCATCATTGGATTCTCCCCACTTATCATCTCCATCAGAGTTAAATGAACCATCTAAGCAGGCATAATAAAGATCCGCTGGGATTGCCGCCGTCGCCACCTTCACCTTTCCTTCTTCTTCATAAGTCGCGCTCCCATATAATCCTCGATATGGAACTATATTGGTATCTCCTCCTAATAAGACATAATCTGTAGCCCAATTTTCATGTGCAAAACGGATAAAATTTCGTATTTTCTCTTGAGTATCTTCTCCAGTAAAATTTCCATAAATCCACTCTGTAGTGGTTATTGTAGCAGTAATTCCCTTTGCAATTTTATGCTCTATCAGATTTCTGAAGGTATAAATTGCTGATGCATCCTTTAAGTATTGGTTGGTAATGACTACATACTTATAATTTTCTTGTAATAATAAGGATTTTGATGGATTAGGATAGGTTTCGATAACCTCCGGATTTATCACCTTTCTTTTTATTAGTTTTTCATCTTCTGGTAATCCTTTGTATGAATAAGGTTTTATAAGTAATTTTGACTTGCACAATTTTATTTTGACACTTATATAAGGATAAAAATATAGTTTACCAAACTTAGGAATATACCTTACAGGATGCAAATTTAAGGGAAGGATTCTATATCCTCTGCAGCTTTGTATAGACTTTTCAGAAAGCAGTTCCTCTGGAATATAAGAAGTTCGAGCATATACACCCTTTTCAGGCAAAGTAGGTTTAATGGGCCCCTTAAAACTTATAGGATATTGACTTTGGGCTGGCTCAATGGTATATGTTCCTTCTAAGACTTCCTCTTTAGGATAGGAAACCTCTATTTCTGAGACATCCTTATTATAGGGAAGCAAAACCTCTATTCCTTTTAGTGGTAAAAGTGGCTCACCAGCCTTGTTCATATTAGGCAATCCTTCAATTTTGATTCTATCAAATTCTCCAAAAGACTGAATTTTGACTTTAGTTATTATTGGGTTTGGAAAACTTATGGATATTGTGACACTATCTTCTGAATAAGATGTATTTGACTTACATTCTTCCATCTCTTGACCCCAAATATCTCCTGCCCATATCCCCATTGCTATCCCCAAAAGACTCATTCCTACCAAAAATCTCTTCATACCTTTCCTCCTTTACTTTAATGTTGAAAATTCTTATCGGTATATATCCTTTCGATGATCAATCAGATGAATAACAATTAGCCTTTTGTCGTAATCTATAGAGTAAACTGCTCGATAGCTTCCAATCCTCAACTTAAAAAGTCCTTTCAATTCTCCT
>JAHJTB010000264.1 GCA_018830135.1 Pseudomonadota bacterium | reverse complement strand
GTGATACGCCCGCGGCCAAAAACCGGTCCAACTTCGCGTTTCGCTATGCGTTTCGACACATCGATACGCACTCAACCGCAAAATTCGGGTTGAACCGAAAACGAAGCATAGACGGTCGGTTGAGTGAAGACGGGCTTTGGGGGGAAAGCTTGTTTCACGCGGGGCTTGCTTATTGGACCGGTTCTGAACTAAATTAGGCCGCCCGGCCCGCGGGTTCTTGGATGCCTGCCACAGCCGGGATGACATCTGGGGTATGGAACGTGCCGGTTTATCGCCGTGGAGACAGGGCTTGATATATGTTGTTATGGATCGTCGGTTTCGCCATTATTGCCATTACATTGATCGTCATCTTCATTTCCAGGGACCGGGGCGGAGCCAAGGGCCTGTATCTGAAGCGGTTCAACTTCGACCAGGCCAAATCCAAGGAACGGCTCGACCTCCAGGACCGGTACTGACGCCCCTCCCTCAAGCCTTCGACGCTGAATCCAGGAGCCGGAAGAAGGCCGCGGGGTCCCTGAAGTCCCGGACCACATGCCGGACCCCGAGTTTTTCAAACGTTGCCTCATCCCCGACGCCGACAAAGCCCAGCCCCAGAACCCGGGCGGTTCGAACATCCCAGGCCCCGTCACCCACGCTGACGATCTTCGAGTATCCGGTCTCGGGCCACTTGGCCCCGGCCTTGGAAATGCAATCGGACAATATCGCTTCCCGGGACATCCCCTCGTTGGAAGTGGACAGCGGAAGCCCTCGATACGGCAGTCCGGCACGAGTCAGCTTGAAAAGCGCCGACGCCCGCCAGCCGCCGGTGGCCAACCCGACCCGACAGTCTGAAGTCCGGGACAGAAGGCGGAGGATATCCCCGGCCCCCGGAATCTCGGAAAATCGGTCCGGGTCCCGGGCGTGGGCCCGGCCCAGCAAATCGATGAAACGCTCGATGAACGTCGTAATTTCCTTCGGTCCGGGAGGCCGGCCCCGGACCCGGCGAAAGCACTCGTCGAGAATCCCGGCGTCGGTCACGTGGGTGAACTCGCCCCAGTCCCCGGTTTCCAGAGTCAGGCCCAACTCCATCTCCAGGGCCGCCGCGTAACATTCCCCGTCCACCTCACTGGTGTCGAGCAGGGTCCCATCGATATCGAAAAGAATCAGCTTCATCGGACCGGCCCGGGCGCGTCACCGGGCCCGACGGAGGCCACGTTGCTTCCGCGGTTCATAAACTTCGCTCTGGTTGATTAAACCCGTTCAGGCGTATGTGTCGATGACGATGCCCGGTCCGGAGTGCCAGTCGAATCCGGGCCCATTGGCGACTTTGGAGGTCGGCGAGACCGACATGTCGTACGGATACCCGGCCGGCGGGTCCGCAACCGGCAAGGCCTCGATTACCGGCGCCCCCATGGCCCGGGGCTTCTGCCCGATCCGTTGAGGCGGAGTCAAACGAATCGGGGTGACCTGAACGGTCTGCTGGCTCATACAGGAATTATACCAGGCCGGACGCCGACTTGCAAAGAGGTCCGCGGCCGGCCCGGCGCCCGGGTTTACAAATGATGTTCGAACACTTTACGAAAATGAAAACCGCAGATGGCGTAAGTAATGGCCAGAGGAAAGACACTCGGACGTCGAAACAAGGCCCAGAAAAAGAGTTTCCAGTAGTATATCCGGTTTCTGTCCTTGAGCCCCAGGAGAATGATGGACTGAATCAGGGCCTTCAAGTAGTGGTAATGAAACCGGTAGGAGCCTCGCTCCCAGACGGTGTACTCCTGCAGAAACGTTTTGACCCGTGCGTAGTAGGGACGGGGGGAATAGATGCCGTTGATGATCTTTTTATATCCTTCGATCAAGGCATCGTAATTCATCTTGGGGATGAAGTTCATGGACAGGTCGGTGTTGTTGCCGGTGATATCGCCCAGGAGACGGCCTTCCAGCTTCAATCTCTGGTAGAGCTGGGTGCCGCGGGGGGCATTGAGCAGCCCGACCATGGCCGTTATGATCTTGGTGTTTTGGATGAACTCGATCTGCCGTTCGAATATGGAAGGGGGATCATTGTCGAAGCCGACGATGAAACCGCCGTGGACCTGGAGTCCGTAGGATTGAATTTTCTTGACCGAATCTTCCAAATTTCTGTTTTTATTGTGATACTTGTTGCATTCCGTCAGGCTGTCGTCATTAGGGGATTCGATGCCCACAAACACGGAGTCGAACCCGGCCCGGGCCATGAGTTCCATGAGTTCTTCATCGTCGGCCAGGTTGATCGAGGCCTCGGTGGAAAAGGCGAAGGGGTATTTTTTCTTTTTCATCCATTCGATGATCGCCGGCAGGACCACGGTCTTGAGTTTCTTTTTATTGCCGATGAAATTATCGTCCACGAAAAGCACGCCGTCACGCCATCCCTGGCGGTGAAGGGCCTCCAACTCCGCCACGACCTGCTCGACGGCCTTGGTCCTGGAAGTACGGCCGTACAGCACGGTGATGTCGCAGAACTCGCAGTTGAAGGGACATCCTCGGGAGTACTGGATGGTCATGGACAGATACCGTTTCATGTTCACCAGTTCCCAAAGCGGGATCGGCGTGCCGTCGATGGCGGGAAAAGACTCGGCCCGGTAAAGATGCTCAGGCCGCCCGTTTTCCAGGTCGGCCAGGAATCTCGGCAGGGTCACTTCGGCTTCGCCCAGCAGAAAATGGTCTACGGGCTCGAAATCCTCGTGGCCCGCGGTGAAGAGCGGACCACCGGCCACGACCTTGACTCCGGCCTCCCGGCAGCGGGCCAGGACTTCATTGGCCGAATCCTGCTGGACGGACATGGCGCTGATGAAAACATAGTCCGCCCAGTCCAGGTCCTTGTCCTGCAGTCCGGACACGTTCATGTCGACCAGCTTCTTTTCCCAGGACCCGGGCAGCATGGCCGCCACGGTCAACAGGCCCAGGGGGGGGTGAAGCGCCTTTTTGGACAGGAAGCGCAAGGCGTACTTGAAACTCCAGAAGGTGTCGGGATACTTCGGATAAACCATCAGTATATTCATTCGGCAGGCTCCTTGACCCCGGTCCCGGGCAGGCGGCGCCACAAACCGCTCACCTGGGACGCAGGCCGTTCATGATGATTTCCAACAGGCCTTCCACGAAATCCTCCAAGGGCAGGTCGTGGGATTCCATTGCCCAGAAAAACTCGAGCGAGTTGAGGGCCACAACCATGACCCGGGCCGTAAACTCGACGTTCTCGATGTTCAGTTCTTCGTTGGCCGATCCGAGTTCCAGGATTTCCCGGACCAGGATGGTTTCATGTTCCATGAAGCGGTCGCGAATGCCGTCCAGATCAGGCCAATGCTGGCCATAGGCCCCCCGATTGACCTGGTAGAAACTAAAAAGGCTCCGGACCTCACCCATCTTGGTCGCCAGATGGGCCTTGAATTTACCGGTCACCGTGTTCTCCTGGTCCACGGCCCGGCGAACGGTTTCGAGCAGTTGAGCGGCTTCGAGCCCGATCACGTCCCGGAAGACCGCCTCTTTGTTGGAGTAGTACTTGTACAGGGTGGCCTTGGACACCGAAGCCGACCGGGCGATTTCGTCCATGGTCGCCTTTTTGAGGCCGAATCGCCCGAAGAGTTCCTGGGCGGCTCTGAGAATGTCGGCTTGTTTGTCCAGAGGGGTCTCCTGTACTTTTTGGACAAAATGCGTTCTATCGTTCATTTTGTCAAGTGTTTTTCAGCGGGCGGAAAAAATAAAGCCCGTTTCGCCTCAAGTCCCGGGTCCGGGTCGGATGTTCGTGGTTTTGAGGGCGGACGGTCGGGTTCGTCCGGGGATGTTTTTCGGGGCGCCGCCGTCGTGGTGGAGGGAGACGGCGCGAAAAAAAACGAGGAACGGACCGGGTTAGTCGATCAGCTCCAGGCCTCGACGAAAGGCGGCCAGGTTCTGTTCCAGGCGATCATCGGCCAGGACTTCCGCCAGGGCTTCTTCCAGGTCCTTGGCCTCGACGGGCATGATGCCGGTGGCGGTCAGGGCGCCCAGCATGACGATATTGGCCATGATGGCCGCGCCCAGCCCCTGGGCTTCGGCGGTGGCGTTGAGCCACCAGACTTTGGCGGCCAGTCCTCTCAGGGCATCCAGGAGGGCTTCGTCAGCCGGGTAGCGATCCTGCCCGGCGATGACGTTGAGCGGCTGCACGGGCCGGGCGTTGACCAGGACCTGAATGTCCGGTTGTCCGTACGAGGCCATGACCCTGAGGGTTTCGAGGGGTTCGAGTCCGAGCACGGCGTGGGCCTGTCCTTCGGGTATGAGCGGGCCGAAGATTTTGTTGCGGGAGACCCGGACGTGGCTTTGGACCGACCCGCCCCGCTGGCTCAGGCCGAATGTCTCGCCGACCGTGGTCTTGAGTCCCTGGCCGACCAGGGCTCTGGCCAGGACCTGGGAGATGAGGACGTTGCCCTGGCCGCCTACGCCGGTGATGATCAGATTGAGGGGTTCGAGGTTCAGGGAGGTCATCAGATCGTCTCCTTGACGATGGCTCCGGCCGGGCAGACCGTTTCACAGACGCCGCAGCCCACGCAGATGACCTCGTCGATCCTGGCCCGGTTCGAGGAGGCATCCCAGACCAGTCCGGGGCAGCGGAAGACCCGGTTGCAGTATCGATCGCACCCGCATTCCTCGCCTCGGCACAGGTTTTCATCGACGTGCATCCGGTAGTCGAAACCGTCCGCCCGGCCCTGGACCAGGGCGCAGGGACGCCTCATGATGATGACCCGAACGGTATCGAGGCGGCGGAGTCGATCCCGAAGAACGGCGGTGGTGGATTCGATGTCGTACGGATCGCAGACGGTGACCTCGAGCCCCATGGCGTCGCAGATGCGTTCGATGCTGATGCGGCTGAGGCGTTCGCCGGTCACGGAAACGCCGGTTCCCGGGTGGGGCTGGAAGCCGGTCATGGCCGTGGCGGCGTTGTCCAGGACGACCAGGAGAAAACCGGCCTGGTTGTAAGTGGCGTTGATCAGGGCCGGGATCGCGGCATGAAAAAAGGTCGAGTCGCCGACCACGGAGATGACGGGTTGCGCGAAGCCCATGGCATCGAGCTTGCCGAAGCCGGAGGACATCCCGACGCCCGACCCCATGGCGTGAGCCATCTTGACCTGGTTGAAGCCCGTGGGCCAGATACCCATGGTGTAGCAGCCGACATCTCCGACCACGAAGCCCTGCCGGTCGTCGGAAGCGAGGACCTGCTTGATGGCCCAGTAGGAGGCCCGGTGGGGACATCCGGGACAGAATCCGAACTCCCGCGGCGGGACCAGTTCATCGACGACCTGCGCGGCCCGACGGCGGTAATCCGGATCGCCCGGTTCGAACTCCCGGCCGACTATCCGGGCCAGGGCCCGGGCCACCAGTCCCGGTCCGGACTCCCCGGTGGGGGAGACGTGTCCGGAGCGCTTTCCATAAAACCGTTTGGCGCCGATCCGGTCACCCGTTTCGGCCGCCAGGACCTTGAGGCTTCGTTCGAGCACCGGGTCGATCTCTTCGGCCACCAGGACCGAGGCGGCCTTCGCCAGATGTTCCGCAACGAACTTTTGGGGCAAGGGATAAGTAGTGCCGAGTTTGAGAATGCCGGTCCGGTCCTCCAGGCCCAACATCTCGACCGCCTCCCGGGCGTAGAGATAGGACGGGCCACAGGCCGCGATCATCAGGTCGGGTTTCGGAGGGCCTTCGTAGTGGTTGAAGGGCGATTCCTCGAATTCGGCCTCGGCCTGGTCCAGCTTGTCATACATGACCTGGTGGTGTGGTACGGCCGGCAGGGTGATGAAGGGCCGGGAGGTGTCGAAGCGGGGCCGCCCCCGCCCGCCGGGCAGTTCGCCCAGGATGACGTTGGCCCGGGTGTGGCTCAGGCGGCTGACGCTTCGAACCAGGCAGATGTTGCCGATCCGTTCGGACAGGTCGAAGGCGAACCGGACCATGTCCTTGGCTTCCTGGGGCGTGGCCGGTTCGAGCAGAGGCAGATGGGCCAGTGCGGCGGCGAAGCGAGAATCCTCTTCGTTGCCACTGGAGATGCTCGATGGATCGTCCGCGGCGATAAGGACCAGGCCGCCCTTGATGCCGGAAAGCGCCAGGCTGGTCAGGGCGTCGAGACAGACGTTGACCCCGTTCTGCTTCATGGTCGCCAGGGCCCGCATGCCGGCGAAGGACGCGGCGGCAGCGGCCTCCAGGGCCACCTTTTCGTTGACCGACCATTCGACGTAGAGCCGTTTTTCCGAGGCTGCCCTGGCCAGGGTTTCGATTATTTCCGAGGAGGGATTGCCCGGGTATCCGCTGGCCCAGGCCACTCCGGCCTCGAGGGCCCCCCGGGCCATGGCTTCGTTTCCTTGGAGCAGAACTTCAGCGCCGGGATGATCGCCCGCCATATCGTCCATGAATCAGTCCTTTTCCTCCCAGGCGGAAAGCCCGCGCTGCTTTTTTAAATCAGCGGCCTCCTTGAGATGTTCGAGGTCGGACTGGGGAAGCCTGTCGATTTTAATCAGCTTTTTTTCAGCGGCCATTTCGACGAGCCGGTTTCCCTCCGCCGTTCGAATCAGGACCGTATTCCAACCGTCGAGCCCCTCGACCGACCCGACGGACACGTCGGCCCGCGTCGAGGTCATGTCATCGCAGAACCGGCAGGCATTGAGCCGCATCGGTTCGATTTCGTCCAAGGGGAAGGCCTTGATGCCATCACCGGTAAAGACCTTGAAGACGCTGGCCGGCGGGGGCGGGATGTCGTAGTGAAAGGCCCTTTCGCCGAAGAGCATGTAGCGGAGATAGCGGGACAGGCTGCGATACTCCAGGGCCCATGTGCAAAACAGCCCGATCAGGAGCTTGATCCGCTTGGGCCTGAAGGGAACATCCCGCGTTTTGGAGGCCCGCATGGCCGCGGCCGCCTTGACCTGGCAGGGCAGCCCCACCAGGGCCAGGGGAAACGAACCTGGTTCGGCCAGGGCCTCGTTGAGAGCGGCCACGGTTCCGGCGGCCGCAAAACGGGATCCGGCCGAATCCAGCACGGCCGCCTTGGTCCGGACCCGAACCCCATAGGGCGGGTCTTCCGGATGGCCGCTGGTCAGGATCGCCTCCTTGACAAGGCCCTCCCGGAGCGCCAGCGCGACCAGTGTCGAAACCACCCCGCCATACTGGGCCTTCTTGCGAACGTCCGACCGGGTCGAACGGGCGATGAGAACCTGTTTGACGGTCCCGAGCGGACCTTCGAAGTTTCCTTTCGCCCCGGCCATGGGGCAGAAATCGTAACAACGGCCTTCGTCCAAAGTACAGCGGTCCTGGAGGATGACCCGGCCTTCGGAATAGACAATGTACGGGCATCGGCCGACGCAGGCTCCACAGACCGAGCAACGGTCCTTGTCGAAGACTTCGGCCGCCAGCCTGGTCAGTCCGCCCGATTTTTTTGTCTTTTCGCCTTGCTTACCCACCTTCCCCATGCAGCAATACCCTCTATTGGATCGGTTTGTGGATTCAACGCATAACTATATTGTGCATCTGAAAAATGTCAACCATATTTCTCATTATTGCGTAACCTTTCAGTGGTCGGCGGCATTGAAGGACCGCCCTGTCGCGGTCTTCGGCCTCGGGGC
>JAHJTB010000263.1 GCA_018830135.1 Pseudomonadota bacterium | reverse complement strand
GCCGTCAGCCTCTATGCCTTTCGGGGGGTCATCGCGCAAATCGATTTCGCGGGAAAGCCCGAAATCCCGGTTTCGTCCGCTGAAAAGGCAACGGAAGCGTCGAAACGGGCCATGTCCGAAGCCCGCCGACTCGTGGCCGCCGACGATCGGAAGGACTTCGATTTTGCCGAGCGCGGCTTTCTCGCCACCCGGACGGACCCGCTGATCCGAAACGCCAAGGGCGGCGTGGTCAGTAATCTGTCGTCCTACGATTTTCTCAAAGGACCGGCCCCGGACACGGTCAATCCCAGTCTCTGGCGCCAAGCCCGGATTCTGACCCGGCACGGCCTGTTCAAGGTTTCCGACCGGATTTACCAGGTGCGGGGCTTTGACATCTCGACCGTGTCCTTCATCGATGCCGGAGCCGGCTGGATCGTCGTGGACCCCTTGACGATGGTTGAATCGGCCCGGGCCGCCTTCGATCTGCTCACCGGGCATCTGGGGAAAAAGCCGGTTGTCGCGGTCATCTATTCTCACACCCACGGAGACCATTTCGGCGGGGTGATGGGCGTTGTATCCCGCGAGCAGGTCGACTCGGGCAAAGTGAAGGTCATTGCGCCCGACGGGTTCATGGAACATGCCATTTCGGAAAACGTCATTGCCGGGCCGGCCATGGTCCGGCGCGTCCGCTTTCAGCTCGGCACGACCCTCCCCCGGGGGGCTGAAGGTGAAATCACGTCCGGCCTTGGACCGGGAATCCCGGACGGTACAGTCTCCCTGATCGCTCCGACGGACATCATCAACAAAACCGGTCAGGAAATGACCATCGGCGACGTCAAACTAATTTTCCAGGTCACGCCGGGGACCGAGGCGCCCGCTGAAATGAACTTCCACCTGCCTCAGTTCCGAGCCGTCTTCATGGCCGAAAACGCCAACCTGACCATGCACAATCTGCTGCCCGCGCGAGGCGCGCTGGTCCGGGACGCCAAAGCCTGGGCGGATTATCTGACCGAATCCATCCGCCTGTTCGGGGACAAGAGCGACATCATGTTCGCGGCCCACGGCGTGCCGCGCTTTGGACAAAAAGAGATCGTGGATTTTTTGACCAAACATCGGGACGCCTACAAGTTCCTGCACGACCAGTCCGTCCGGCTGATGAACGCGGGTCTGACCGGCGCCGAGATTTCCGAAGTCCTGAACCTGCCCGAGGTCCTGGCCCGTCAATGGTACAACCGGGGCTACTACGGCACCATGAGCCACAACTCCAAGGCGGTTTACCAGCGTTACATGGGCTGGTACGACGCGAATCCGGCCAATTTGTGGCCCCTGCCGCCGGAACCGGCGGCCAGGCGCTACGTCGAGGCCATGGGCGGGGCCAAAGCGGTGACGGGTCGGGCCAAGGCCGCCGCGGACCAGGGGGAATACCGCTGGGCCGCCACGCTGCTCAACCACGTGGTTTTTGCCGACCCGGCCAACCAGGCCGCCAGGGACCAGCTGGCCGACGTATACACCCAGTTGGGGTATCAGGCCGAAGCCGGCACCTGGCGAAACATCTATCTCACCGGCGCCCAGGAACTGCGCCACGGCGTGGTCAAACTGCCTCCCAGGACGATCAACAAGGACATCATGGCGGCCATGACGACGTCCATGCTGCTGGACTTTGCCGCCGTCCGGGTGGACCCGGAAAAAGCGGCGGCCAGACCGTTCACACTGAACATCGAACTGACCGACCGCAAGGAACAGCATCTCATAACCGTCCAGAACGGCGTGCTGATTCATGAGCAGGGGATCAGCGATCCCCGGGCCGGGGCCACGGTGCGACTGACCCTGATGGATATGGCCATGACCCTCCTGGCCAAAGTGCCCATAGGCATCCTGGCGGCCAGGGGAAATATCGAGATGGAAGGGGACAAAAGCCTGTACCCGGCCCTGGCCGACCTGATCGAGCCGGTGGACTCGAATTTCGCGGTGGTCACGCCGTAGCCCGGATTTCTCACCCGCTTCCTGCCGCGGCCGGGAAATCCTTGCTGCAACGCT
>JAHJTB010000262.1 GCA_018830135.1 Pseudomonadota bacterium | reverse complement strand
CCAGAGGGATATCGACGTCCTTGGTCTTGAGGCGGACCCGGTGGGAGCCGGCCTTCAGTCCGGACAGATCGATTCGGGCTCGAACCGCGCCTGGCGGCAGGGTGACGATCTGGTGCCTCCGGCCGGACAGTTCGAGGTCGATCCGGCGGACCGTCCCCTCCGCCAGGACCAGGCCGACCGGTACGTTGAGGTATTCCACAGGGGCCTTCATGGTCGTTTTGACGTCCTGACCGCCGGCCAGCACCAGCCAGGCCGCGGCCACCAGCAGAAGCGAACCGACCTTGGCGCTCCAGTTTCGCGTAAAAAATCCCTTGACGAATGCCTTGAACGACGGACCGGTCCTGGGGGTCAGCCCCAACCAGTCCTTGAGACGGGACGCCAACTGGTCCCCCGACTTCCAGACCCGGATATCGCTCCCCACGACACTGGAGACCTCGCCCCGTTCCTCGGACACGATCAGGCAGACCGCGTCCGTCCGCTCGCAAAGCCCAATGGCCGCCCGGTGGCGCGTTCCGTATTGGTCGGGCAGGTCGTCCCGTTCCGTCAGCGGCAGAAAGGCCCCCATCTGTTCGAGGCGGTCTCCGGACAGAATCACCGCTCCGTCATGGGCCGGGGCGTTGTGATTGAAAATGCTTTTGATCAGGGCCGTCGTGGGTACGGCCTGCAAGGGCTGCCCGCTGGTTAGAAACTCGGTCGGATTGTCTTCGCGGCTGATGACGATGATCGCCCCGGTCCGCTCCTCAGCCAGGTCGAATACGGTCCCGGCCAGCACCTCGGCCACCGAAACTTCGGAGAAGGAGCGTTTGGCCCGCAGGTACCCCAGCGGACTGACCCGTTCCAGGACCTGACGGATTTCTCCCTGGAATAAAACGAGCAGCAGGATGACCAGCACCTGCCATAATATCTGGAAGACCCAGGTGGTCATGAACAGGCCCCAGAATCGGGCCAAAGAATAGATGCCGCCCAGGACGACCAGGCCGATAAGCACCCTCAGGGCCTTGGTTCCTTTGAACCAGACGAAGAGCTGGTAGGACACCAGGCTGAGGAACAGAATGTCCACTGCGTCCTTCCAGGAAAGGGTCTCCCAGATTTCCAGAATCATCGAGGTTTGATCCTTTCTGACCCAGGGGCGGAAGCAATCGCTTCGGCTCCGTCTTTCATTTCATAGGTATCATTAAATCCGGCCGGCGACAAGTCGGGATGTGTTCGAAAGCCCCGGCTTTTTTTCTTGAGCCGGCGCTGCATTTGTCCTACCATATTCCCATGCTCAGTCCACTTCGAATCGGCCCCGGGATATACGTCGTGGCCGGCCCGGACCTGACCGACGGTCGCGATGCCCTGGCCTATCTGATAGAAGACGCGGGCGAACTGGCCCTGGTCGACGCCGGGGCCGGGCCGAGCTATACGCGTATTCTCGATCTGATCCGCGCTGCGGGGTACGATCCGTCCGCCCTGCGTTTCATCGTCGCCACCCACAACCACATCGACCACATCGGCTCCCTGGCCTCCTTCGTTCGGGACTTCGACCCGATCATCGTGGCCCATGGACTGGATGCGACCGCCATTGAATCGGCCGACCCGGTCCGAACCGCGGCCAGATGGTACGGCATCGAGTTGGCACCGGTCAAGGTGGCCATGAAGCTGGAAGGCCGGATTCATCGCCTGGTTCTCGGTGATTCCGAACTGGTCTGCCTCCACGCGCCCGGGCATACGCCCGGCTCCCTGGTCGTGTATCTGGACCGGGAGGGCCGCCGCTACCTGTTCGGCCAGGACATTCACGGGCCTTTCGAGGCCATGTTCGACTCCGACCTGGATGCCTGGCGGGCATCCATGCGGATTCTGATCGACCTGAAAGCCGACGTGCTCTGCGAAGGCCATTACGGCGTTTACCACGGCGCGGATCGCGTGGCCGAATTCATTCAGGGATTCCTTGACCGGCAGTCCGGTTGATGACGGCCGGCGACCCGGACTGTCGTTTCCGGGAGCTATCGGACTGAATACGGCCCCGGGGCCGGATACCGCGATCGTATAATTTCAAAACGCCCGGCGGGACCTTCTTCCGTCCGGCATGCAATCGTCCGGGAGGCCGTTGACTGGCGATGCTCATCCCCGAGGACATGCGAAGCTGGTGGGGCTGGGGGCGGACGGACGTGGTTCCGCCTTCGGCCGAAGGGCTGATGGCCTTTCTCCGCCGGCATATTTCCCCTTGGCCCGCCCCCCGGGGACCGATCCCGACCCTGGACTCGATCATCCTGAGGCCGGCGGATATGCCGCCGGAACTAACCGCCGCCCTGGTCCGTATCGTCGGGACCGGCAACGTCCGCGCGGATCGCCGGACCCGGGTCCTTCACGCGGTCGGCCGCGGCTACCGGGACCTGATCCGCCTGCGTCTCGGCCAGGTCCCTTCTCCGCCCGATGCCGTCGTGTACCCGGAAAACCACGAGCAGGTCCTGGGAATACTCGATGTGGCCCGGACCTTCCAGGCCGCGGTGGTGCCCTTCGGCGGCGGTTCGAGCGTGGTCGGCGGGGTCGAACTGCCCGAAACGGTCCGGCCCAACATCTGCCTGGACCTGACCCGGATGAACCGGCTCCTGTCCCTCTCCCCCCGCAACCTGACCGCCCGTTTTCAGGCCGGCATCGCCGGTCCGGACCTGGAAGCGGCCCTGAACCGGGACGGTTTCACCCTGGGCCACTTTCCCCAGAGTTTCGAGTTCTCGACCCTGGGCGGCTGGATCGCCACCCGGGGCGCGGGCCAGAAATCCGCCCGGTACGGCAAGATCGAAGACATGGTCCTGTCCCTGCGGGCGGCCTTCCCCGGGGGCGAACTGAACACCCCGGCCACGCCTGCCGCGGCGGCTGGCGGGGACTTGGCGGCGCTGTTGATCGGCTCCGAAGGGAGTCTGGCCGTCATCACGGAGGCTGAAGTCAAAATCAGGCCGCTGCCTGAAGCGGAATGGTTCGACTCCTGGCTCTTTCCCGTTTTCGAGGCCGGCCTGGAAGCCGTCCGGAAACTGGCGGCCACCGGAGAACCGCCGGCCACATTGCGCCTTTCCGATCTCCTGGAGACCCAGGCCCTTTTTTCCGAAGCCGCCCGCCAAAAGACCTCCTCCGCCCAGCGCTTTTTCTTCGAACAGATTGTCCCCCGCTACCTGGGCTGGCGGGGCCTCTTTCTGGACAAGGCCTGCCTGGCCCTGGCCGGCGGCGAGGGATCGCCCCGTCAAATCCGGCGCGAACGGAGGGAGGCCGGGCGAATCTTCCGGGCCCACGGCGGAGTCCGGGTCGGTTCAGCCCCGGCCCGGACCTGGCACGAAACCCGGTACACATCCCCTTATCTGCGCGACGTCATGATCGACGGGGGACTTCTGATCGAGACCCTCGAAACCGCATGCCTCTGGGAATCCCTCCCGGACCTGTACGCCCGGGTCGGGAAGGTCCTGCGGGACGCCCTGGACTGGGAAGGGGCCACCGGACTGGTCATGGCCCACCTGTCCCACGTGTATCCCGAAGGCGGCAACCTGTACTTCACGTTTTTCGCCCCGAGGATCGAGGGCCATGAGGAAGCACAGTGGCTTCGAGCCAAGCAGGCCGCGACCCGGACCATCGTCGAAAACGGCGGCGCCTTGAGCCACCACCACGGCGTGGGCCGGGACCACAAACCCTGGTTCGACCGCTATTGGGGCCGAGACCTGGCCGATCTTTTCCGCTCGGCCAAGACCCGGCTTGACCCCCAAGGCCTGCTCAACCCCGGCGTTATCACCGATCCGGACCTAAACGCCCTGGCCCCCCTCGAAGCGACGCGACCTTTTTCACCCGCTTTGCGAGGCTCCAACCTGGAGGCCTTTCAGGGTTCCCTTTACGATCTCCTGGTCGTCGGCGGAGGAATCGTCGGCGCCGGCGTGGCCTGGGACGCCAGCCTGCGAGGCCTGTCCGTGGCCCTGATCGAAAAAGACGACTTTGGTTCCGGAACCAGCGGCAAGTCTTCCCGTATGATTCATGGAGGCCTGCGCTATCTGAAATCCGGCGATTTTCGCCTGGTTCGGGAATCTCTTGGCGAAAGACGAAACCTGATGCGGATCGCCCCGCACCTGGTCAAGGGAATCCCTTTCGTTTTTCCGATTTACAAGGACCAGGGCGACAGCCGGACCGTGATCAACCTGGGACTCTGGGGCTACGACACCCTGGCCGGCAGCAAGAAAAACCTGCCTCCTCACGAAAGCCTGACCGCCGAACAAACCCTCGAAATGGAACCCCGCCTCATCCGGGAAGGCCTGGAAGGCGGGCTGGTCTACTATGACGGACTGACCGACGACGCCCGCCTGACCCTGGAAACCGTCAAGGCGGCCACCCGCTATGGCGCCGCCACGGCAAACCACGTCGAACTCATCGGCATGGAGGTCCTGCCGGACCGGATGACGGCTCGGGTCCTAGACCGGATCACTTCGAAAACATGGGAGGTTTCCGCCCGGGCCGTGGTCAACGCGACCGGCGTCTGGTCCGACCGGATCCGGATCGTGGTCCAGCCCGATGCCAGGGCCCTGCTCAGACCGGCCAAGGGCATCCATATCGTCTTTCCCCGGAAACTCAAACCCATCAGCCAGGTCATCATCCTCAAGGGCGCCGACGATCGCCCTCTGTTCGCTGTGCCCTCCGGTGACATGGTCTATGTCGGAACCACGGACCAGGACTACCGGGGCAACCTGGACGAGGTTCACGCCGAACCCGACGAGGTGGAATACCTGGTCGACGCGGTCAATCGGTCAATCACCGGGCCGCCCCTGACCCGGGACCAAGTCGCGATTGCCTGGGCCGGCGTTCGCCCCCTGGTCGCCAGCGGAAAATCCGGTCAGACCAAGGACATCTCCCGCGAACATGACATCCGCGTCGAGGCCGATCGTCTGGTCACGGTCAGCGGCGGCAAACTGACCACGTTCCGGATCATGGCCGCTCAGACCGTGGATCATGTCTGCCAGATTCTGAAGAAGACGGACCTGCCCCCAGCTCCTACGGACCTTCTCCACCTCGGCCAGCCCCGGGCTGTACCCGAAAAGCAGGACCCAGACCGGTTGCCCGGCCGGGCCGTCGAACGCCTGCGCGACAAGTACGGACCCCAGACGGAAAACATTCTCCTGTTGGCCCGCTCGCCCCTGCTCGCCTCGACCTTGGACACCGAAACCGGGCTGACCGCCGCCGAGGTCTGCTGGTCGGTCCAGGGCGAAATGGCCATGACCCTGACCGACGCCATGGTCCGCCGCCTGGGCCTGACCTACACCACCCCCGATGGCGGCCGCGAATCGGCCCCGAAAGTGGCCCGGATCATGGCCGGCATTCTCGGTTGGGACGAGGAGGAATTCAGAAAGCAACTCGCGGCCTATCAGGAATTGCTCGAACGGGAGACCGCTTTTCTGAGAGGATAGTTCGGCGGCCTTGCCGGGCCGTGTGGATGGACGAACGGATTCCTTATTAAAAAATGATAGTTAGACACCGTGATCCGGCCGGGAGACCGCTTGGGAACCAGATGTCTATCTACTTGAAAAATTTAGGTAATTATGCGAATATATTTTAATGGTCGGCTTGGGCCGTCGATACCCGAAGGGCAGGGGTCGAGGGGTTTCGGTCTGAATCCGTCCGTTTATCATGATAACAACCTCGAGGCGGATCGGCGCGGCGTGAATCCGCCTTGGGCCAAATGACCGCCAGCGCTCGGGTCGCCCGATTCGCTGGCCAGGTCTTCGGATTATCAACCATATGAACCTTCCTGAAACCCGGCCCCTGACCTTGATCGTGGATGACGATCCATTGACCCATAAGATGCTGTCGTACATGCTCAAAAAGGACCGGATCGGCGTCCTCGAGGCTTTCAGCGGAGAAGAAGGGATTCAAATCGCCAAGGACAAGCTTCCGGACTTGGTACTCCTGGATGTGATGATGCCGGAGATGGACGGTTTCGAGGTGATCAAACGACTGAAAGCCGACCGAAAAACAGCGGAAATTCCGATTATATTTCTTTCGGCCAAAAGTTCGCCCTCGGATCGGGTCAAGGGTCTTGAACTGGGGGCCTCCGATTTTGTCAGCAAACCGGTGGACCAGGGCGAGCTGCTGGCCCGGATCCGGACCCAGATCAAACTGAAGCGCCAGGAAGAAGCCCTGCGGGAGTACACCCAGAATCTGGAAAAAATGGTGGAAAGCCGGACCCGGCAGCTGATCCACGCCGACCGGCTGGCCAGTCTGGGCACCCTCTCCGCCGGCATCGCCCATGAAATCAACAATCCGACCACCTTCATCACCGGCAACCTGCAGACCCTGGAGCAGTTCTGGGCTAAAATCGTGGATTACCTGAGTTCGCATCCCCAGGCCGCCCAGGACGTCAAGATCCAGTACATCATCAAGGAGTTCCCGGGTATGATCCGCTCCATCCGGGCCGGGGCGGACCGTATCAGCAACATCGTCGCCGGTCTGAAGACTTTTGCCCGCAAGGACTCGCCCCGGAAAGCGCCGACACAGGTCAATGAACTCATCGAAGAGGCATTGAACCTGACCCACAACCGCCTCAAGTACTATGTGAACGTGGAAAAATCATTGGCCCCGGACCTGCCGGCCATCCGGGCCAATGGGCAGCATCTGGTCCAGGTCTTTGTCAACCTGATGCTCAACTCGGCCGACGCCATCGGAGACAAGACCGGCCTATTGAAAATCTCCAGCGAAGCGACTTCGGACGGACGGGTCCGTCTCATTTTCAGCGATTCCGGCGAAGGGATACCACCTGACGTAATCGACAAAATTTTCGACCCCTTTTTCACGACCAAGCCGTTAGGCCAGGGCACGGGGCTGGGGCTATCGATCACCCATGGCATTATCAGAGACCATGAGGGAACGATCGATGTGGAAAGCACCCGGGGACAGGGGACCACATTCACCATCACGCTACCGACGGGGAAGAGGCCATGAATGAACCACGCATCAGACCAACCATGAAAATCAGACTGATCGTCGTGGACGACGAAAAGGATATCACCGACCTGCTGGTCCGCCATTTCGCTTTCAAGGGCTATGACATCGTCGGTGTCAACGACCCGAGGCAGGCCCTGGCGATGATCGAGGAGGAGAATTTCAACATCGTCATTTCCGACATTGTCATGCCGATCATGGATGGCTTGGAACTGCTCCGAAGAATCAAGAACTACAACGGCGGGATTCAGGTCATCATGATCACGGGCTACGTGACCATGCACAACATCCTGACCGCCATGCGACGGGGCGCGGAAACCGTGTTCTTCAAACCGCTCAATAACCTGGACAGACTCGAGGAGGCCATCGGCCAGTGCATCTCGCGAATCGAGATGTGGCAGAACATCCTCCGGGAACTGGGCGCGCTGGGAAAGACGGGTCAGCCCTATGCCTGAAATCGAACTGGACCCTGAACTTCTCTCCGACTTCATCGTCGAGTCCAAGGAACTCCTCGATGATTTCACGGCCAAGACGATCGAGTTGGAAAGCAACCCGGACGACCCGGCGGCCATCGGGGCGATATTTCGGGCGGCCCATACCCTCAAGGGGTCGAGTGCGTTTTTCAACCTGACGCATATCAAGAATTTTGCCCACAAGCTGGAAAATCTGCTCGACGAAATCCGGAACAAGCGTCTGACCGTGACCGCCGACATCATTTACATCATCCTCAACGGCGGCAACCACCTCAAGAGCATGTTCGACCGGGTCAGTTCCGGAGACTACGGCCTCGAACTGACCTCCGATGAAGAGTCCTTTCTGAAGAGCCTCCTTGAACTCCTGGAATCCAAGCCCACGATGACGCCGGAGGAGACGCTGCACACTATCAAGAATCTGACGTTGGAGTTCAAGAAAACCGGCACGAATCCGGAAAAGGTGCTCGAGAAAATCGATGCGCTTCTGGCGGACTTCGCCATAACAACACCTTCGGGTCCGGCGGACGGCCGACCGGCGGCGACCGGCGTCAGGAAAAAGACTTTCCGCCTGGGCCAGGTCGATCTGCCTCCGTTGGCCGCGGCCGTCGCTCTGATCGAACAGGCCTCCGAAAAAGGGGAAATCGACGCCGATGCCTATGACCAGGCCCTGGCCGATCTGGAAGTCCTGGTCAAGGAAAAGGAACTGGCCGAACTGGAAGCCCCACTCGAGGTCGCCGCGGAAGACTTCCGGGCTATCAAGCAGAGCGGCATCGACTTCGACACCCTGCTCATTGGCATGGTGAAAGGCCGCCTGGACGACGTGCTGAAACACGTGGAAACCGTGGAGGAGGAAATAGCGGTCGCCAGGCCGCCGGCGGGGCTCGGATCATACCGCCTGGGCGACGTCGAACTGGAGCCCCTGGGCCGGGCCGTGGGCATTATCGAAGCGGCCGCCGAAAAGGGGAAGATCGACTCCGACGCCTACGACCAGGCTCTGGCCGATCTGGAAGCCCTGGTCAAGGAAAAGGAACTGGCCGATCTGGAAGCCCCACTCGCGACCGCCGCGGAAGACTTCCGGGCCATCAAGCAGAGCGGCATCGACTTCGACGCTCTGCTCATCGGCATGGTGAAAGACCGGTTGGAAGAGATTGTTTCCCGGGTCGCGGTGAGTTTCGCTGAGATGCCCCCCCCGGGGGAAGCCCCGCCCAAAAAGGAATCCGTCCCCACCCAGACCCCGCCGCCGGCCAAGGCGGGCCGGGAGGACCGGTTGGAGCGCAAGACCATGCGCATCGACGAGGACAAGGTCGACGGGTTCATGAACTACGTGGGGGAACTGATCGTGACCGCCGAGACCTTCAATTATCTGCAGAAAATGATCGAAAACGAAAAGATCAACCCCACGACGATCCGGGCCTTCAAGAACGCCAATCAGGCCTTCCGGGAGCTTTCCAGCGAGCTGCAGGCGGGTCTGATGGAAATCCGCCGGGTTCCGCTCAAGGCCCTCCTCCAAAAGGTGACCCTGATGGCCCGGGACCTGGCCCACCAGATGGGCAAGCAGGTCAAGGTGCAGATGGAGGGTCAGGATGTCCAGATTGACAAGAGCATCGCCGAGAGCCTGGAAGGTCCTCTGGTGCACGTCATCCGGAACTCCATGGATCACGGTCTGGAAACGACCGATGTTCGAGAGCAGGCCGGGAAGTCCCCGGAAGGGCTGCTTCGGGTCACGGCCACGGCGGACAAGGAGTTTTTCTATCTCGAGGTCTTTGACGACGGGCATGGGATCGACCCGGACCGGATGCGGTCGGCCGCGGTGAAAAAAGGGCTCATGAGCGAAAGCCAGGCGGCAGCCATTACCGACCGGGAGGCCGTCAATCTGATCTTCGGCGCGGGTTTCTCCACGGCCGAAAAAATCACGGACGTTTCCGGCCGCGGGGTCGGCATGGATGTCGTTCGAACCAACATCAGCCAGCTCAATGGCAGCATCAATGTCGAATCGACCGTGGGCAGGCACGCGACCATATCCTTCAAGATTCCCCTGAGCGTGACGCTCCAGGTGGTCAAGGCCCTTCTGGTCCGGGTCGGTTCGGCCGACTTTATCATCTCCCTGGACGACATTGTCGAAACCATTCGCGTCGGGCCCGGGGAACTTTCCACGATCGAGGGGCGCGGCGAGGTGATCATGAGACGGGGTAACATCCTGCCGCTGATTCGCCTCTACGAAGCCTTTGACATCGAACCCCGATTCACCGACCCCTCCCAGGCGATCCTGGTGGTCATCGAAACGCCGCGCGGCATATTCGGGCTGCTGGTCGACGAGGTGCTGGGTCAGCAACAGGTCGTGGTCAAAGACCTGGGCTCCCAGTTCAAAAACCTTTACAGCCTCGCCGGCAGCGCCATCCTGGGGGACGGACGCCTGGGCCTGGTTCTCAACCCCGAAGGCGTCGTTCAGCTGGCCCAAGGCGGCTGACGACAATCCGCGAAATCCCGTCAGAGGAACATACATGGAAGCACAAAAAGTCTTTCTCCTGCCCGGCGAGTACATCATCAGCAAAAAACCCCATGAAGTCACCACGCTGCTGGGTTCCTGCGTGGCGCTCTGTCTCTACCACCGCCAGGCGAAATTCGGAGGCATGAACCATTTCATGCTCCCTAAAACGTCCGGAGAAAAGTCGGCCAAATACGGCGATACGGCCATTGAAACCCTGGTCCGCTTCATGGAGAGAGGCGCCGGCAGCCTGAGAGGCGCGGAGGCCATGATTTTCGGCGGGGCCAGCGTTGTGGGCGCCATACGCAGCGCCACGAACATCGGAGACAGCAACGTGGCCATGGCCCGGACCATGCTCAAGGACTACGGCATTCCCATTACCAAGGAACAAGTCGGTGGGACCAGTGGAATGAAAATCCGCTACCAGACCTGGGACAACCAGGTCCAGTGGCGGGTCATCGAACGCTCCCAGTTCGCCCAGACCATGCTGGCCAAGGAAGAGCACTTTGATTCCAACCGGATCAAGGTCCTGGTGGTGGACGACTCCCCCCTGGTTCGCAACCTGCTCATCAAAGCCATGGCCGACGAACCGGACATCGAAGTCGTGGGGCAGGCCGGGGATGCGTACGAGGCCCGGGAAATGGTCCTGGAAAAAAACCCGGACGTCATTACCCTGGACATCATCATGCCCAAAATGGACGGAGTGGCATTTCTCAAACGCCTGATGGTCTATCACCCCAAACCGGTCATCATCGTCAGCACGATCGCCAAGGCCGGCAGCAAGGTCGAGTTCCGGGCCGACCAGATCGGGGCCGTGGACGTGATCGACAAGGAGACCCTGAACCTGTACCAGGGCATGGAAACGGTCAAGTCCATGCTCATTCCCAAAATCCGCAAAGCCTCACGCGCCTTGGTCAAGAAAAAAGACAAATCCGAAGTAGCCGACATCTGACCGGGCGGCCCGCCGCCGCCCGGCCCCCGAAATCCGATATCATTCCGCCGGAGCCCTTTCGCCCTGCCCCACCCCTGGGCCCGGCAGCTCCGCCCCGGCCCTGACCATTCCCGTCGGCAACCCTAAAGCCCCCGCGGTGTTGCATTCCTTTCCCCCGTTTCCGTCCGGGGGCGGACTCGTCGGCGGTCCGGCGCACGGGTTGACAGGCGGCCTTGGCTTGGATTAAGATGCATGAAATCGTCAACTATTAATTATTTATAATGATTTTAGGGAGATATATGCTTGTGGCCAAAATCGATCATAACGGGTTTTCAGGGGAGGCCCGATTTACCGACAGACCCGGTCCACAACGACTTGATATCACATATTAAACGCCTGGGGCCGCGTCACGGGGACCGGGATCAGGGGAAACATCACGGAGGATTATGGGATGAAGACGCCTTTGGAAGGTATTCGAATCATTGACTGCGGAATATTTCATGCCGGTCCGGGAGGGCCCGCCATACTGGGCGATCTGGGAGCCGATGTCATCAAGATCGAGCGACCGAAGACCGGGGACCCGATGAGGGCTTCCGGTCAGATCGGAAACGTTCCTCTGCGTCTGCCCGGGGGACGGAGCATATTTTTCGAAGGGGCCAACCGCAACAAAAAGAGCGTGACCGTGGATTTGAACACCAGCCAGGGCCAGTCGATCGTACATCGCCTGTCCGAGCGGTCCGACGTTTTCATGACCAACATGCGCAGGCAGGCAGTGGAAAAACTCAATATTTCCTACCCCGTCATCAGCAAGCTAAATCCCCGGTTGATTTACGCCTCGGTTTCGGCCTTCGGCCGCAAGGGACCGGACCGGGACAACGGGGGATTCGACTACCAGGGCCAAGCCCGGTCCGGTTTCATGTATTCCATGGGCGAGGAGGGCATGCCTCCGATCGTATCCCAGTTCGGGATCATCGACCAGATCACGGCCATCATGACCAGCCAT
>JAHJTB010000261.1 GCA_018830135.1 Pseudomonadota bacterium | reverse complement strand
TCGAAATGCATAGCGAAACGCGAAGTTGGACGGGGTTTTGGCCGCGGGCGTATTATGTGGATACGTCGAGGCCGAAAAGCGGGAAACGAGCGTTGGAGCTTGCATTTCGGCGCCGCGGTAAGCCTCCTTTGTCAAGCTCCACCAACACGGCACGGGAGCAAAAGGGGGCGCTTCGAACAGGTAATCGGACGAAGCAAAGGGGGGTTGACGACCAAAATCCATGCGGTCGTTGATGGCCTGGGTAATCCGCTCCGAATCGGTCTGACCGGCGGTAATATCCCTGATATTACCCCGGACAATCGCCCGGGCAGCGCCACGGCGGCGGAGTCGTCCTCCGGTCCGAGGCCCCCCCCTGGGCCAGCCCCTTTGGGGCGCCTCTGCTCTCCGGTCGTTTGGGCCGGCCTCCAGAAACGGGTCGCCGGCTCCGGCGAGGATGGCTGCGCTTGTATTCCCACGGCGGCACCGGGCCGGGATCGGCCCACAGGCCGCGCCGGGCGGCCCGGGCCTCTTTCTCCAGACGGGCCAGGTCCGGGTCGTCGGAAAACCAGCGGAAATGCCAGGCCAGGCCGGCCCGCAACAACTCCCGGCCCAGGTTCCGGCCGTCGGGCAGGATGACCTGGCCGACGATGCGGCCGTATTTGTCCGTCTCGACGACCCGTATGGTTACGATCCGGTTTTTGACCAGATCGATCGTGAATCGGCTGGCCGCTTTCGAATAGGGCTGGCCGGACTCGGGCGTATCCACCCCGAAGACCCGGACCCGCCAGGTCCGGTCGCCGCCGTCCACCTTGATCGTGTCCCCGTCGTACACCCAGGTCACCCGGCCGGACAGTTCCCCGGCCGAGCCGGACCCGGCCGCCAGCCACCCGGCCAACAAGGCGACGGCAACCACCCCGGCGAGCCAAATAGGCTTGACCGGCGGAACCCGGGCAAGGCGACGGCCTCCGGACATCCGCCCGAATCAGTCCCGGGTCAGTCGGTCGCCGGCCCGAACCAGTCCGGGACTGCGAAGGGCCAGGTCGTCCATGAACCGGTCCTTGTCCGCCGGCGAAACCAGGATGCTCCCGCCCGGGTGTTTGATCTCCAGCCGGTCCAGGGAACAGGCCGGACTGGAACGCCAGCTCCGGCTGGGAGCGACCTCCCGGATGCCGTCCAGGGGCACGCGCCACTTGAAAGGCCCGCTCCGGACCAGCAGCGTGCCGTCTTGAACCCGGTACCCGGTGAAATACCAGACCCACAGGGCAAAGGCGGCCGTTCCCACATAAAGCAGGACCAGGATGGCCCGGGGCGCCAGGGGCATGGACAGGCTCACGGCCACGACGGCCAGCACGGCCAGGACGATGACCGAAGCCCAGATGATCGCCCCCAGCCAACCGTCCCTTTTGGAAAAGTGCTGGACCGGCGGGGTGGAATTGAAGTCCTGATTGCCGGACATGGTCTTCCTCCGTAAGTGGATTGGCCCCGTTCGGGGGCCGGTCTCGCCTTGGGTCTCTGGTTAACAAAAACCATACCATATCACGGCGGACCGTGTTACCGTTTTGGGCGAGACCGGCGGGCCGGCGTAAATTCCGTAACTGGCGGCGGTCCCGAACCGCCCGGTCGAGGTCTCCGGCCTCAGGATTCCGACTGCCGCCCCGGCCGTCAAAAAATACCGGGACCCGGCGGAAAATTCGTCCTTGGGCCAAAGACCGCGCGGGCGGCCGGAATCTGATATCCCACGGTTCGTAGTATGGTCCCGGACCGGCCCAGGTTTTCCTTGTTTTTACCCGCGGCCTGTGCTAACCAACCGCTCTGACCGGCCCCCCGGGGGGCCGGGGATGGTGCAAACATGAACAAGATCAGAACCCGATTCGCTCCCAGCCCGACCGGGTACCTCCACATCGGCGGCGCGCGCACGGCCCTGTTCAACTGGCTTCTGGCCAGGAACATGCGGGGAACCTTCATCCTGCGCGTCGAAGACACGGATGCCCAGCGTTCGACCGACGAAGCCACCCGGGCCATTATCGAGGCCATGGAATGGCTGGGTCTGGACTGGGACGAAGGGCCCTTTTTCCAGAGCCGGCGTCTGGACACGTACCGCGAATACATCGATCGTCTGATCGCCTCGGGCCGGGCCTACTACTGCCACTGCACGGCCGACGAGGTCAGCCTCCGGCGCGAGCAGGCCCTGAAGGAAGGCCGCAAACCCAAGTACGACGGCCTGTGCCGGGAGCGGGGCCTCGGTCCGGCCCCGGGCGCCGTGGTCCGCTTCAAGGGTCCCCTGGACGGCGTGACCCACTGGGACGACCTGATCAAGGGCCCGATCGCCATCGACAACACGGAACTGGACGACCTGATCGTCCTGCGCAGCGACGGGCAGCCGACCTACAACATGGCCGTGGTCGTGGACGACGTGACCATGGGCATCACCCACGTGGTCCGGGGCGACGACCACGTCAACAACACGCCGCGCCAGATTCTGCTCTACCAGGCCCTGGACGCCCCCCTGCCCCGCTTCGGACACGTGCCCATGATCCTGGGCCCGGACGGCAAGCGCCTGTCCAAACGCCACGGGGCCACGTCGGTCACGGCCTACCGGGACATGGGCTACCTGCCCGAAGCCCTGGTCAACTACCTCGTCCGCCTGGGCTGGTCCCACGGCGACCAGGAAATTTTTTCCAGGGACGAACTGATCGAAAAGTACACCCTGTCCAGCGTGGGCAAGTCCGCCGGGGTCTTCGATCCGGAAAAGCTGCTCTGGCTCAACGCCCACTATATCAAGGAGAGCGATCCGGCCCGTCTGGCCGGCCTGGCCGCGCCCCTGCTGGCCGAAAAAGGCCTGGCCCCCCCGGACCCGGACTACCTGGCCCAGGCCCTGGTCGCCCTGCAGCCGCGCTCCAAGACCGTGCCGGAGCTGGCCGAACAGGTCGGGTTCTACCTGGTCGACCGGGTCGAATACGATCCCAAGGCGGCCCGCAAGTTCCTGACCGCCGGACTGGTCCCGCTCATGACCGATCTGTTCGGACGCCTGGAGGCCCTGCCGGACTTCGGCGAACAGACCCTGGAAGACCTGTTCAACGGCCTGGCCGCGGCCCATGACCTGAAACTGGGCAAGATCGCCCAGCCGGTCCGGGTGGCCCTGACGGGCCGGACGGCCAGCCCCGGCCTGTTCGAAGTCATGAACGTGCTGGGCCGGGACCGCGTCCGGTCCCGCCTGCGTCAGGCCCTGGAACACATGGCCGCAAGCTCCGACGAGGCGGGCCCGGCCTGAAAAATGCTTGACCGGCCCATCGTCCTTGGAGTATATTGGCCGTCGCGTTGGGGAATCGTCTAACGGTAGGACGCCAGACTCTGGATCTGGTTGTCTAGGTTCGAATCCTAGTTCCCCAGCCACTTTTGTGAGGTCCCATCGTCTAGCGGTCTAGGATATCGGCCTCTCACGCCGAAGACACGGGTTCGATTCCCGTTGGGACTACCAAATAATTTCAGTAGGTTATCCGCCTCCTCCTTCAGGCCGTCCAGAGCGGACACAACAGGCGGACACAACTTGCTCCTGGAGTCACCTCTCCGGGAGCTTGTGTTTTGGACTATTCATTCTCAGCCTTCCTTCGGATCGGGATCACTTCGGCCTTCCGTGATATCCGTTCCAAGGCCTCTCGTGTATGTTCCTCACCCAGACTGTGGAGGTATCTCGCGGTGGTGTTCGGATTTTTATGCCTGAGAACCGCCTGGATCACTGCCAACGACTCCCCTTCGTTATAAAGGATGGAAGCCGTCAGGTGCCGGACGGCGTGAAAACCAAACGGCCTCACGCCGGCTCGCGTGCATAATTTTCGCATGAAATGGGCACGCCACTTGAACGGTCGGCCATAGAATTCACGACTCAAGTTGTATTCGTCCAGGCAAAGGAAGACGTGCGTGTGATCCTTGATGGGCCGTTCCTCCCACCACTTCATGAGCGCCTTGCGAAGTTCCGAACTCATGGGCAGCCAGTCCGACTCGTGGTGGCCTCCTTCCCGTTTCTTGGTCCAGAGCCGGACCCGGTTGTTGCCGAAGTCCACGTCCGACCAGGTCAGGTTGAAGACCTCTGACCGCCTTGCAGCGAGATGAAGGTAGGTCAGGAGCATGATCTTGTCTTGCCCCTCAGCCACGTCGAGCACCTTCCAGAAGTCTTCCTCGGGTGGGATATAGCGCGGTGAGCGCTCCTCCGGGAATCGGTCCACGACCTGGAACGGGTTCGGCCCATCGGGAAATCCATTGATATATTTCCGCCCCCAGTTCCAGGCAGCCACCAGGTTTTTGCGGTCCTTGTTGGCCGCGTGCCCCGAGCGCTGGTTGGCCTGGGCGCGTAGATATTTCAAGGTCTGCGGGGGAGTGATCTGGTCGAGGTGGGTTTCGGGCGGCATGACTTTCAGGAATCTTTTGAAGGCCCGCCGTTTCTCATCATAGGTCTTGTGGCTGAATCTTTTCTCGGCCTCGTCGAGGTATTCTTCGGCCCACTCAATCAGCGTCAATGAGCCCGTGACGGCTTTGGAGTCCTCTTCGAGCTGCGTTCTTTGTTCTTCCTCCCATAGGACGGCATGGCGTTTCGATGTCTTGGTGTCGTCCGGGAAGACTCTCTGACGACTGATTCCGTTGACCTGTACGCTCGCCCGCCAGCGGTGCTTGCCTCGTTTCACGATCAAACTCGGCATGGATGATCTCCTCTATTCTCTTTTCAAAGAACCGCAGGCTTCCGGGCGCGACTTCCACGCCGCCCCATCTATGGGCATACTTTACCACCGTCCGGCGGTCTACGCCGAGGAAAATCGCCAGTTCCCGGGCTGTGATGGCCCGGCCGTGGCGTTCTTCAAGGTCTTTGGCGGTAAGCATCGTTCCCTTTTTTTTCAGCCCAGAGTTTCATCCTGCCCGCGGCATTGAAGGTTATAAGAGGGCCGGGACGCGAGGCCCGGTAGAGCCCCGCGTCCCGGGTTCAGGTCAATCAAGCCGGGGAGTCGGCAGTCATGACTTCCGAGTGATCAGGAGATTGGATGGCCTCCCCCTGGCCTTCCTCGGCCGCCAGTTCGTCTTCAGCCCCTTCGTCCCAGTCGAGGAATTCCGAAAGGTCAAGGAGTTCACTGTCTGGCCGACGTACCAGGGTCGGCACCAGTTCGTCAGAGGCTTCGGCATCCATCTCGGCGATGGATTGATTGACCTCGTCCAGGATTTCGACCATGCTCTGGAACCCCAGCTTCTTCATGATTACGGACTTGTACTGGGCCTCCTTCTCGTAACCGACCGCCTCGCGGTTGAGTTCCCGAGCCACCTTGACCGTGGTCCCTGAGCCGAGCCAAGGATCCAGCACGGTGTCGCCCTCGTAAGAGAACATCCGGATCAACCGCTCAACCAGCGAGTCGGGATAAATGGCGGGATGCCCT
>JAHJTB010000260.1 GCA_018830135.1 Pseudomonadota bacterium | reverse complement strand
GGTTTCCTTTCAGGCTTTACGGCCCTTTATCCGGGCGCCCTGTTCTGCCTGGGACAGGTCGGCCGTTACGCGCTGCCCAAGCTTGGGGACGAAACCGTGGAAATCCGTGCGGCTCTGGCCGGCGGGGAAGCGTTCGAGGTGAAACTATGTATCGAGGCATGAAAAACCTGGCCCTGATACCGGCCCGGGGCGGGTCCAAGCGTCTGCCGGGCAAGAACATGCGCCTTCTGGCCGGTCGGCCCCTGGTCGGCCATACCCTCGACGCGGCCGTCCGGTGCGGCCTGTTCGACCGGATCGTTCTGTCCACGGACAGCGACGAGATCATGGGGGTGGGTCGGGCCTATCCCGAGGTCGTGATCGAGCGACGGCCCGAAGGACTGGCCACGGACACGGCCACGGTCCACGAGGTGGCCGCGAGGCTGATGCGGGACTACGAGGCGCGCGGCGAGGTATACGACACAATCAACCTGCTGCTGCCGACCTGCCCGTTACGCCGGGGCCGGGACATGGCCAAGGGTCTCGACCTGCTGGCCGGCGAACCGGACGTCGATTTCGTGGTCAGCGTGACCCGGTACGATTTTCCGCCCCAGAAAGGGGTGATGCTGCATGCCGACGGGACGGCCTGGCCGGCCTGGCCGAACTCGCCCCTGTTGGACGGCCGAACCCGGACCCAGGACCAGCGCCCCCTGTACCACGAGAACGGGGCCTTCTTCATCTGCCGCTGGTCCAGTCTGGCCCGGCATGTCCATATCTACCGGGGACGGGTCAAGGCCCTGGTCACGTCCGCCGTTCCGGACGTGGACATCGACGAGGAACAGGACCTGGACTGGGCGGAATACGTCATGAGCGGCGCCGACCACGGCGCTTCGGGAAACGGCGGCCGTCCCGCGGTTCACCGCGGTGACTATTCAGGGAAGAAGCGAACGCGGGCGGCCGAAGCCGTCCGGATCGGATCGGCCCGGATCGGACCGGAAGAACCGGTCTTCATCATGGCCGAGATCGGGATCAACCACAACGGGTCCCTGGACGCGGCCAAACGTCTGGTCGATATCGCGGCCCGGTGCGGCTGCAATGCGGTCAAGTTCCAGAAGCGAACGCCCGAGTTGTGCGTGCCGCCCGACCAACGGACCCGGATGCGGGAGACTCCCTGGGGGTACATCTCGTACATGGCGTACCGGGAGCGGGTCGAGTTCGGTTTCGACGAGTACGCCGAGATCGACCGGCACTGTCGGGAAAAGAACATGACCTGGCTGGCCTCGGCCTGGGACGAGCCTTCCGTCGATTTTCTGGAACGGTTCGACACGCCCGCCCACAAGGTGCCGTCGGCCAAACTGACCGATCACGGGCTGCTTCGGCGGGTTCGGGAGACCGGCCGTCCGGTCATTCTGAGCACGGGCATGTCCACCCTGGAGGAAATCCGCGGCGCGGTCGAATGCCTGGGGGCCGAGCGACTGATTCTGCTGCACTGCACCAGCACCTATCCCTGCCCACTCGGGGAACTCAACCTGCGCTGCCTGGAGACGTTGCGCGACGAGTTCGGATGTCTGGTGGGGTACTCCGGCCATGAAGCCGGGCTGCCGCCCAGCGTCGGGGCCGTGGCCATGGGCGCGGTCATGATCGAGCGGCACATCACCCTGGACCGGACCATGTGGGGGTCGGACCAGGCGGCCAGCCTGAGCCCGGCCGGGTTGGAACGGCTGGTGCGATACGTCCGGATCATGGAAAAGTCCATGGGTAGCGGCGTCAAGCAGGTCTGGCCCAGCGAGGAAGAGGCCCGCGGGAAGCTCCGGGGCCAGGCCCAAGGACCCCTGGTATCATGGGGCCCGGGGCCGTCAAGCGTGGACGTCGGGTTCGAGGGATTGAAAGTGAGCGGATAAATGCTGGACGAAAGACGGTTCGCGCTCTCCGCGCCAGCCACGGTCCACATCGAAATGACCTCCGGCTGCAACCTGCGCTGCCGGCACTGTTACAACTATTGGCGGGCCGAGGATGCGCCCCTGGACCGGCTGGACCGTCCGACCCTGGACCGGATCATCGACGAACTGGCCGCGGCCGGCGTCTTCCACGTCATTCTCACGGGCGGCGAGCCGCTAAGCCACTTCGACGTGACCCTGCACGCGGTGCGGCGACTGACCGACCTGGGCTTTTCCCTGAGCATGAACTCGAATCTGACCCTGGCCACGCCGGACATGATGTCCCGGCTCCGCTCGGCCGGCCTGGGACACGTGCTGGGCAGCCTGCTCTCCCCCCGTCCCGAAACCCACGATTTTCTGGCCAGCGCGCCCAACACCTGGCGGAGAATGGTCCGCGGGATCAAAACGGCCCTGGATGCCGGCCTGGCGGTGACCAACAACATGGTCGTCAGCCAGGCCAACCACGACCAGGTGCACGAATGCGGAGCCTTCCTCAAGACCCTTGGCGTCAAGGGCCTGACCGCGACCCGGGTTTCACCGCCCCCGTACGCGGACGAGGTCCTGAGGAGTGAACTCCGGGTCGGGCGGGAAGAGGCCCGCTCGATCCTCGAACAGATGATCCGGGTCAAACAGGACTTCGGTCTCGAGATCGGGGCCTTGTTGCCCTTTCCCCTTTGCTTCCTCGATGACTTCGATCGGTACGCCGATTTTGCCGGACGTCGCTGCGCCGGCGGAATCTACACCCTGTCCCTGAATGCCTCGGGGCAGGCCCACGCCTGTCAGAAGGAAGGGCTGGCCGTGGGCGGCATCCTGGAAGACGGCCTGTCCGAAGTCTGGGCCAGGACCCGGCCCTGGCGCACCCTGGGGCTGCTGCCGGACATGTGCCGGTCCTGCGAGGCCCGGGCCGAATGCGGCGGCGGATGCCGGACGGTCGGCTTGGGCTACGAAGGCCGCCTGAACGGAGCGGACAACCTGGCCCTCGGCCCCATCGCCCGCCCGCTGGTCACCGAAGCCATGTGGCGCCGGCTCGGGGAACATACCCTGGTTTTCCGGTCCGGGATGCGGTTTCGAGCGGAAGACGGATTCACGCTGCTCAACATCCGGGGGGCGAAAAACCTGATGATCGACGATGGGCTGGCGGCGTTCATCCGGGCCGCTTCCGGGGCCGGGCGGACCTTCGAGCTGACGGACGTGCCGGAAACATGGAGGCCCGCCCTGGGGCACCTGTACAAACGGGGCGCGATCGAGCTGCTTGAGGCGGAAAAGCGGGCGGAGGGCGGCCATGGCCATTGACCTGCCCGATTTCGACCGGGCATTCGAGTATGAAAACGATTTCTATCTTTCCTGCCATCCGGGCCGTCTGTCCAAGCTTCTGGCCCACTACGAGCTGTACCGCCTGGCCCTGGACCGGCCGGGCGCCGTGGTGGAATGCGGCGTGTTCAAGGGCGCGTCCCTGGTTCGCTGGGCCAAGTTCCGGGCCCTGCTCTCGAACGGCCACGCCCAGAAGATCATCGGTTTCGACACCTTCGACGAGTTTCCGGAGACCGGATTCGAGCAGGACGCCGAACTGCGCCGGCGCTTCATTCAGGCCGCGGGCAGCCGGAGCATTTCAACGGACCAGCTCAGGACGGTTCTCGATCGACACGGACTGAACCAGAATATCGACTTGGTGGCCGGGGACATTGCCCGGACCGTGCCGGGCTACCTCGAGTCGAACCCCCAATTGAAAATCTCCCTCCTGGTCGTGGACGTGGACCTGTACGAAGCCACCTGGGCGGCCCTGGACGGGCTGTATGACCGCGTGGTCCCCGGCGGCGTGGTCGTCCTGGACGATTACGGCGCCTTTGCCGGGGCCAACGCAGCCATCGACCGGTTTCTGGAAGACCGCGGCGTGGACCTGCGAAAATTCCCCTTTGCCTCCACGCCGGCCTATTTCATCAAGGGCCGCTTATGAAAGTCTCCACCGTCATATACCGGGAACGGCCCCGGGTCTGTCTGGAGGCGGCCGGACGCCTGGTCGACGTGCTGGCCGTGAGGAAGGCCGTCGTGGAAAAGGCGCCCGGCCATGCCCTGGCCGATTTCCGGCCCGGCCCCGACTTTGTCGACAACTTCCTGAACACCCCCGATGCCCCGGGTTTTCTGGCCCGGGTGGAAGAGGTCGTGCAAGGCGCATTTGCCAGGAATGAAGCAGAACGCCTCGGCCCGGCCGTGATCGCCCCCGGCGACTGCACCTACGAACCGCCGGTGCGTCGCGGGCCGCTCTACTTCGGGGCCATCCAGAACTCGCCCCTGTTCTGGCGGCAGAGGCCCCTGGCCCGCATCGACCTGGGCTTTATCGCCGGATTCGCCCGGGCGCGCGGGGCGATCAGCGGACACATGGGCCGGGTCCACATCCCCGGGTACACAACCAGCTTTCGTTGCGCCGCCGAACTCGGCGTGGTCATGGCCAAAACGGCCCGGAACCTGACCGAGGCCGAGGCCATGGACCATGTCTTCGGCTACACCTGCGTCAACGACATGATCGGCAACTGCTGGCGCGGATTCGCCGCGGACCGCCATCCGTCCGGTCGGCCCACCCGGTTCGAACTGCTGGTCAACAGCTACTACGGCCGCTGCACCCAGGGCTTCGGACCCGTCGGGCCGCATATCGTGACCAAGGAGGAAGTGCCCGATCCGTACAATCTCCTGATGTACACCCGGAAGAACGGGGAGGTATGGGACCGTTCGTTCAGCAACTCCATGCTGGTCGGGATCGAGCGCTGCCTGGCCCTGCTGTCCTCTTTCGTCACCCTGCCCGCGGGCGCCGTGGTCCACATGGGCAGCATGGGACGGGACGGCATCGTCCTGGCCGAGGACCAGCCGCTGGGGCCCGACGATCATGTGGAAATCGAGATCGAGCGGGTCGGCCGGCTGAAGACCTTTTTCACCGACCATCGTTTTTAACCCGGTGAGAAATCCGGGGTAAGACCAGCCGGCCGGCAATAACTATCAGGCCCGTCCCGTCAAGGGGGAATAGTCGATGTTTCTGATCGAAGTCACCTCGTACTGCAACTCGTCCTGCCTGTTTTGTCTCCGGCGCCTTCTGGAAAACAGGGATGCGGGCGGGATGACCGCTCCCGACCCGGTCAAGCTCAACGAACACATGGACTGGAACCTGTTTGTCAGAATTCTGAAGGAAGTCTTTGATTATAATCAGGCCAACCAGGCCCCGATCAGAATCCTGGACCTGCACGGTCTGGGCGAGCCCCTGTTATGGCCTCACTATAAACAGGGAATCCAACTGGTCAGGCGTTTGGGTTTTCACACCCAGCTCATTACCAACGGGACACTGCTTGATGAAGCCATGATCGACTTTCTGCTCGATCATATCACCTACAAGCTCAAGGTTTCCATCAACGGCGTTTCCGACCACACCCTGCTCGAAGTGACCCGGAACCCGAAATCGAAAACGGTCAACGCCAACTGCCGCCTGCTGATCGAAAAGATCAGAAGGACGGGGCGGAAGCCTCACCTTCTGGCCTTCGGATACGTCATCTGCCCTGAAAACCGCCACGAAGTGGAATGGTTTCACCGTCTCTGGCATAAGGACCGCGACATCGTGCTGCCCTATTCCGTGGAAGCGATCGACTTCAGCCTGGATAAAATGCCGGACCTGGAAGATACGAGGGGCTCCTGCCCGCGCAAACTGACACCGGCCAACTTCAATGTCCTGGTTGACGGCGCCGTGCAGCCCTGCTGCTATACCAATCGAATCGCCCTGGGAAATCTCGCGGAATCGTCACTGGAAGAGATAATCAATGGCCCGGCCTACCGGCGGCTGCTGGATCTGGACAAAAAGGGCCGTTTGGGGGAGGAAGCGGTGTGCAATGCCACATGCCTGGCCGGCGCCAGGGCCGGTCGATCCACCCGGCCGGAAAGCCTTGATCCGGCCCAATCCTTGTCCCCGGCCCGGGCCGCGGGGGGACGACGCATTACGGTCTAGCCCGCCAGGGCCCGGTCGATGTCTGACAGCCAGACCCGGGCCGGAATGTAATCCGGTCTGATCTCCAAAAACTGCTCGAACATCTCTTTCAACTCAGGCCACCGGCCCAGCTTGGCCCCCACCCGGAACAAGGGCTCGATGTTCCGGCTCGAAAACATACCCAAACGAAAGGCCTGACCATACAAGGCGTAGGCCTCGTCCCACATCTGCCTGTGCTCGCACAACTCCCCCAGCCGGCGAAAGGTCGTCGGATCGGAGCCGTCCTTGTTGGCCGCTTCGAGCAGAGCTCCTTCCGCCTGCTCCATTCGCCCCTCGGCCAGCAGCGTCCGGCTCAGGCCCAACAACGGCCGGTGGCTGCGGGCGTGGAGTTTGGCGGCCCGGTCCAGGACCCGGACCGCGAGTCCGTGGCGGCCGGTTTCGATCATGCATTCACCCAGACCGACCAGGGCCCGAAAGGCCGGCGGTTCGTGGCTGTGATCCACCGGAAAGACCCGGGCCTCGACGTCGGAATGGCGGAACCCGATCTCCCGCAGGCCGCGCTCGTAGGCCTGGATCGCCTCTTTCCAGCGGGCCTGCTCTTGCAGTGCCCGGCCCAGGCGACACCAGTTGTCCGCGCCGTGGCCTTGCTCGATCCAGAAGCGGCACTCGGCTTCGGCCTCGTCGTATCGTTCCAGACTCAGGCAGATGTTGTAGTACTCGAGCATGAGAGGCGGGTTTTCGTCCTGAACCAGGTCTCGGGCGGCGGCGAAGGCTTCGTGGGCCCGCCGGTATCGGCCCTGGCCGGCGTGCTCCGTAGCCTGACCGAACAGGAAGTCCGGCCTGAAAAGGCCGGTGGGCGGCCAGGGCATCTCGCGGAAATCCAGGCCGTTCGCCCCGCCGGCGAGGCGGGTTTTCTCCAACAAGGCCGTCCGGCGGGCCAGCATATCGAACCCGGGCTCGGAACCGGCATGGCCCTCGATCCGGACGGCTTCCCCGTCGGCGGTCCGCAAAAACTCCAGCGCGGAGGCCAGGAAGAAGGCGGGTATCGGTTGGGCCTCGGGCGAAGCGAGATAGACGTATTCGGCCTCGATCCGGCCGGCCGCCCGGCGACAGGCCTCCTGCACTTCCGGCCGGTCCGGTGATGGCGGGATGATCTCCAGGTTGCGGAGTTCGGACAGCTCGCCCAGGGCCTTGCGGCAGGCGGCCGGGGACCGGCCGCGGTCCATGTTGACCAGGAGCAGGCGGGCCGGGTAGTCCAGGGCGTCGAGCAGGCCGGAAATCCGGCCCACGCTTCCGGTACCCCAGTCAAAAACCGGCAGGAGCACGGCCATTGTCGGAACATGCGGCCAGGGACCCGGCGGGTCGTCCGCCTTGATGCGCCGCAGGTTTTGCAGGAACCCGTTTTGATCCCGGCGTTCCAGGTCGCTGATCCGATCCGAGTCGACCAGCGGCGCCCAGTACTCCCCGGTGACTCGGGGGACGTGAAGGATGTCCGTGACAAAGGCCAGCTTCCGGGTCATGTTCCAGGTGATTTTGACCCGGACGTTTTCGTCATACCCGCCGGTCAGGCGGACCAGTTCCCGGCGATGCATCAGGCTGACGTGGGATATGTAGTTGAAGGAGAACAGCAGGTCCCGTTTGAAGTCCTGACTGAACTTCACGCATTTGCCCAAGGGGTATCGGCGGCCCGTTTCCGGGTCGCTCAGGCCCAGGGTCTGGTAAAGGTCGGAATAGACGGCGCCGATTTCCGGCGCCCGGGCCAGGGCCCGGGCCAGGGTCTCGAGGTGCGAGGGGTACCATTCATCATCGTCGTCCAGATAGGCGACGTATTCGCCTCGGGCCTCCAGGAGACCGAGATTGAGGGCATGGGCCTTGCCCCGGTTTTGGGGCAGGTGGAAATAGAACACCCGATGGTCCTGGAAGCTTTCGACGATCGGTTTGACGTCGACGCCCCCGTCGTTAATGACCAGCAGTTCCCAGTTTTCCAGGGACTGGGCCAGCACGCTTCGAACGGCCCGCCCCAGGTCCAGGGGGCGGTTGCGGGTGGGCAAAATCACGCTGACTTCGGGCCGGCCGGCCGGCTCCGGTCGGCCATCGTCCCGGGCGCCACGGGTCGCGGTCCGGTCGGTTTCAAGGGCGGGCCGGGAACGTTCCAGGGCGAGCAGGGCCTGATCCCGTCCCTGCTCGACCCCGGCCAGGCCGGGACAAAGCCGGAGGGCCCGTTGGAAACAGGTCAGCGCTTCGGCCGGCCGGTCGATTTCCAGCAGTATCCGTCCCTCCTGGTTCGAGGCCAGGGCCGAAAAAACGTCGTTTCGGCCCCGGGTATCCTCCCGATATTCCAGGTCAGGCAAGGTTGGGGCGGTATGGTTCGGGCTTCGGCTGACAATGGCATTCACGGCGTCCAGGGCGCGCTCCGGCCGGGTCTCGATATAGGGGGGGCTTTCCACGAGTTGTTCCGGAGAACGAGGGTGATCCACCGACCGGATCAAGGCATGGGCATCGGCTGCGTAGTCGAAAAAGCCCCGTTGGACATAATCGGCGTAAAGGCGCGCCCCTTCCGGATGCACCAACGTGGTTGGGACGCCGAAGGCCAGGGCCTCGTAGCAGACCGAGGAAAAGCGGGTGACGTGGTGGTGGGCCTTCTGGAGCAACGAATAGAGCGGGCAGCGGGTGGCATACGTCATCTCGTACCGGCCGACGCCGGCGTCTCGCATCAGGGCCTCCAGGTCCGGCGCCTGGTCCCGCATCATCGGATGGAGCCGCATGAGCCACAGCCAGTGGCGCGGAGCGCGCTTCATGGCCTCGAGAATGACCTCCGGAACCAGCTCGTCGAAGGACCATTGCAGGCTGACCAGTACGACCTTTTTTTCCCGGCCGAGACCCCGGATGAAATCCGCTTCGTCCGCTGCCAGGGGAAAAGAGGCGCCCTCGACGAATCGGCCCAGCCAGCGGTTTCCGCCGATGACGGCCCGGTGGTGCCGGCCGCCGATAGGCTGATGCTTTTCGATGTTGTCCTTCGAGGCATGTCCCCAGGTCCAAAACACTTCGGGCAGGAGTTCCCAGCCTTCCGGGGGGACACGGGTCCAGTGGGAATACATGGCGTGGTGGGACCCCTGTTTGCCGTGCTGGACGTCGACCGCCATTGCGCCGACCTGGCGGCAGGCCCACATCAGGGCCATGCCGATCAGGTTGTAATACCAGCAGGCCATCAGGACCGCCCCGGGCCGGGCCGGGGCGAGCAGGATCGAGAAAAACTCCTGGTAGGCCATGACCGTTTCGGCCTTGTGAACGAACAGTCCCTCGTCCAGGTCCCCGAGCCCGGTCGAGGCCGCAAGGACGGGCCCGAGGTCGGACCAGCCTTGGATGCGGCCGCCGGATGGCGGCCTGAGCCAGGCCTGGCGATTCTGGATCGGATCGACGAAAAGCGTGGGCACGGCCCTGGGGAGACGCTCCAGCCCCAATGGCGTGGGCAGTTCCACTTTCAGCCAGCGGCGCCGGTCGTTGACCAGTTCAACGATCGGATCGAGATGCCGGTGGTACCATTGGCCGGAAGTCCGCTGGTCCGTGTAATCGGCGATGGAATAGAAGACCAGGTCCGTGTCCCGGAAAGGTGACAGCAGATTTGCATAGGTCTCGGGAGGGGGCGGAGAGAACACGCCGGCCAGTGGTTCGGCCCGGCGCAGGTAGCTGCCCGACGGGTTGCGAAGCTGCCACCAGAGCGCGTTTCGGATCAGGGGCCAGACCCGCAGGTTGTGGTACCTGAGCGCGGTTACGTCAAAGGCCGCTTCCACGGCCGTCAGCTTTTCCACGATTTCCCGGTTGTCGATCTGTTCTCCGCCCACGTTTGCCGCCTCGAACCTCCTCGGGTCATGCCGGTCCACCGAATGGGGGAGCAAAAAAGATGCCAAGCCCGGGAGCCGGGGAGGCCTGTCATCCGGGCTTTTACATGCCGGCCGGCCGGCGGTGCGGAATATTGTGCGGATTTTTCGTTCGATTGGGACAAAATTGCCTATCGGGAAGGGCGGAAACCGGGGCGCGCCCGAGCCGGGCCGTTGGGCGGGATCAATCACGGCCCGCTTTCCCGGCCCGCTCCGGGTAGCGGAGGGCCCGGGTCGGCTTTGGCACAATGATTGCTCCCTCAGGGCTACGAAACAAGGGAACGGAACGTCCGCTCCCGGGAGGAAAGACATGTCTCAAGCCGGGTCCATGCTTCCGGAGGGCCGCGACTCGAATTTCGGGACGGAACGGATGGCCGGGAAGGTGCCCGAGGCCATGCTCGATCAGGTTCGGCAGGGCTGGTACGTCCGCGCCTGTCCCTACCCCCTCGAGGAGATGATCGGCCGGTTCCGGGGCCTCAAGGCCATCGATCTGAATACGCCCATCGTGGCCATCGGGTCCTGTTTCGCCCAGCACCTGGCCCACTGGCTCAAGGTGAACGGATACCACTGCCTGCCTCTCCCCTGGGGCGTCATTTACAACCCGATGAATCTGGCCCAGATCGTTCGTCAGTCCTTCGAGCCGGAAACCTGGGAGGCGGAAGAACCATACTGGATTGTCGACGGTGTTTTCCGGGACCCCTACCGCAAGGCGGACGACCATTCAGGGGCCTATCCGCTGGGCCCGGACGAAAGCCGGGCCCGGGAATGCCTGGCGGCCTTCGGCCGTATCAGCCGTTCACTCCTTGAACAGACCCGCTGGGCGGTCTTCACCCTGGGACTGACCGAGTTGTGGCGCAATCGACACGACGGGAAGGCCTACTTTCGGATGCCCGATCCGCAGGTCTTCGACCCCGCCCGGCACGAGTTCCACAACCTGTCCTTTCAGGAGATCGTGGACAGCCTTTTATACACCGTGGACACGATCACCCGCCACAACCCGGCGGTCCGGTTTCTGCTGTCCGTGTCCCCGATTCCCCTGTCCGTGACCTTCCGAAACCACCTCGGCCCGTATATCGCGACCCAGTTTTCCAAATCCACGCTTCACGCCGCGGTTCTCGAGGTGATGGACGCCCGGGACAACGTGCATTACATGCCCGGTTACGAAATCGTGCGCAACGATCCGACCCGGCATTACACCCGGGACGGCCGGCATGTCAAATCGGAGAGCGTGAACCTCATCATGAACATTTTCAAATACCTGTATGTCGTCTGATCCGGATTCGATTTCAACCCGAATTTTGCAGTTGGGTTCGTTGCGAGTGCCCGGCCGGTGTTCAGGCCCTGGTAACTTGCGAAAGAAACAGGTTGAGGTGTTTACGGGGCGGTGATCCGGAAATTTTTTGGCACAACTGACTTGTCCGCCAAAGACTTGGCCTGGGAGGATAGCCTGGCCGCCTCCGGCTTTTCGCAAAGACGGAGGGCTTGGTTACAAGCAGCGAAACGACGAAGCGATCTATTGCGCCACCAGGAAAACGCCGTTTGCCGCGACCTTCCGCTCACACTTGCCCTGCCGCTTTGAACCATTCTCAACCTTGTAACCGTCCGATGATTCAAAAGACCATGACTCGAGAATAACGGTGGGTCCAAACAGGAACCCCAACCGTAACAGCCGGGTCACGGCTCGGGGTCGGGAGGGTGATGACGGCCGGAGATGAAGCATTCGACCCGGTTGCGCCCGTTTCTCTTGGCCTTGTACAGGGCCTGGTCGGCCTCTTCGATAAGCTGTTCCAAGGTGACGTCATCCTCGGCCAGGGCGGTGGCCAGTCCGCAGGATATGGTCACGTGGTCCCCGACCGGGGACCTCTGGTGGGCGAAGCCCAGGGCTTCGATGTTTTTCAGGATTTGCCAGGCGATGTCGCAGCCCTCTTCCTGGTCGGTGTAGGGCAGAAGGGCGGCAAACTCCTCCCCGCCGTACCGGGCGGCCAGGTCGCCGGCCCGGCGCAGGCTTTCCTGGATCGTTTGGGCCACCCGAATCAGGCACTGGTCTCCCTGTCCATGGCCGTATGTGTCGTTGTATTCCTTGAAATGATCGATATCCAGAAGGAGGAGTGAGAGGGGCTGGCCGGACCTGCGGGCCCGGTTCCATTCCTGCAGGGCCTGGTGGTCGAAACTGCGGCGGTTGGGGATTTCGGTCAGCGCGTCGATGAAGGCATATTCCTCGAGCAGTTCCCGTTTGTGCTTGAGGTCCAAATGCAGCCGGACCCGGGCCATAACGATGGGCGGATGGAAGGGTTTGGCGATGTAGTCCACCGCGCCCAGGTTGAAGCCCTTGGCCGCGTCCATGACCTCGGAGACGGCCGTGACGAAGATAATGGGGATGTCCCGGGTCTTTTCGTCCTCCTTGAGCCGGCGGCAGACTTCATATCCGTCCATGTCGGGCATGAGGATGTCGAGAAGGATAATGTCCGGAGGCGCATCGGACCGGGCGATCTTGAGGGCCCGCTCGGCGCTGATGGCGGCGGTGATCCGGTATTCGGATTTAAACAGATTCATCAGGATTTCGATGTTCTGCTTGTTGTCGTCGACGATGAGAATTTTTTCCTTGTTGGATGGCCGGGCCATCATCTCATTCCTCCGTATCGTCCAGACCGGCGATCAGTTCATCGAGCGCCTCCACCGCGCCGTCCAGATCGAAGTCCTCCACGTGTTCGGCCACGAGGGCGAACGACTCGGCATGGGCCGAGGCCTGGAGGTCCGGGCTCAGTTCCCGGATGAGTTTTCGGCCGGCGTCCAGGTCTTCGTCGAGCAGGGAAGCGAGTTGTTCGAGTTTGTTCCTGACGACGGCCATGTCCAGGTTGGACGCGGGCCGGCCCGGTTCGACGGCGGTTTCTCCGGCGAGGTCGGCGGATCGAAGGCCGGCCAGGACCTCCTCCAGGGCGGTTTCGAAGCCGGCCAGGACCGGATGGTCGATGGAAACCGCTCCGGCTTCCAGGGCCTCCTCGAGGGCGGCGGCTTTTTCGTTCAATGTCAGGGCCCCGATATTGCCGCCCACGCCCTTGATGGAGTGGGCCAGAAGGCGGGCATCGTTATCGCGGCCTCGGTCCAGGTCCTCCCGGATCGTCCGTCCGGCCCCCTCGAAATCCTCGAGGAACGTGGTCAGCAGCCTGCGGTACAGGCGTCGGTTCTGGTTGGCCCGGAAAAGGCCGGTGTTCAAGTCGATGCCGGGAAGGTCCAGGCCCGGTGCCTCCGGGGGGACGCCCGGTTTCGGTTCGGTCGACAAGGGGGCCTCCGCGGCCGGAGCGTCCGGGGCTCCGGGAATCCAGCGGACCAGGGCGGCAAAGAGTTTTTCCGGATCGATGGGCTTGGTGACGTAGTCGTTCATGCCCGCGTCGAGGCACCGCTCCCGGTCGCCGGTCTGGGCATGGGCGGTCATGGCGATGATGGGCAGATCGTCGAGTCCCAGGTCTTTACGGATTCGGCCGGTGGCTTCGAGCCCGTCCATGACCGGCATCTGGATGTCCATGAGGACCGCGTCAAAGGTCGACCCGGACAGATCGTTCAGGGCTTCGGCCCCGTTTCTGACGCTCGTCACATCGATTCCCGCGCTTTCCAGCCATTCCCGGGCAATCTCTTCGTTGACGCGGTTATCTTCCACCAGGAGAACCCTGACCCCTTCCAGCCAGGGCCCGGGCCGGGCGCGCATTCCGGCCGCGACGGACCGGTCCGGTGTGATCGATTCCGTCTTCCGCCCGAAAAGTTCCATGATGGTGTCGAAGAGAAAGGACTGGTTGACGGGTTTATGGAGAAAGGCCTCGATAAGGGCCTTTTCGGACTCTCGCATCAGGTCCTGACGCCCGTAGGCCGAGACCATGCAGATCACGGGCAGCTTGCCCAGCTTCAGCTCCCGTTTGATCTTTCGCGTGGCCTCCAGGCCGTTCATGCCGGGCATTTTCCAGTCCATGAGAATCAGGTCGAAGGGGGGATCGGCGATCTGGACCCGCTCGATGGCCTCCCGGCCCGAGCCCACGGCCTCGGCCTGCATGTGGAAGGAACGAATGAAGCTGGTCAGAATCTCCTGGCTGGTCCGATTGTCGTCCACGACCAGGACCCGGAGCCCCCGAAGGTCGGAGGGCGGCGCGGTCTTGACCTGCTTTTCCTCGGGCTGACGTCTGAACCGCACGGAAAAATGGAAGATGCTGCCCTGGCCCGACACGCTTTCGGCCCAGATGTCACCGCCCATCAGAACCGCCAGTTGGCGGCTGATGGAAAGGCCCAGCCCGGTTCCTCCGTGTTTGCGAGTGATGGAGTCGTCGGCCTGGGTGAAGGATTCGAATATCCGGTCGATCCGGTTCGGGGGGATGCCCACGCCGGTGTCCTTGACGGAGAACTTGAGCATCAAATGGTCGCCGGCCGTTTCGATGATTTCGCCCCCGCTCCGGACCGAGACGAGGACCTCGCCTCTTTCGGTGAACTTGATGGCGTTGCCGGTCAGATTGATGAGGACCTGGCCCAGGCGGACCGGGTCGCCGATCAAGGCGGTGGGCACGGTCTCGTCGATGGAGATCATCAACTCGATCTCCTTTTCGTGGGCCTTGTGGGCGAACATCTCGGACAGGTTGGCCATGACTTCGTACAGGGAGAATTCGGTCTCCTCGATCTCCATGCGTCCGGCCTCGATTTTGGAGAGGTCGAGGATATCGTTGATCACGGCCAGCAGGGACTGGGAGGATGACTTGATCTTGGAGAGGTATTCGAGTTGCTTGGGGCTCAGTTCGGTCCGGAGGGCCAGGTCGGTCAACCCCATGACCGCGTTGAGCGGCGTCCGGATTTCGTGGCTCATGTTGGCCAGAAAGGCGCTTTTGGCCTGGGAGGCGGCTTCGGCGGCCTCTTTTTCGCGCCGCGCCGAGACGTCCTGGACCATGCCTTCGATGATCCGGTCCTTGTCGGGGCGGTCGATCAACTGGGCGTTCATTTCGACCCAGAAGACCGATCCGTCCCTGCGTTTGAACTGAAGTTCCAGGTGGGTCACGCGGCCGTCGGCCTTGATGCGCTCCATGACCGCGGCCCGATCCTCGGCCAGGTGATAGACCTGTTCGGCGATGTGGGTGACCCGGGTAGTGAGTTGCTCGAAGGAGTCGTACCCCAGCATGTGGATGAGGGCCTTGTTGGCGGTGATGAAGCGGCCGTCGGCGGTGGTGCGAAAGATGCCCTCGATCGCGTTGTCGAATATGTCCCGGTACTGCTCCATCAATTCGTTGAGCCGCTCGTGGCTGGCCCTGAGGTTGGCGGTCATGACGTTGAAGGAGTCGGCCAGGGCGCCGATCTCGTCTCCCCGTTCCACCGGGATGATCAGGTCCAGGTTCCCCTTCCCGATCCGTTCGGCGGCTTCCTTGATGGAGATGATCGGCCGGGCCAGCCGCAGGCCGATGAAATATCCGATCAGGAGGGTCAGAGGCAGGGTCAGGCCGAATATTCCCAAGGAAAGGATCAGAAGCCGGCGTTCGTACGCGGACACGGTCTCGGCGGAGATGTCCACGCCCAGGACCCCGCCGCGGCGGCCGTCCTGGTGATAGATGGGGGCGTAACCCGACAGCCAGGTCCCCCATTCATCGGTGTAGAAATCTTCTTCCACCACGGGCTTTTGCATTTTGGCGAACGTTCGTCGGAGCAGGGGGCTGGCGTCGTCGTAGACCTCCCCCAGGTGAGCGATGTCGGCCGGATTGGATTCCGCGTCCACGACAAAAAGGATTTTACCCCCCGGTCCCTGGCGCATGGTGTAGATGAAATGGATGCCCGTGGCCGAGTCCCGGACGCGCTGGAGAACCCGCTTGAGTTTCAGGTAGTTTTCCGATCCCTCCTGGGCGGGATCGGTCAGTGTGTCGTGAAGCTCGGCATCGATGGCCGCCGGGGCGATGGAGACGATGTCATGCAGGCGCCGGCGGATGTCCTCCCGGACCTGTTTCCGGGCGCTCTGATACAGGAACAGCGTGGTCAGCCCGGCGATGAAAATGGCGAAAGCGCAAAAGGCCAGGGCCAGCTTGTGGTGCAGCCGCATCCATGAGCTTTTTGGGATGGAATCTTGCAGCATCAGCCGCGATTTCCTTTCTTGATTCCCGAGGCGCGTCCCCCCGAACCCATAGAAAAATGCGTCAGCTCTCTAACGCCAGGCATAGTATGGATACCGGTCCCAGTCCCGTCAACCCAAAATCCAGGTCCCGGACAGAAACGGGTGCCGGGCGGCCGCCCCGGGTCAGCGGAAAGGTCGTTGGGCCTGAGCTGACAGCCCGTCAATCACATCGGGTTCCCATGATCGTCTGGGACTCCACAGGGGAGTTCGAAGTCAATCCGGTCGGCTCATTGGCTGTTCGGTCATCTGATTGCGCCCCCGAAGCCTTGCCGCACGGGTACACCGGGCCATTGCGGTTCATTGCGCCCTTTGATTGGACTGGCCGACCCTTTATCAATCGTATCACAAGATTAAGAACGAGCAGCCCGAGAAAAGGAGCCGACGTGTGGTTTATAAATTGGGGACACTTAAAAAAAACATGGAAATAGCCGGTCAATCGAAATGATTGTGTTATAAAAATAGGCTCCACGCTGTTTCAAGTGGGTAAGGCTGAACGTGCTGAAAAAGCAAGCAGTATCAATTAATTGGATGTATGTGATAGAAATTCCGTTGGTTCTCGGACACAAATCCGAACCCTTTCTCCCTTTGCCAGAGGCCGACGACATCCCTTCGCCGTCTGTCTAATTACCTAAAAGCATGAGTGAAAGACGGCGTCAAGGCTGTCGAAGACACCCGAAGGGCTTGGCTTTGACGCTGGCTTGAATCTCATGCTCATGACACATTTACCCACTCGAAACACAGAAGAGCCTATTAATTTGAACGAGTATGGAGCCTTGCTTTGTTTTGTTCAGCTAATTCAATATGTTAAATCAAAAGGAGGTGCTTGTATATAGAAGTTGAATTTTGATCTGATATGGTGTAATGTATACACTAATTAGAATACCTTTGTATTATAAGCCTATTACGGATAGTAGGAATGTTATATTCAGTTATCATTGCTTTTTTGAACGAGGAAGATAACGTTTTGGACCTCTTTGCTATTCTGGACTCGGTCATGGCCTCACTGCCAGGAGTCACTGAATACTGGTTCGTCGATGACGGGAGCACCGACGCCACCTTTAAGGAATTGTCCGACTTGAGAAGACTATACCCGGATCGGGTCAATGTCATAAAGCTTAGTCGAAATTTCGGTCATCACAAGGCCTTATTCGCTGGAATGAAGCATGCTCGAGGCGACATCAGTTTTTTAATGGACGCCGATTTGCAGGACAACCCCAAGGATATCCCTCGTCTCTTGGAAAAAATCAATGAGGGGTATGACATCGTTTACGCGGTCCGCAATAACCGTACGGAACCAGCGGTTCGTAGGCTTTTTTCATATATCTTCTGGAAGATGCTAAAGGTTATCACTGGATTGGACTGCCCGAACAACCAAGCTGTTCTTAGAGGATTCAGTGGGAAGGTCCGCGCAAGTGTCACCCAATTTCGCGAGAGTCGCAAATTCCTGGCCGGGCTGTTTGCCTGGGTTGGTTTTAAGCATGCCATCGTGCATGTAGTCCAGGCTCCAAGGCACAAGGGACAGTCCAAATACAGTCTACCCGTCATGCTATCCCAGGGCCTTACCAGTATACTCTCCTTTTCTTCCAAACCGCTGCATATAATCACCTTATTAGGCCTGTCCATTTCGGCGATTTCATTTTCTTCAGCCCTGTTACTGCTATTTCTCAAGTTCACGATGGATCATGTCATGCCCGGCTGGACCTCAATCATTCTATCCATTTTTTTCAGCACGGGCATCATCGTTTTTTGTATTGGTTTGGTGGCTGAATACCTCGGCCGGATATACCAGGAGTCTCTAGGGAGGCCGGATTATGTCATCGACGAGTTGCTAAGCGATAAGGGCTATGATAACGCCTGACCTTCTTGTCCTTGACTACACCGGCTCCATTATCAACTCCGAGGGCTGGGTCACCGACGAAGGCTGGTGGACGTTGTGCGACCAAGGCCTATATGTAAAGTTAGATGGGACGGGCCTCAAGAGAGAGCCTTTTTCAATCACCCCCCTTTTTTTTTCAATTAATCTCGATTTTCTTGTCGCTTCTACCTCCTGGAAGGCCGTGCTGGCATACCTTCAGTCGGCAGGAACGCGGACGCGTTGTGACCCCAAATACGTATGGCGCTACCTTGAATTTCAATGTCCGCCGACGAGCCGCACTTTATGTGAAGGCATTCGTCTTCTTCGTTCCGGAGAAACGATTGAACTTTTGGGGAAAAAGCCCCAAAGCCGCCTGGTAAGCTTTACGAAAAGGCTTGACACTGATGATTCTCTTGATCTGAGGGCTGAACTGGAAAAAAATATTTCAGTACTCGATTTAAGCTCGACAGCTTTTCACCTTAGCGCTGGACTTGACTCTTCCCTGCTCGCGTTGCTTGCGGGGAGGATTCACACAATATCGGTCAAAACCGCGACAATCATAACTCGGGGAGAAGGTGCCAGCCAAGAGCTGGATATTATCCGGCGACTGTCGGATGACGCGGGTTTCGATTTGAGTGAATTTGATTTTCGCGAGCTTGACATCCTGAAAACAGCCGACCAGCTCGTTGAAGCACTTGGCTTTCCCACCGCCCACCCGAGCCATTTATCTCGATTTCTGCTGGACAACGAACTTGTTAAACAGGGAATTGGCACAATCGTCACCGGACGAGGAGCAGACGAAAGCATGGCCGGTTACGATTGGCACCGTAACGATTTCTCTGACCCTGTTCTCCATCAAAAGCGAGTCAGGTCGACTGCCGCTGACGACCTATCAACCGTCTTGTCTGTATCCGGGATGACTTTACCATGGGACGGGTGGAGAAATGCCCGCGTGATTGACCTGCGCGAACGGATTCAATACGACTGGTGGACAATAATGGAGTCTTGGGGTATCATTGACAGGTCTTTTTCATTGGCTCTCGATGTGGAATATTCTCACCCTTTTCTTCTCAATGGGTTGGCAAGGAGATTACTGGGAATGGCAGATGACAGCCTTTTAAAAAATGGCCTCCAAAAGATTCCGCTCCGTACTTCTTTTCTTGATGTTTACCCGGACTATTTGCTAAAGCAACCGAAACGGGGTTTTAGATTTGACATAGGCCTGTACCTGAAGTATCTCTCCTTTGATGCGATAATGGGCGTAATCTTAAATCCCGAGGCATTGAACAGACACATTAAAGCAAGCGGCGTTTCCAAAATGATAAGGCAGACCTTGAGTGGAGAACGAAATTTCGGGTGGCAAATTTGGAGTTTGATGCTCTCGGCATTTGCATGCGACAAATTCAAACTGGTATAAGTGATACAAAAAATTGACGATGGAAAAAATTGGAAATGGTAATCGCAATAATCCAACCTAATTTCCTTCCTTGGCTTGGCTATTTCGAGCAAATGGCCAGAGCTGACCTATTTGTATACCTGGATGACGTTCAGTACACCAGGAAAGACTGGAGGAATCGAAACAGGCTAAAATCACCGACAGGAGTAAAAGTTGTAACTGTTCCGGTGAAAAAACATGAGGCGTTTAGGACGCTTATTAATGAAATCCGCATAGCTGATCAGCCGTGGCGATGTAAATTACTCCAACAAATGGAAAGCTGGTATGGCGACGCCAAGTATTGGAATAAGGTTTTTCCCCTACTCCAAGAGGTTATTGAAAAGGATTGGGAGTTCATGGTTGACCTTAATTACGCCCTTAACAAAACCATCGCCGGAATGCTAAATATCACTACTCCCTGTCGCCTGTCCTCAGACATACCTGACAAAGCGGCGGACAAGAATCAGAAGATAATTGATATCTGCCGACATCACGGAGCAACCATACTTTATGATGGCCAGTCCGCTAAAAATTTTCTGGATATAGACCTTTTTAATAAGCATGGGGTGAAAGTCGTGCTCCAGGACTACTTTCACACACCTTACCTTCAACTCTGGGGAGATTTTGTTTCACATCTTTCAGCAGTTGATTTGTTAATGAATTGTGGTGATGACTCAAGAGAAATTTTGTTATCCAACCCGTGTCCTGAGGGACTGAGATGAAAAGTTCTCCAGGTTGCATATGAGAGAAGCTTTATATTTCGCTTCATAGAATGCGGAAAAATATGGAGTAAAAAATAACGTATGAAAATAAATTATGGATTTCTATCAGGATGAAGACGATTCTAGTGACAGGCGGCGCTGGCTTTATTGGAAGCAATTTTGTCAGGTACTGGTACGAAAACTATCCTGACGATAAAATCATCGTTTTGGATACACTCAACTATGCTGGACGCTTCCAAAACATCCCTGCCATGATACACAAGGACGCCGACAGGTTCGAATTTTTCCTCGGGAGCGTTTTATCTGTCGAAATTGTCAACACCCTAGTTGAGCGTTCGGATATTATTGTACATTTCGCAGCGGAAACCCATGTGACCCGATCAATTTACGAAAGCCGGCATTTCTTTGAAGTGGACGTTCTTGGTACACACACCATTGCTAATGCCGTCTTGAAGTACTGCGACACCGTGGAACGCTTCATCCATGTTTCCACATCCGAAGTTTATGGAACAGCAATAACCCGGCCCATGACCGAAGACCATCCACTAAATTCGTGTAGCCCATACGCTTCGGCTAAAAGCGGAGCGGACAGGCTGGTATATTCCTATTATTACACCTACGGCGTACCCGCAGTGATTCTTCGCCCATTCAACCAGTATGGGCCGTACCAGCACCTCGAAAAGGTCATCCCCCGATTTATCACCTCAGCACTCAGGGACATTCCTTTGACCGTGCACGGCAATGGATACGCCATGCGTGATTGGCTCTATGTCGACGACACCTGCGGCAGGATCGCAGCCGCTATCAAAGCGCCTGTCGACAAGGTAGCATGCTACCCCCGGCCAGAGATGGACCCATGTATCGGCGGTAATCGGACCCACCTGGCCGTTTCCGTGGTGATGAAGCTCTCCGGTTATTGAACCCACCCAAACTCTTCGATAAGCGTTCCAGGAAAAAGGACGTGGCATTTT
>JAHJTB010000006.1 GCA_018830135.1 Pseudomonadota bacterium | reverse complement strand
GTAACAAGCCCAGTTGTTGCATCATGCTGAGGCTATCGATGGTGCCCCATGATTCCGCGAATTTTCCATCCACAATTTTCTTGATACTGGTATCTCGCATTTCAATCCGGTTACCGGTCGGAGCATGATTGACCCTCCTCTGCTTTTTTTGGATTTTCAGTATGACAACGGCTATCTGGTTTATTGATAAAACCGTCGGGCCACAAATCCAACCGCAAGATTCGGGTTAAAAAAAGCCCCCTCCGGGGAGGGGGCTTCGGTTTTTTGGGGACAGCGGCTTTTTAGTACATGCCGCCCATGCCGCCCATGCCGCCCGGAGGCATCATGGGAGCGGCCGGTTTGTCTTCCTTCTTCTCCGCGATCATGGCCTCGGTGGTCAGGAGCAGGGCCGAAACGGAGGCGGCGTTCTGCAGGGCGAAGCGGGTCACCTTGGTCGGGTCGATGATCCCGGCGGCCATGAGGTCGGTGTACTCGCCCTTGTCGGCGTCGAAGCCGTTGGCGCCTTCCAGGCCCTTGACCTTTTCCACGACGACCGAGCCTTCGAAGCCGGCGTTGTTGGCGATCTGACGGATCGGTTCCTCGAGGGCCCGCTTGACGATGGCCACGCCGCGTTTGGCGTCGCCCGTGGCCCGGACCTTGTCCAGGACCGGGACGCAGCGCAGCAGGGCAACGCCGCCGCCGGGCACGATGCCTTCTTCGACCGCGGCCCGCGTGGCGTTCAGGGCGTCCTCGACCCGGGCCTTTTTCTCCTTCATCTCGACCTCGGTCGCCGCGCCCACGTTGATCACGGCCACGCCGCCGATCAGCTTGGCCAGGCGTTCCTGGAGCTTTTCCCGGTCGTAGTCGGAGGTCGTCTCGTCGATCTGGGTCCGAATCTGGCGCACGCGGCCTTCGAGGGCGGTCTTGGTTCCGGCGCCGTCAACGAGGGTCGTGTTGTCCTTGTCGATGTTGATGCGCTTGGCCTGGCCCAGGTCCTTGAGGCTGATGTTTTCCAGCTTGATGCCCAGGTCTTCGGAAACGACCTGGCCGCCGGTCAGCACGGCGATGTCTTCCAGCATGGCCTTGCGGCGGTCGCCGAAGCCGGGGGCCTTGACGGCGCAGGCCATCAAGGTGCCGCGAATCTTGTTGACCACCAGGGTGGCCAGGGCTTCGCCCTCGACGTCCTCGGCGATGATCAGAAGCGGACGGCCCATCTTGGCGATCTGCTCGAGGACCGGCAGCAGGTCCTTCATGTTGGAAATCTTCTTTTCATTGAGCAGGATGTAGGGATTGTCCAGGGATACTTCCATCTTTTCGGCGTCGGTCACGAAGTAGGGGGACAGGTAGCCGCGATCGAACTGCATGCCCTCGACCACCTCGAGGGTGGTTTCCATGGACTTGGCCTCTTCGACCGTGATCACGCCTTCCTTGCCGACCTTGTTCATGGCCTCGGCGATGATGTTGCCGATGGTCGCGTCGTTGTTGGCCGAAATGGTGCCCACCTGGGCGATTTCCTTCTGGTCCTTGGTCGGTTTGGACATCTTGCCCAACTCGTTGACCGCGGCCTCGACGGCCTGCTCGATGCCCCGCTTGAGGGCCATGGGGTTGGAGCCGGCGGTGACCAGCTTGACGCCTTCCTTGTAAATGGCCTGGGCCAGCAGCGTGGCCGTGGTGGTTCCGTCGCCGGCCACGTCCGACGTCTTGGAAGCCACTTCCTTGACCATCTGGGCGCCCATGTTCTCGAACCTGTCGGACAGTTCGATTTCCTTGGCCACGGTTACGCCGTCCTTGGTGATGTTCGGCGCGCCGAAGGTCTTCTCCAGAATGACGTTGCGTCCCTTGGGACCCAGGGTGACCTTGACGGCGTTGGCCAGGGTGTCGACCCCGTGCATGATGGCCTCGCGGGCCTTGGTGTCATATTTGATTTCTTTGGCAGCCATCTTGAAAATTCCTCCTTAAGATGTATGGGTTGAAATGGGGCGCCGGTTATTCGAAGACGCAGAGAATGTCGTCTTCGCGCATGATGAGGTATTCTTCGCCGTCGATCTTGACCTCCGTCCCGGCATACTTGCCAAAGAGAATCCGGTCATTTTTCTTGACGCCCGGTTCGATCCGGGTCCCGTTGTCCAGCATTTTGCCGGTACCCACGGCCACGACCTTGCCCTCCTGGGGCTTTTCCTTGGCTGTGTCCGGGATGATGATTCCACCTTTGGTCTTTTCCTCTTCCTCGATGCGCTGGACCAGAATGCGGTCCTGCAAGGGACGAACTTTCATGCTTTAGCTCCTTTCCTAATTCCCTATGGTGTTTTAAACTCGGTCCGGGCGGCCTCGCGCCGGGCCCGGCCGGTCGGTTAGCACTCACCCCTGTTGAGTGCTAATAATAAGCATCGACGTCCGAATTGCAAGAGCGGATTTCAAAAAAATCCATCTTTTTTGACCCGGAAACCCTTCCGATGGCAAAAAATTGATTTTACAAAAATTTTTACCCGTCCCCCGGGCCGGCGGGCGGAGCGAGGAGGCGGTCACGATCTGGATTGCATATTGTTAATGCCTGTGATAAAAGCGATATAGAGTTTTTCAAGGCGGGTTCCTTTTGGCGAAATCCAGGATCAAGGACCGACGCCGGGTAGCCGATTTCTGGACGCGCAAGGCCCGTGCCGAAAACTTCCCGGCCCGCTCCGTTTACAAGTTGAAGGAGGTGGACGACAAGTACGGCCTCCTGAAACCGGGTCGACGGGTGCTGGACCTGGGCGCTTCGCCCGGTTCCTGGACTTTGTATGCCGCCGAGCGGGTGGGTCCGGCCGGGCGGGTGGTGGGCCTGGACCTTCAGCCCCTGGCCCGGGAGCCGGGTCCGGGTACCGTGTTCGTTCAGGCCGACGCCCTGGACCCGCCCCTGGACCTGCTGACCGGATACGGGCCTTTCGACGTGGTCCTTTCCGACCTGGCCCCGGCGACCACGGGCCAGAAGTCGGTGGACCAGGTCCGGTCGGCCGGGTTGGCCCGAGGGGCTTTGACCCTGGCCGGGGCCCTGCTCAAGCCGGGTGGCTGGTTTCTGGTCAAGGTCTTTCAGGGGCCCGAGGCCGATGATTTTTTCAAGGAACTGGCCGGGCGGTTCAAGACCGTTCGCCGGATCAAGCCGGCGAGTTCCCGGAGCTTCAGTCCGGAGATATTCGGGCTGGGTCTTGGTTTCAAGGGATAAGGACGATTTGGAGATAGGGGAGGAACGAAGGTGTCCGGTCACAACAAATGGAGTACGATCAAGCACAAGAAGGGAGCGGCCGACGCCAAGCGCGGCAAGCTGTTTTCGAGGTTGATCAAGGAGATCATGATCGCGGCCCGGGACGGAGGCGGGGACGTGGACGGCAATCCGCGCCTGCGCACGGCGGTAGCCACGGCCAAGACGGCCAACATGCCCAAGGACAACATCGAACGGGCCATCCGCAAGGGCTCGGGGGACCTGGAAGGGCAGGCCTACGAGGAGTTCTCCTATGAAGGCTATGCGCCGGGCGGGGCCGCCGTACTGGTTGACATCCTGACCGACAACCGGAATCGGGCCGCTTCCGAGGTTCGACACGCCTTTTCCAAGTATGGAGGCAACCTGGGCGAGGTCGGCTGCGTGTCCTGGATGTTTTCCATGAAAGGGGTCTTCAGCTTCGCCCCGTCCGAGGTTGACGAGGACGGGGTCATGGAGGTGGCCATCGAGGCCGGGGCCGAGGACGTGAGTACGGAAGAAGAGGTGATCGAGGTGACCAGCGCGCCGGAGGATTTCGAGGCGCTGAAGGCGGCGTTCGAGGCCAAGGGCATGGCCTGGGATTCGGCCGAGATCGCCAAGGTGCCCAGCACTTACGTGGAACTGGACGCCAAGACCGCTCCCCAGACGATGAGATTGATGGACGCCCTGGACGATCTGGACGACGTGCAGCGGGTCTGGAGCAATTTCGACATTCCCGAAGAGATCATGAGGGACCTCTAGCGTGGTTCTGGCCCTGGGCATCGATCCGGGCACCAAGGTGACCGGGTACGGCCTGGTCCATCAGGAGGGCCCGGCCATCCGCCTGGTGGCCGCGGGCACGCTGACCGCCCGGGCGGCCGACGTGCTGCCGCTCCGTCTTTTTCAAGTCTTCCAAGGACTCCGGGAAATCATCTCGGCCCATCGGCCGGACCTGCTGGCGGTCGAGGACATCTTCTACGCCAAGAACGTCCGGTCC
>JAHJTB010000259.1 GCA_018830135.1 Pseudomonadota bacterium | reverse complement strand
TCTTCCAGATACCATTTGATCGGCTTGCCGTTGATCCCTCCGCCGTCGGAGTTGACCCAGTTCATGCCGTCGATGAATCCCCAGCCGAACTCCGGCAGCGCCCCGACCGGACCGCTCATGGGAAACTGGGAGAGGGTCTTGACGTCCTTGGCCGTTGCGGCCCCCGCCATGAGAAAAATCAGGGCCAGGGAAAAAGTGAGAACCAGGAAAGCCTTTTGCTTCATCACATGCCTCCTATTTGTAAGAGTAATCAAAGTTTATGACCATGCCCCGTCCTTCCGGTACGATCCTCGAGGCGATCGCCGGGAACGGCGGGTCTGTCCGTTTCCGGGCCCTTGTTTGAAGACCGTTTCCTAAAAACGGCCCTCGGCCCGTTCCCGCTACAAGGTACGGACAGAAGGCCTTTTCCCATACGACGCCTCCGAGACGAACCCGAAAGCATGTTTCCCGTTGCGCTTAGGAAATCAAACCCGTTCTCTGTGGAAACGGGTATGGCCATCTCCGCTGGTTGTTGATTGCAGTTGTATTTTCATCTAATATATAGAATCGAAGGGCTGTATGTCAAGGAATTTGTTGGGGGGGGCTGTAACCGGTTCAATGAATCGGGGCATATCATTTTTCAGCCGCCCGCGGGGCCTTTGGCCGAAGGACGACTCTGCCGCCGAGTCCCTTGCTATATATGGAAAAGACGGCAGCCGGAGTCCTGAGGCCAAAGGCCGCGACAGGGCGGTCCTACGTTGCCACCAACCACTGAATCGTTACGGGGGGCTTCAGACAGGCCCCGTGAAACAGGCTTTTTTGGGGGGGGTGGGATTGGCTCCGGCCCGACGGCCGGAGCCGGCCGCTCCCTACCACTTGACTTCGTCCGTATTGATCCAGTCGGTAATGGGCGCCTGTAGGCCTGTGGGCACCTTCTTGTCCCCCATCGCAACCAGCTTGACCTTGGCCCGGTAGAGCCGCAGCATGGGAATGGAGTGGGATTTGAAGGAAAAGGTCTTGCCGCCGAACATGCCTTTGAAGTCCCAGACCAGGTTGTCCAAAGCCTTCCGGACCCCGTCCCGGGACAGGTCCCCGGCCTTGTCCGCCTCGACCAGGGCCTTGTGGATCATGAAAGCGTAGCGCAGGCCGATCTCATACAAAGTGATGTCCTTGATTCCGCCGCCCTGGATGTCTTTCTTGTATTCCTCGCCGCGGTACTTTTGGGCGAACTCGTGGACCATCTTGACCCAGGCGTTGTCCATGGGCGTGGCCGAACGGGGCACGGCATCGTAAAACGGGTTGCAGTACGCGCCGATGAAACCGTCGTAGGCCTCGCCCATGAGCAGAATGGGAAACCGGCCGCCCATGTAGGCCGTGCCCATGAGCTGAGTCTCGGGTATGACCTGTTTGGCCGTTTTGAAAAAAATGGCCGTTGCGCCCATGGTCCCGGTGTAGCCGTGGTAAATCACGTACTGGGCCTTGGCCTTGCGCAGGGTCATGCATTCGTTGGTCGCCGCGGTGGCCGTGTAGGGGTATTCGATCTCGGCGACCACGTCCAGGCCTTTCTCCTTGGCGTAAGCGATGGCCTGGGGCGTGCCGTCCCGGCCGTAGGCCGTCGGGCTGTAAACAAAGCCGATGCGGGCCTTGCCCGGGCCCTTGTGGTTGTCCAGAATCCACTTGACCAGGATCTTCATCTGCGGCGCATAGGTCGCGCCCATGGAATAGTAATAGGGATACTTGGCCTGCCCGCCCACGGCCTCGAACATTTCCGTGGAATACGATCCGTCGATCCAGGGAATCTTCTCTTCCTTGTTGACCTTCTCCGCCAGCGCGATGATCCCGCCGGTGATGTAGCCCGAAGCCATCAGGAATTCGTCCCTGCCGTGCTGGGAGGTGAATTTGGTGAAATTGGCCACCTCCACGTTCGGCGTGTAGCGCATGTCCTCCATGAACCATTTGATCGGCTTGCCGTTGACTCCGCCGCCCTCCTTGTTGAGCCAGTTCATGCCGTCGATGTACCCCCAGCCGATCTCGGGCAGCGCACCCAGGGGACCGCTCAGGGGAAACTGAGAAAGCACGATGATCTCCTTGGCCGAAACACTCGCCGCCAGACACAAGATCAATAACAGGGCCATGACAATCCGGATCGCTTTGCCTTTCATGAACGTACCTCTCCTTCGATATCCCGCCTTAAATGGTGTGAAGACCGGGAAATCAAGCCCGCGCATTACGGCCGGCCCCCCCGGCGGGACGGCAGGGGATACACGGCCGCCCTGGCGGGATGGCCACGCCTGAAAAAATTTTCTGTTGGCTTGCCAGGAAGTGTAAAGAGAACGCTCCGAAGGTGTCAAGCATTTAATGCCCCTCCCTCGTAAGGATTGATGGAACCGGGTCATCCCGGGCTTCAGCCGCCCGCGAGGCCAAAGGCCGAGACCAGGAATTCCAGCAACGCCACCGGCCGCGCCATGGATAAGCCCGGAGTCGATCCGTCCCGACCCGGTTTCGGCCGGCTCGACGGACATGGACCGACGAACTCGCTTGCCTGTACGTCCGCTTTCGGGTAAGATGCCGTTATCCGAGCACTTGTGGAAGGTCTTTCTAATTGATAAAGCAATTGATCCGGATCGTGACCCTGGGCCTGGTCCTGGCTTTGGCCGGGGCTCTTTTGCATCCGGTTATCGCCCGGGCCGACGCCCTCAGGCGGGTCTCTCTCATCCCGCAATGGATGCCCCAGGCCCAGTTCGCCGGATACATGGTCGCGCTGAAAAAGGGATTTTACCGGGAAGCCGGACTCGATCTGACCTTGCTGCCCGGAGGGCCGGGACGCCCCTCCCTGGAATGCGTCATCAACGGGCAGGCCAGCTTTGCCACCGGTTGGTTGACCACGGCCATTCAGCGGCGCGCCGCCGGCGCGCCCCTGGTCAACCTGGCCCAGATCGTCCAGCGTTCGGCCTTGATGCTCGTAACCCTGCGTTCGAGCGGAATCCACCGGCCCCGGGATTTGAACGGCAAACGGGTCGGCCTGTGGGGAGGAGACTTCAGCCTGCCGCCCTGGGTGTTTTTCCGCAAACACGAAATCCGGGACATCCGGATCGTGCCCCAGTACCACTCCATCGATCTGTTTTTGAAAGGCGGACTGGATGCGGCTTCAGCCATGTGGTACAACGAATACCACCTTATGATCAACAGCGGCATCGACCCGGACGAACTCAATACCTTCATGTTCGCCGAAGACGGCATCAATTTCCCCGAGGACGGCCTTTACTGCCGCGAGGAACTGCTTCAGGCCGCGCCGGAGGTCTGCGGCGCCTTCGTTCTGGCCTCGCTTCGGGGCTGGACGTACACCTTCGAGCACCCCGAGGAAGCCCTGACCATCGTCATGGACAGCGTGCGCGATTCCGGTGTCGGAGCCAATACCGCCCACCAGCGCTGGATGCTCGCTCGCATGGCGGACATCATTCGCCCCCGGGGACCCGGCGCACGCCTGGGGCGGCTCGATCCCGATGATTACAACCAGGTCGGCCGGGTGCTCATGGAAAAGGGCCTCATCGACTCGCTGCCGCCATATATCGACTTTTTCAAGGAACTGCCGTGAGATTTTTTTTCGGACGCAGCCTGGCGACCAGGATGGTTCTATACGTCCTGGGCGGGACCGTTCTGGTCTTCGTCATCATCATGGGGGATACCTACCTCAGCTCCCGGGACATCATTCTTCAGCAGGCCCGACAGAACGCCACCGATCTGGCCGATGCCATGGCCCAGAAAATCGAAAAAAACATGTGGGGCATCGCCAAGGTGCCTCAAGCCCTGGCCGGCTTCATCGAGATCTGCGACTGGACCGATAAGACCCTGCTGAAACTGATCCAACGTCAGGTCGAGGACCATCCCGAAATCTACGGCTCGGCGGTCGCCTTCGAACCAGGCGCCTACCACCCGAACCAGCGATCCTACGCCCCTTACTTTTACAGAACCCCGATCGGCATCCGTTTCGTGCAGTTGGCCACTGATAACTACGACTATTTCATGATGAACTGGTATCATGTGCCCCGGACCCTGGGCGTGGCCGACTGGTCCGAGCCGTACCTGGACGAGGGTGGCGGCGGGGTCATCATGTCCACATATTCCGTGCCCTTTTTCCAGACCGGGCCGGAAGGCGGCGCGCCGCACATCCGGGGCATCATTACCGCGGACGTCTCCCTGGACTGGCTGAGCGAACTCATCGCGAGGATATCGCGGGAAAAAACCGGGTATGCCTTTCTGATGTCCGAATTCGGGACCTTCATCGCCCATCCCAGGACCGAATACATCATGCGCGAATCCGTTTTCAGCCTGGCCGAAACTTACAAAGAACCGGAACTGCGCAAGTTGGGGCGGGACATGATCCGGAAACCGGAGGGATTTGTCGGTCTGAACTCCATTTTGACCGATAACAAGCCGGCCTTCCTGGCCTACACACGAGTCCAGTCAACGGGCTGGTGTCTGGCCGTGGTCTTCCCCAAGGACGAGTTGTTGAACGATCTTTACGTACTCAATCAACGCGCCGCGATCATGGCCGGTATCGGAATCCTGCTCCTTTTCCTGATCATCCTCCTGATCGCCCGTTCCATTACCGGGCCTTTGAGACGAATCGTCCAGGCCACGGCCCGGATGGCCGGAGGCGACCTGGAAATCGATTTGAAGGATATCCGGGGCCGTGACGAGGTCGGCCGGCTGGCCCGGTCCTTCGACCGGATGTCCACGGAACTCAAACAGTACATCTGCGACCTGACCGAGGCGACGGCGGCCAGGGAACGGATCGAGGGGGAACTGAACATCGCCGCCCAGATTCAGAAAAGTATCCTGCCCTGTTGTTTTCCGCCCTTTCCGGACCGGGACGAATTCGACTTGTACGCCATGATGCAGCCGGCACGCGAAGTGGCCGGCGATTTCTACGACTTCTTTTTCATCGATGACGACCGTCTGGCCCTGATCATGGCCGACGTGTCCGGCAAGGGCATTCCGGCCTCGTTGTTCATGATGGTCAGCCGGACCATGCTCAAGTCCATCGCCACCCGGGGCGAACCGCCGGACGTCGTGCTGGCCGAAGCCAACAACCTGCTCTGCCAGGGTAACGACACGGTCATGTTCGTCACGGTCTTTCTGGCCTACTACGACGTCGGCACGGGCCGTCTGACCTATGCCAACGGCGGGCACAATCCCGCCCTGTTGCTGGACTCCGAGGGACATGTCCGGGAATTCGGCCAGAAGAAAGGGGCGGCCCTGGGCTTCATGCCGGACCTGCCCTACCAGGTCGGCGAAATGGACCTGAAAACAGGTGAAACTCTGGTATTATATACGGACGGCGTGACCGAAGCCCTCTCTCCCGAGGAAGAGATGTTCGGCGAGGAACGCTTTGCGGCCCTGTTGGGCCGGAATCGGGGCCTGGCTCTGGAAGATCAGGGGAATCGGGTCGGAATCACCCTCGATGAATTCCAGGCCGGCAACCAGTTCGACGATATAACCATCATGTTCATGAAAAGAAAGCGATAGATAGTAGGGAGGTCTTTAATGCAAATTGTTGTCAGCGAAAAGGGTGGGGCCAAGATCATGGCCCTGAGCGGACGTCTGGACGCGGTGACCGTGGGAGAGGCTGAGCATCAACTCAACACCCTGATCGAATCGGGCCAGTCCATAGTCGTCATCGATTTCGAAACCCTGGAGTACATCAGCAGCGCCGGACTCCGTTTCGTTCTGGCCGGGGCGAAAAAATTGCAGGCCCGGAACGGCAAACTGCTCCTGGCCGGACTGGGGGGCGTGGTCAAAGAGGTCTTCGAACTGGCCGGCTTTTACGATCTTCTGCCTGTTTTCGACACGCCGGACCAAGCCATCGGGAGCCTCTGATGCCAGGCTCCCCTGGGGCGGAAATCACCCTCGATGCCGACCTGGAAAACCTGGGCCGGTTTCTGGAGGTTGTCAGCGGTCTGGCCGCAGGGGAGAAGTATGACGCCCGCCGATCCAAGATGATCGAACTGGCGGTCGAGGAAGCCATCGTTAACGTTATCAACCATGCCTACACGGACGCCAAGGGTATGTTGACGATGTCCGCCTCGGTCGACGCGGACCGGCGCCTGGTTCTGACCATCAAAGACCAGGGAAGGCCCTTCGACGTATCGAACGTTGCCGAACCGGATATCGGGAGCGGTGTCGAAAGCCGCAAGATCGGTGGGCTGGGCGTGTTTTTTATCCGTCAGGTGGCCGATGAAATCCGCTATGCACGGGAAGACGACTCGAATGTCATGACCATGGTCTTTTCCCCGGAAGGCAGGCCGAAACCGGAAACCAACTGACTCGTTTTGATTCAGGCGGCCAGGAGGCCGGTCCGGCGAAGAAACGCCGGGACGGCCAGAATGGTCGCCAGTCCGATCAGCAGCCAGCCGAATCCGTCCGCCGGTCCTGAAAAAATTACGGCCCCGGTCACGAACAGGCCGGCCGCGGCCACCAGCCCCGCCCCCGCCCAGAAACGGATTCGCTTCAGAGCCCCCTCCATGTCCGGGATAAAGCGTTTCGGAGCCCCTCGAGGATACCTCGCCGTGAAGATAAAGGCCGGAACCATCAACGTATAGCGGACGACCGTAAACGGGGTGTAGTACGCCGGGACCAGTTCCGCCGCAACCCCGAAAAGGGCGGCCGCCAGGAACTGCCAGCCCCACATCAGGCAGATGACCGCGTTGGGATGGATGAACAGGCTCGTCCGCCATAGTTTTTCGATGAACTGCCATTTCGAATACTCGCCGCAAAGGGGCATGCGGGCCAGGCGCAGGGAGGCGAACCACAGCCCGCCCATGTAGATCGTGCCCATGATCGAGCCCCAGCGTTCAAAGGCCGGCGCGCCGCTCAGGCTGACCATGGCGGCCAGGACGAAAAACCCTAGAGACCCGATTTCCATGAAGGTCGGACGATCGAACTTCAATCGGTAGGTGAAGATCGCGGCGGTCAGGGCCAGGGGCAGCCAGACGCTGACCAGGGGGGAGGCGAGATGGAAGAATATCCAGAAGACCATCCAGGGCACGAAGGCGATATTCAACCATTGCATGCCGGTCAGGGGGAGCGGGCCGGCGGGGCGGTGGTCGGGCCCGGCCTCGATTTCGCTCGCGTCCCCGCTGAACAGGGCCTCGAATTTCATCAGAAGCTCCAGATCGCCAGAAACCTGGTACAGCCCCTGGGCCAGGGCCTCGGCCCCGGAAACCTCACCGCTCCGAATTCTGCTCCAGATATCGGCCGATGTGGTGATCGTCAGAGTCGGGGCCTCGGCCAGGCCCGGATGGAAGGTGCAGTCACCCTCCGCGATCTTCAGGAAGTACCGGCCCGCCTCCTCGCCGGTGACGTCGAACTGAATGGTCGCCTTCAGGCCCTCGGCGGCCTTGGGCACGAAGACCAGGGTCATGCCTTCGGTCATCTGACGCATGCTCAAACGGGACTGCTCGGGCATCGGCTGTTCCTTTGCGGCCGCGCGGCTAATCGGTCGGGCCGAAGAACCGGGCGAAATTGATCAGGAGATTGATGTCCCCTTCGGCGGTGTACCGGCCTTGCGTGAAGGCCTCCGCGCCGTCGGCCCGGCCGGTCATGATGTCCAGCCAGAGGTCCGAAGGCGTCCTGATAGTCAGGTCCGGCCTGTCAGCGGCCTCGGCCAGGGCCTGAATCGCGCCGTCGGCGATCGAAAAGTGGCAGGCGCCTTCGATCGAACCCGACAGGTCGAACTGGATCACGGCCCGCGCGTCCCCGGCCCCTTCCGGGTTGAAACCGTAGGTCAGCAAGAGCATGAAGGTGTTCACGGAGTCCGGCCTCGGAATCAAGCCCTTTTGGTCGAACTCGCGCGGGGTTACCCCTTCGGATATGCAGGAACGCCAAAAACAGTTGGCCATCTCCATGAACGCGGCCAGGTCGTCGTCGATAGGCTGTTGAATCCGGTCCAGGGTCTCGGGGGCCACACTCCGGTCCCGGACCAGTTCCCGGCCGGCCTGTCGGGTCGCCTCCAGAATGTCCCGGCGACGAACGCCGGCCCGGACCAGGGCCTCGGCCCCCGGCCGGTAGATTTCGGCCCACAATGCGCCTTCCCGGGCCCCGTACAAAAACCGCACGTAATGGCTCAGGGCCTCGAAGGCGGACAGGGCCGGAAATCCGGCCACCGAAAGCACCACCGCCCCCGGGGGCTGGTGGCGGAGGGGGTGGGTCCAGCGCCCGCCGGACTCCGCCAGATAGGGCTCGACCACGGGCAGCGTCCGCTCGATGAAGGTCTTCATGGTCGCGTTGACCGTATGGTGGAACAAGGGCGTGGCATAAACGCACAGGTCGGCCTCGACCCATTTGGGGAAAAGCTCCCGGCTCATGTCGTCCTGGTGGATGCATCGCCCCGGGGTCTTGGTCCAACAGGTGAAACAGCCCGCGCAGACATTGATCTTCTTGTCTTTCAGGTTGATCACTTCCACGTCGGCGCCGGCCTCGCGCATGCCTTCGACCAGGGCCGTCAGCAAAATTTCCGTCTTGCTCTCGCGACCGGCTCGGGCGCTGGAATTGAGGGCCAGAATGTTCATGGGTTCCTCCTCAGGGGTTGCGGGGCGGTTCGTGGGGTACCCGGTCCTCGCGAGTAGCGGCTGCTCGGCGGGCCGGACGCTTTTCTCGGGTTTCAGCTTGTGTTATACCAAAACCGGTTCAATTATATCTCCCAATTGTGAAGGGAAGAAGAAAAAAGCAAGGAGAAAAAATGACCGTTGCATCCGACATTCGTCCAGGCGACGATCCGATCGAGGTTTCCGAAAAACTGGTCGGAAGGACGCGGACCCGATTGATGAAGGAACTGCTGGAGTTTTTCGACGTCCCCGAGGCCCTGATCAATCACTATTTCGGCACGCTCTACACCCGCGACGTCCTGACCCAGCGAGAGCGCGAACTGTGCGCCGTGGCCGCCCTGTGCGTGCTGAACCGGACCAACGAACTGAAAAGCCACATCATTGCCGCGGTCCGGGCCGGGGCGACCCAGGCCGAAGTGGCCGAGGTGCTGGTCCAGATGTCCACCTACGGCGGCATGCCGGTCTGTATCGAAGGGCTGGCCCTGGCCCGGGAGGTCTTTGAAAAGATCCCCCAAGGCTGAACCCGGCCCGGCTCAGCCTAACCCGTGACCTTGGCCAGGGCCTGTCTGAAATTCTCGATCGGCTGGGCCCCGACGATCCGGATTCCCTCGTTGCCGATAAAAAACGCCGGGACCGCGTTGATGGCGCGCTCGAGGGCCTCGTTGCGGGCCGCTTCCAGCCGGGAATGATACCGCTTTTCCGACAGGTCCGCCTTGCAGGCCTCGGGATCCAGACCGGCCCGGCCAACCAGGTCGAGCAGGACGTCCACGTCGCCGATGTCGAGACCCTGGTTGAAATAGGCTTCGAAGACCAGGCCGTGAAACTCGTGGAACCGGCCCAGGTCCCGGGCGAACTCGCCGGCCAGCAAAGCCAGCCGGGAATTGGAAAGCAGACTGACCTCGCCGAACTCGATGCCGTACGGCGCGCCGGCCCGGCGGAGATTGGCGAACATGCCCTCCAGGTTGGCCCCTCGGAACCGATCGGCCAGCAGGACGCCGTCCGGCGGGGTTTCGGGGTGAATCTCGTAAGCCACCCATTCTTCTTCCAGGTCGAAATCCTTCTTCAGCTCCTCGACAATACCTTTGCCGACGTAGCAGAAGGGTCAGACGTAATCGGAAAAAATCCGGATCGGAATGGTCATGGACGGGCTCCGGCGGCGGGTTTAAGGGCGCCGGCGATCGGCGTCCGGGCCGCGGTTTTCGTACCCATCATACCCGAAGCCGGGGGTAAAAGCCAGACCGGCCGCTCCACGGTCTCGTCCCGGGATCAGGGCCCGGAATCAACGTCGTACCCTTCTTCGGCCAGGACCCGGAGGATATCCCCGGCATGATCGGAACCCCGGGTCTCGACAACCAGGCCGACCCGGCTCTGATCGATCGGAAGGTCCTGGTCCAGACGGTCGTGAAAAAGCTGGAGCACGTTGGCCCGAAGCAAGGCCAGGCGGGTCAGCAGGCGGGCCAGGGCGCCCGGGTGGTCGTCCAGGATAACGGAAAAACGGATGATGCGCCGGGAACGGACCAGGCCCCGGTCGATGATCCGGCCGATCAGGTTGGCGTCAATGTTGCCCCCGGAGACCACCAGGACCACCTTTTTCCCGGCCAGGTCCGGGAAGGCTTCGGCCAGCATGGCCGCCAGGGGCAGGGCCCCGGCGCCTTCGGCCACGACACGGCGGCGCTCGATGAGCAGGAGCATGGCCTGGGCCAGGTGCGCCTCGCCCACCACGGCCAGCCCGTCCACCAGATCCCGGACCAGGGGATAGGTCCGATCGCCCAGTTTCGGGACCAAGGTCCCGTCGGCCAGGGAGGGACGAATCTCGACCTCGACCGGCCTGCCCGAAGCCAGGGCCGCCGAGGCCGAAGCCGCGCCGGCCGGCTCGACTCCCAGGACGCGGACCCGCGGCGCCCGAGCCTTGATGGCCGAAGCCACCCCGGCGATCAGGCCACCGCCGCCCACGGGCAGGACCACGGCCTCCACGTCGGGCAGGTCTTCCAGAATCTCCAGGCCGATCGTTCCCTGGCCGGCGATGATCCGATCGTCGTCAAAGGGATGGATGACGGTCGCCTCACCGGCCATGGCTTCGGCCGCGGCCAGGCAGGCGGCCACCCCGTCGCCCGCCAGCCGGACCTGGGCGCCATAGGCCGCCGTGGCTTCCTGCTTGGAAATCGGAGCCGAGCGGGGCATGAAGATCACGGCCTCGAGACCCAGGAGCCGTGCGGCCAGGGCCACCCCCTGGGCGTGGTTTCCAGCGGAAGCGGCCACCACTCGGGAGCCCGGTTTTTCCAAAGCCAGGGCCTGAAGGCGGTTGTACGCCCCCCGTATCTTGAACGAACCGGTCCGCTGGAGGTTTTCCAGCTTGAGATGGACCTCGGCCCCCACCAGGCGCCCCAGGTGAGGAGAGGGCGCCAGGGGCGTATGGAACACCACCGGCTTTAACAGGCGGTAGGCCGACTCGACGGCCTTGGGATCGACCATGGCGGCCCCCGTCAGACGAGCTGGGTGAAGTCGAAATCCTTCCGGGTCATGGCCTCGCTGTACCGGTTCACGTCCAGCCCCTTTTCCAGGGCGGCCTGGCACTCCTTCACGCCCCGGGTCAGACCGAAAAAGATAAACCCCGCGATCCGGCCCCGGTCAAGCACGATCTTGCGGTACGATGTGTCGTCCTCGTAAATCGCGGCCTCCAGCCTGCCCTCCGGGTCGATGTCCCCGGCCGAGGTCAGGTCCACGCCCACGACCTTGAGAGAATTGGACATGACCGTCCCGGAATACACCGCCGAGCCGCCGGCCATGTTCAGGCCGGCCACTTCCCCCTGGGTCAGGGCCGCCGGCCAGATGCCGTAAAGCCGGCCCCGGTGCTCGATCAAGTCTCCGGCGGCCCAGACCCCCGGAGCGCTGGTCCGCAACCCGTCGTCCACCTTGACGCCCTTGTCCACTTCCAGACCCATGCCACGGGCCAGGTCCAGGTTGGGGCGGATTCCGGCCGAGAACAGGATCAGCCCGCCGGGCACGGTCTGCCCGTCCTCGAGAGCCAGCCCTTCGGCCTCGTCCCGGCCCGTGATCTCCCGAGTCCGGGCGCCCAGGTAGAAAGAAAAACCGAGACCTTCCAGGAATTTCTGCAGCTTGACCGCACCGGCCGGGTCCATCTGGCGGGGCAGAAGCCGATCGAAAAACTCGACCACCCGTACCGTGAGCCCCAGGCGCGTCAGACCGTATCCGGCTTCCAGCCCCAGAAGACCGCCGCCGATGAGCACGGCCTCCTTGACTTGCACGGCCCGGGCGGCGATGGCCCGCGCGTCGGCATAGGAACGAAGGGCGAATACCCCGTTCTTGTCCGTGCCCGGCACCGGGGGAATGAAGCCGCGGGCTCCCGTGGCCAGCAGCAGAGCGTCGTATTCCACCCGGCCCCCTCCGGACCCCAGAACCGACCCGGTCCGGGTGTCCACCTCCGTCACCGTTTCTCCCGGGCGGAAATCAATGGCGTTTTTTTCATACCAGTTCAAGGCGTGCAGCGTGATTCGCGACAGTTCGACTTCTCCGGCCACCACGTCGGGTAGACGCACGCGGTAATAGAACGGTTCCGGCTCTTCCGAAAACAGGGTCACCCGGCCCGCCGGATCCGTGGACCGGATTTTTTCCGCGGCCGTATTGGCGGCCACGCCGTTGCCGACGATCACGTACCGTGTCATGGATGATCTCCCCCTGGTCGAGGGAATCCTTCGGCCGGACGCCCCCTGACTCGTGTTTTCTCCAACTTACCAGAAAATCCGGACCGGTTCCAGACCAGAAAACCCGGCCCCGGGCTGGGACGAGGGGAATTATTTACCCGAGGGCCTTTAAAACAGTTGACAAGTCGGGAACTCGGGGGTAATATGCCCAATTTAGCTGTTGCGGGGTGGAGCAGTCAGGTAGCTCGTCGGGCTCATAACCCGAAGGTCCCAGGTTCAAATCCTGGCCCCGCTACCAAATACAAAAATCGGGTTGCGGTCGAATCGGCCGCAACCTTTTTTGCATGGGCGGTCGTTTGCCGGGCAGGTCGGCCTGGGGCGGGACGGACTTCTCGGCGGGCAGGTGGATTAAAAAAGGGCTTTCTCGATTTTTTCACTTGTGCTTTAAAAATTTTTCACATATCATTCAATAGAATAGTCCGGTCCGATGTGCCGGACAAAAGGCAAAATTGTAGAGCGCCGCGTGTGTAAGCCTTCGTTGCGAAACCAAGACCACCTACACGTTTTCGCCTAAGATTTTGCTACTTTACTGGAGGGATAGAAAGCGCATGTCTTCGATGAACATCTATGTGGGGAACCTTCCCTACGGAGTCACGGACTCGGACTTGGCCGATCTGTTCGCGCCTTACGGCGAGGTCTTGAGCGCCAAAGTCATTTCGGACCGGTATTCGGGCCAGTCCAAAGGCTTCGGGTTCGTGGAAATGTCGGGTCGCAGCGAGGGCGAACAGGCCATCAATGCACTGAACGGAAAAGAAGTTGAACGGCGCCAGATCAAGGTGAATGAAGCCCGGCCGCGGACCGATAATCGTCGCGGCGGCGGCGGCGGCGGCGGTGGCGGCGGCGGCGGCGGCTTCGGCGGACGTCGAGGCGGCGGGGATCGATACTAACCCTTCGTAAAAGAGAAATTAAAAACAGAATACCGTTCCTGACAGGAACCGCCGGTTCAACTCGCCCTCTTGAAGAAGAGGGCGAGACCGGCGGCCTGTTTTCAAATGCTTCGGGAGGATGCGGGTAGGCTTATAAGCAAAAACGCCAAAACCGAAATCAGCCATTCCGGGGTCCGAGTCTTCAATGCGCGCCACCGTAGTATCCGCCAACTCAAGCGCTCTCACACCCCGGCCATTTTCGGCTACCGGGTTTGGAAATCCAGCTGGCTGCTGATCGATTACATCAGACAGGAAGGTCTGTCCGACGGACTGCGCATTATGGACGTGGGCTGCGGCTGGGGGCTGGCCGGCATTTATTGCGCCAAGCAGCATCAGGCCCGGGTCACCTGCGTGGATGCGGACGACGGGGTTTTTCCCTTCCTGCGTTTTCACTCCGACCTCAATCAGGTCGAAATCGAAACCCGGCATTTGAATTTCGGTCAACTGACCGACGAACACTTTACCGGCATCGACATGATGATCGGGGCCGATATCTGCTTCTGGAACGACTTGGTCGATCCAGTGATCAGCATGATCCGGCGGGCCCAGGCCTCGGGCGTGCGACTGATCCTGATCGCCGATCCCGGCCGGACCCCGTTCGAAGAAGTGGGACGGCGTTACGATGACGAAAATCCGGGCCTCATTCTCAATCGCCGAATTTCCCGTCCTTATCAATTTGAGGGGCGCATCCTGAAAATCGGTTCGCTGACGGGTTTCAGGCCGGACCTCCATGCTCCATCCCCGCGCCACTCCGGTTGAACCCGGGTCCCCCCGGCTGGCCCGGCCGGAAAAACAACATCAGATTCTGCGCCAGACCGTTGTGTAGCCCTTGGGCTGCAGATATTTTCGAAGCAGCAGCCGGCGGGGGAAGTCCGGGCTGGACAGGTAGGACAGGCTGTTTTCCAAAAACCGGGTCTTCAACGCTTCGAAAACCTCGACCCGTTGCCCTTTGTCGATGAAGTTGCGTGTTTTTTCGTAGGTATAGACCGTCCGGTCCCCCAGGGCCGCCCGGATGTCCTCGTAGGACGGGCCGGAATCCGGTCGGCCGGCGAACCAGTCCGGCTTGACTTCGATTTCGATGCGGGCCTGGAAGGTCACCAACCAGCGGTCGCCGGCCAGATTCCGGGAGCGGTCGTGCAGCTCCAGAGTCAGTCCGTTGTCCAGCCGTATAGTGTCCATGGGGTGTTCGTCCATCAAGAGAACCTCGTATAAAACCCGGATTTTGGAGTTGGCTTGTACTGCGGCGCCGAACATGCCGGGCGGGCAGTTTCCTCGCGGTCTGCCGCGCGGTAGGCCCGCCGCCGATCAGACCGTGGTTTTTTCCTTACATGTCGAAGAAGCGCGCCGCCAGGCTGCGGGATTCTTCCACTGCGTGCTGCAACGATCGTTTCCCGCCTTTCGGCCTCGACGTATCTGCTGATACGCCTGCGGCCCAAAACCGGTCCAACTTCGCGTTTCGCTATGCATTTCGACGCCTCGCCGCTAACCCAACCGCAAAATCCGGGTTTACTGAAATCGGGCCCGGTCCCGGAAGTGCTCCCGGAGCCGGTCCAGGTGGAGCCGGGGATCGCCCAGATATTCATCCCGGCCAAGATCGATGAAGTCCCGGGCCGCGGGCTCGGGTTTGGTCGAGCGCATTTCCGCCAGCCAGCCCTCGATGCCCGGTTTGGGGTCGCCGTCCGGGCGGAGCAGGCCGATCCGGTCAAGTCCGGGACGCAGCGACCAGGGCGGCCGCCCCGCAAGACCGGGTTCCGGGTCCATCAGCGAGGGCCAGACCAGCCCGGCCGGGTCCTGGCCCGCCAGGCAGCGGGCCGCTTCGGCCATTTCATCCGGGTCGCCGGTTTCGGCGGGCCCCCAGCCGGCTTCCACCTCCACCGGCCGTTCGAATAGCCACTCGGCCACGGAAGACAGGACGGCCCCCCGGATCAGGTCTTCGGAAAGGCTTTGAACGGGCCGGGGATGGTCCAGGCCGGTCAAACGCAGCCCGTCCGCCCGGGCCGCCAGGAGCAGGGCCGCGTCCGGGGCGGACAACTCGGTCCAGTCCAGACTCAGATACACGGCGGCGCCTTCATCCCGTTCACGGACCTCGGCCAGGTACGACCTGAAAAGCAGGTCGGCCGTCCACGGATCGGGCCGGGACCAGGTCAGGACCTGGTCCATGAGTATCCAGCCGGACAGGGCCGGATGGCCGCTCAGCGCGGCCGCCACCTCACGAAAGGCCGCCACCCGCTTGCGGAGAATCGCCGGGTCCTTCCACCAGGCATAAGGTTTCAGATGGCGGAGACGGCCGGCCGTGAAGACCGGACCTCCCGTTCCGGTCGCCGCGCCGCCGACCAGGTACGGCGCGGCCCAGTCCAGGCCCAGGACCCGCTGGGCCGGGAAGGCGATCCGGACCCGCAGACCGGCGTCCGAGGCCCACTCCAGGGCGCTTGCCAGACCATCCAGCAGGCGCACCTTGGCCTTTACCGGAACCAGGAGGGCCTCTTCTAAAACGGGCAGGACCAAGGCCTCGATTCCCAGGCCCCGGGCCGATGCGGCCGCCCGTCTCAAGGCCGTCGTTTCCGGAGGCTCCAGGCCGGCAAGACCCCGTACCGGGCAGATATATGCGGAGGACACATGCATGGCCATCTCCTCGGGCCGCGCCCCGTATCGAGGGGAGGGCGGCCGTGTCCAGTAGGATAGAACAAGACGGCCGCATGTCAAGACACAATATCGCTGGCCGATTTTTGAATAAACATCAGAGCAGGGCGGCTCCCCGCGCCCGCGGTTTCAGGCCTCGGGGCGACCCGGCCCCAGGAGCCCCCAGGCTGCCGCCCTGGTCCCCGTCAGATCCCGAAACTCACGTGGTGACGAAGGTTCGTAAATCCTCTTGACAACGACGATCGGCGGGGATATTTTCAGGGGTCTGGGTCAGGCCGTCGGCCTGTGGTCCCATGAATCGAGGGCCCATAGCTCAGCTGGTAGAGCCACCGGCTCATAACCGGTCGGTCCCAGGTTCGAACCCTGGTGGGCCCACCATTTTTAGCATTGGATGTTGCGCGTGTCGTCAATACCCCAAGACGCGGCCGGTTGGCCGCACGGATTCCGCCCAAGGTGCACGGATAGACCGGTGCACCTTTTTTATTTGGCGGGACCGGGAGGACGGTTTGATCCGGGTTTCGGATATTCTTGCCTTGCTTGAAGCGCTGGCCCCGGCCAGGCTGGCGGCCGAATGGGACAATTGTGGTCTCATGGTCGGCCGGAAAGGGGTCCAGGTCCACAAGACGGCCCTGGCCCTGGACCCCACCCCGAACACCATCCAGGCCGCCCGCAATGCACAAGCCCAACTCCTTCTCACCCATCATCCCCTGATCTTCAGACCCGTCAAACGCCTCGATCTGGACGATCCCGCAATTGCCGCGGCCGCTCTGGCCCTGAAGCTCGACTTGGCCGTGGTCGCCGCCCACACCAATCTGGACGCGGCCATGGGAGGCGTCAGTCGGGTCCTGGCCGATCGGCTCGGGCTCCACGACCCGGAACCGCTCGATCCCTTTGACGGTCCGGCCCGGTACAAACTGACGGTCTTTGCGCCCATCGGGTACGAAGACCGGGTTCGCCAGGCCCTGTTCCAGGCCGGGGCCGGTCGGATCGGGGCCTACAGCGGTTGTTCCTACAGCGGGCGAGGGGAGGGGACCTTCCGGCCCGAGGAGGGGGCCCGGCCGTTTCTGGGGGGGGGGGGAAGACTGGAACGCGTCGCCGAATCGCGCATCGA
>JAHJTB010000258.1 GCA_018830135.1 Pseudomonadota bacterium | reverse complement strand
CCGGCGGTGCCCGCCCATACCCCGCCGTTGGTCATGGTCACCCAGGTGTCGGCCTCCTCGGCCAGCGGGAGTTTTTCGTCCCGGTACAGGCCGGTCAGGTCTTCCGGAGGCTGCCAGTCGTGATGGGCCGCCTTGAGGGAGAGATAGAGGCAGAACGGGTTTGGCCGTGGTTGTCCGATATAGGCCAGGGCCCGGTCGGTCAACTCCTCGGTGATGTACGGCTTGTTGGGGCGGGTCTCCCGGCCGTTGACGATCAACGGGCAGTCGTAGTACCGGCCCTGGCCTTCCCGGACGGTAAAGGTCACGAATTCATCGACCCCCCGGAGGCGGGGCAGGCGGCCGGGCATGTGCCACTTGCCGATAAAGGCGGTGTCGTACCCGGCCTGCTTGAGCCGTTCGAGAAAGGTGACGTTCTCGTCACGCCAGGGCGTCAGGTTGTTTTGGACGCCATGGGTGTGGGCATACTGGCCGGTCAGGAAACCGGCCCGGCTGGGACTGCACAGGGAGGTGGTGACAAAGGCGTTTTCAAACAGGACCCCTTGGGAGGCCAGGCGATCCAGGCGGGGGGTTTTGACAAACGGATGCCCCGTGCAGCCCAGGTGATCCCAACGGTGGTCGTCGGTCAGGATGAAGACGATGTTGGGTCGGGCCGCCTCCTGCCGGGAGGCGAACGCGGGGCCGGGCCACAGCCCGGAGGGGCCGGACAGGGCCGCCGCGCCCAGTATCTTCAATGCCTCCCGCCGGCTGATTCCCGTTCGGTCCATGGCCTGCTACCCCAGTTCCTGGATTTCTATTTTTCCCGAGCCCGCCGGGAGCCTGAACAGCAGGCCGTCCTCACCGAGCACCGTCTCCCCGGCCCAGGCCGCCTTGACGCCCTTCATAAACATGTTCCGGGCCATCCAGTTGGGCAAAGGCGGGGTGATATGGGCCAGGGCCAGCATTTTGACTCCGGCCTCCCGGGCGGTTTCCGCCGCCTGGACCGGCGTGGCGTGATAGGTGGGAATGTCGGCGGTGATTTTAGCCAGACGGGGCATGGCCTCTTCGGCCGCCACCCGGCTGATCCGGGAGGTCAGGGCCTCGGACAGGACGTTATGCACCAGAAGGTCGGCGCCCCGGGCATGCCGGGCCACGTTCTCGTTTTTGGATGTGTCCCCGCTGACAACCAAAGTCCGGCCCTTGTATTCGATCCGGTAGCCGCAGGCCGCTTCGACCGGGTGGTGGTCCACCAGAAAGGCGGTGATTTTCAGGCCGTCATAGTCACGGACCAAAGCCGACCCGAGGCCGGCCGGGTTGACGATTGCGGCGTTCATCCCGCCGGCCGCCGGGGGCATGGTCGCTTCGCCGTGGTGCAGGACTCGGTACCGGGCGTCCAGTTCGTAGGCGGTCCGGAACCCGGCCACGACTTTTTCCACGCCCGGCGGGCCGTATACCGTCAGGGGGCGGCTTCGGCCGGCGGCCCAGGTCTGCATCGAGAATTCACCCAGGTCGCCGATATGGTCCGAGTGGAAATGGGTCAGCAGGACGAACTCGAACCGGTCGGCCGGCAGTCGGAAGCGGTTGATGTTTTTCCAGGCGCCCGGCCCGACGTCCACCAGGAAGGCGGTCCGGCCCGCGAATACCGCCAGGCAGGGGGACGAGCGGACGTCGTTGGCGATCGGCCCGCCCGACCCGACCAGGACCATGTTGAGGGAATCCTGTTCAAGAAGCCCCCGGTCGACCGACTTGAGGTTGCGGCGGATCATCCGGTCGGCCAGGGCGTTCCGGACCGGCTCGGAAAGCAGCAGTCCGGAGGCCGTTGCAAGGATCAGGACAGCGGCCAGGACGGGTATCACGCGGCGTTTCATCCGCCCGCCTTGGCCAGGGAGCGCATGTGGTCGGCCAGGGCCTGTATGTCGGGTGAGGGCGTGATGTCGCCGTCGTAAATCGAACGCGTGTCAGCGTCCATGGCGTCCAGGCGCCGGAGGGCCTCTTCGGACGGGACCGCCTCGAGTGAACCGTCCGGGTGCTGGATGACCACGCCGCCCCGGGCGAGCAGTTGATAGCGGCGCTTCCTTTCATCCGGGTCGGGGTGGCAGACGATCTGGCAGTTGCCGCAGGTGGTGTAGAGTTTGTCGTCCATGAGGGAGTGATAGCGCCCGCCCCGGCCTTCCGGCCGTCGGGAGTATTTTTGGACGCCGGCCAAGAGCAGGGGCAGGAAGGCGTCGTCATCTTCAGGCACGGGGAACCGCCCCGGCGACCAGGTGGACCACTTGCCCGAGGCGTGCAGCCCGGTGTATCCGCCGCAGACGTATTGGCAGCGCAGATAGCTGCGCCGTTTGGAGTAGGAAAAGGTCCGTTTGCCCAAAACGACTTCGGTCTTTTCCTCGGGGTCCATCAGGTTGCTGGCGCAGGCGGCCAGGCAGAGCCGGCAGCCGTCGCAATAGTTTTCCTCGTCACTCAGCGGTTCGGTGGGGGGAAGTTCGGCGGAGGTGACCACCGCGCTCAGGATGATGCCGGCGCCGTGGGTCTTGTCCAGGATGTTGCCCGACAGGCCGAAAGAGCCCACCCCCGAGGCCGCGGCCAGGTAGCGCAGGCTCACGGGCGGAAACATTTCGAAGCGGCCGAGGGGTGTGTCCTCCCGGTAGACGTCGTTGGCGGCCAGGGGCACGGCGGGGAAACCCCGCTGTTTGAGGAAACCGGCCAGCTTGACGGCCACGCCGCTCGAGATGCTGTTGACCCGGTTGTACTCGGCTTCGTAAGCCAGCCGGTCCCGCTTGGCCAGATAGTCCGGTATGGTCCGCTGGTCCAGGGCCAGGGCGAAGACCACGGCCGAGCGCGCTTCCGGCATGGCATAGGACAGGTCCGTGGACGGCGGGCCGCCGGCCACGGTCTCCCGGGTGGCGATGCCGGCCGCGAAGGCGCCCTCGCATTTAACGTAATCCAGGCAGATGCCGCCGAGTCGATCCATGTCGGTCACGATGCCTCTCTTTCAGGTCCGGAAGCCCGGCCGATTGAAGGCCTGGCCGCCGATCGGGTGTCATGATTGACGGGTCCCTTTTCACGGGATTTTACACAGCGAAATTCAGGCCCCGGTCAGGTCCCCGGTCAGGTCCCGGCCGATGGTGGTACTGGTCAGCTCAAGGCCCAGCATGGACGAAAGGGTGACGGCGATGTCGGCCAGGCGGCGGTTTTTTTCATACGAGGGGTCTTGAAGAACCCGGCCCCGGGCCATGTCCGGGCCCTGCATGGCCATGATTACGGCCTGGGTGTCCACGGACCCGTGGCCGCCGATCATGGCCCGCCAGGGGGCCATCCGGTCGGCCACGAAACCGGGCAGGGCCAGTCCCACGTTGGTCAGGAGGCCCATGACGGCGGGCAGCTGCCAGTTGTTCCGGGCCATGACGAAAATGTCCGGCCAATGCATATTCCCCGGCGAATCATTGTCCGCGAAATGCCGGTGATACAGTTCTCCGGGCTCGCAGATGCCCGGAAGGCCCGCTTTCATGTCCTGCCAGTCCAGCACGTCCCAGGGGGTCTCCCGGTTTCCGGTTTCCGGATTGGTGACGCGGTGGGCCGACAGGGCTTCCTTGGCCCGGCCGGCCTTGGCCCGGCGGCGGGAGATATCTCCGTTGAAACAGATTCCTCCGACACTGCTGCCCATGATGGGGCAGAAATCACGGTAGTTCAGCTCACGGCCCTGGATGACGCCGGCCCGGGCCAGGATTTCGACCAGGTCGGTGCTGACGGCGCGGTCGTACGAGTCGAACGCGGACTTCTTGAAGATGTCCCAGATCGTCTCCTTGGCCCGGTGGGTGACGTGGCCGTGATCGCTATAGAGGACGATGGTCGCGTCCCGGTAGTTGGGCATGCGCCTGAGTCCGTCCAGTAGGCGCCCGAACTGGCGGTCCACGTCCCGGAGGCCGTCCAGGACCGCTTCCCGGGCCACCATGCCATTGATCCGGCTGGTTTCCCGTCCCGGTTGGCCGGAAAACTCGGACGGGTCCCAGGCCGCCCCCAGACCGTGCTGCAGGTCATCGGTCTGGGCCAAAACCACCACGCCGAAATCCGGCAGCTCGCGGTTGAGCATCTCCAGAGTGGAGTTGACGATCCACATGTCCGGCGGGAAATGCCCCGGGTTCCTTTCATAGGCCACTCTTGAAAAAATCCGCTGGTCCCGGGTCTCGTAATCCTGGGCCGCGTCCGCGTCGCCCGGCGGGTCGTAGAACCGGTAGCCTCGCGGCGGCGGCTCGATGTACGAGGGAAACCGGGAGCCGCCCATGATCAGGTCCACGCCCGAACCCGGCGAATCGAACATCCGGGCCACCCACTCTTTCCCGGAGACATAAAAGGTTTTGGAGCCGGGCCATTTCCGTTTCCAGGCCGCAAAGAGCGTGTCCAGCGGCCGGCCCATGTCGTCGCGAGCCCAGGACAGTTTGGGACTGACAATGTTGGGCCGGCCGTCTTCGTGCCAGTCGTACAGTTGCAGGGACACCGACCAGAGGCCGCTCTGGGCGCTGGACCCGCCGGAGACGACATTGAGGTGGTTGGGGTCGGTGATGGCGGGCATGTGGCATCGGGCATGCTCGAACCAGACCCCTTCCTCCACGAAACGTCGGACGTTGGG
>JAHJTB010000257.1 GCA_018830135.1 Pseudomonadota bacterium | reverse complement strand
GTATTCAGCCAAAGGAACCATAACCTCTTTGACTAGTTTGGTTTCCACGAGCAACTCCTTATTTCATGGTGTGAAATCAATCACAAACCCAAGGAAAAAAAATGAATCCCTACGCCCTCAACACGCCCCGCCCGGCCCCGGTGAGCCGAAGAGAGGGCTGAACCCTGATCCGGGGGACATTAACCCGGTGCAAAAACGCGTTCCCCGAACCGCAGTTTGACGACTTTATTGCGATTATCTCGTTTCGTCAAACAATTTTTTCGCCCCGGCATCCGGACCGGCGGACATGCCTGGACCCGGTCGCGGCGCTTCCTGAGATTCTTTGCTTCAAAAGCCTTACGGATTATGGGAAAATGCCAGGCAATCGAGGTGTATTCATGGGCGAAGAGTCGGTTGGTAGTCGGCGGGTCGGCCTGGCCCTGGGCAGCGGCTCGGCCCGAGGCTGGGCCCATCTGGGGGTCATCGAGGTCCTGGTCGAAAACGGCATCGAGCCGGAGGTGGTTTGCGGCACGTCCATCGGCGCGCTGGTGGGGGCCTTTTACGTGGCCGACCAGTTGCCGGTGCTGTCGGACTGGGCCTCGGGGCTGAAAACCATGGACATGGTCCGTTTTTTGGACATCACCCTGGGCGGTCGGGGCGGGTTTATCGAGGGCGGCCGTTTGATCGATTTTTTCCAGGACAAGATCGGGGACCATCTGATCGAGGACCTGACCAAACCGTACGGGGCCGTGGCCACGGACCTGTTGACCGGCCAGGAAATCTGGTTCACCCGGGGATCGTTGCTGGAGGCCGTCCGGGCCTCGATATCCATACCCGGTATTTTTACGCCGGTTCGGCGAGGCGACCAGTGGCTGGTGGATGGCGGTCTGGTCAATCCGGTTCCGGTCTCTCTGTGTCGGGCCCTGGGCGCGGACGTGGTCCTGGCCGTGGACCTGAACGGCAAGCTGGTGGGCCGTCATTTCAGGACGCCGGCCGCGGGTTCAGACGGAGAGCGGCCGGCCCAGGGCCGGGGCGCAAAATCCCTGGCTTCATCACTGCTTTCGGACTGGCTGGCTCCCAGCGATACGCCCGGGGTCTTCGACGTGCTGGCCGGCTCGCTGAACATCATGCAGGACCGCATCAGTCGCAGCCGCATGGCTGGTGATCCGCCCGACGTTCTGGTGTCTCCCCGGGTTTCCCACCTGGAACTGCTGGATTTCGACCGGGCTGAAGAGGCCCGCTCCGAAGGCCGGGAGGCCGCCCGGAACATGCTGCCCGCCATCCGGGACGTGCTGTCAATGTAGTTCGCCCGTTTTTTCCCGACGATTTCCGAACCTTCTCGAATCTGGTATCATGTCCGATCATGGAAAGCCTTTTTCATCCGTCGTGGGGTTACGCGGCCACCGTGGTCCTGACCATGGGCGGCTATCTGCTGGCCCTGGTGCTGATTCCCCGCATTCTCCTGGACCGCCGGGACCCGGAAGCGACCATGGCCTGGATTCTGGCCATCATTTTTCTGCCTTACCTGGGGGCGGCCGCTTTCTACCTGTTGGGCCGGACCCGGGTCCGGCGACGCACCCGTAAAAAGCTGCTGGCGCGCTTTCGGGTGCAACGATCCCTGAATACGCTCCCGGAAACGTCGCCGGCTGTCGACATCCCGCCGGCCGGAGCGGGCCGCGAAGTGGCCAAGCTGGTCCGTTACGTCACGGAAAATCCGCTGGTCCCGGGAAACCGGGTCCGGATTTTCACCGGCGGCGAGGCAGCCTATGACCAGATGGAGGCGGCCATCGAATCGGCCCGCGAGCATATCCATCTGATGAGTTATATCTTCCACAAGGACGAGATCGGCCACAGATTTCTGGACCTGCTGACCCAACAGGCCGAACGGGGCGTCGAGGTCCGCCTGCTGGTCGATGCCTTCGGGGCCTCGGACCTGCCCGGTTCATTCGTCAAACCCCTTATCGAAGCCGGCGGCCGATTCAGCCGTTTTGGCCCCATGCTCGGGGCCAAGCGACGTTGGCGGCCCAACTTGCGCAATCATCGCAAAATCCTGGTCGTGGACGGCCGGATCGGATTCACCGGCGGACTGAACATCGGGGACGAATATCGAGGTCGCAAGGAAAAGTGGAGACCCTGGCGAGACACCCACCTCGGCCTGGACGGTCCGGCCGTCAGATACCTGCAGGCCGTCTTTGTCGAGGACTGGATGTTCTCCCAAGGGGAAGACCTGGCCGAGTCCCGTTATTTCCCGGAAATTCCCGAACAGGGCCGGGAACTGGTCCAGGTGGTCGACAGCGGCCCGGACCACGATCATGAAACCATTCACACGGTTTTTTTCACGGCCATCAACGAGGCCTCCGACCGGATATGGATCACCACCCCCTATTTCGTTCCGACTCCGGCCATGCTCCTGGCCCTCAAGTCGGCCGCATGGCGGGGCCTGGACATCCGCATCCTGTTGCCGGGACGC
>JAHJTB010000256.1 GCA_018830135.1 Pseudomonadota bacterium | reverse complement strand
GAAATCGCCCGCAACAGGTGCAGTGTTTGTCCCTTGACCCTCACACCACCCCTCCCGGCCGACCCGAATCCACCGTTTCAATCCGGCGCCGTCGCGCTGTGTGGAAACGGTCTCTCATCAGCCCGGTCCGATCTCCCGCAGACCCTTGGCCCGGGCGTTTGCGACGGCGCAAAAGTAAGGCGTGGGGCCGTCCATTTCACCGGTCTCCAGATGGGCATGGGCCGGACACCACATGCAGAGATTGACAATGGGACAGACATGACAGGTCTTCAAGAATTCCGGCCGGTTCGAACGCATGTCCCGCACACGCGGAGCGAAACGGTTCCAGGCGTCGGCCAGGTCGCCCCGCCGAAGGTCATAAAGGGTTTCAGGCGACCACAAAGAGGCGCAGAGCCTGAACCGGCCATCGTAGCTGACGTTGAAGCCGCCGTTGCCCGCTCCGCAGTGGAAAAGGTGATTGCAGCCCACATGGGCCAGGTCCTTGCAGATGAGGGTGTCGCAGCTTTTCCTGAACGCGTTCATCCGCGTCTCATCGGCCAGTTCCAGGGCAACGATCTGTTCGGGCGTCAGGCGCTCGGCCATGATCTCTTCGTTGCGCGCCGTATCGCCGTCAAAACGCAGATGCAGTTGCGGGTCGAAACGAAAATAGTCCTTGGTCCGCGAACGGCAGAATTCGGCGATCTCGTCATGTTCGGCGAGGTTCGATTGGATCGGCACGGCCTTAAGACGCACGCGCACCCCGCCTTCCAGCAGCAGGTTCAGCCCGTGCATGAATTTTTCGAAAGTGCCGGACCTGCGGGCCACCCGTTCGTAAGTTTCTTTCGTGACGCCGTAAACAGTGACTTCGATATCCCGTGGGGGATATTTTTTGAATAGGTCGACATGGCTCCGGTTGATAAGCGTGGCGTTGGTGAACACCGATACCAGCAGGCCCCGCCGTTTCAGCTTGAGGTATATTTCCTCGAAATCCGGGCGCAGCAATGGTTCGCCGCCGGTGACCAGGCACCAGACCGCGCCGAGCTTCACCGACTGCACGGCAATATGGTCAATCTCGCCGACTGTCAGTTCGCGGCTTCTGGCTTCGGCGTCTCCGGGCGGCAGGCAGATGTAACAGTGGCGGCAATCGTTGTTGCACCGCGCGGTAATTTCCAGGTCAAAAGACAGGGGCACACGCTTGGCCCTTAGTTTGTCCCAGAGCGGGTGCCGCTGAATTTCCATCGAAACAGGGTCCGTCATCAAACATCCCTCGACTGATGATCAGGCGTGAAACCAGGCAAAACCGCCAGAACCGGACAGGTCACGGGCTGCCGATGCTTCCAGGCGGCAGAATCCCGCCGGCCCGGCTCAAAAGGCGTTCTTCCAAGCCCGCGCCGCGATACCGGGCGCACACGTACCATTCATCCAGCGCCCAGGCATCCGCTGCTTTCCGTTCGAAGGTCATCCAGGCGGCGGGTTGGGATAAATCGTTGAGATGCAGGGTCAACATCCAGCGCTTGACCGGTCGTCCCCGCCAGTCCTTTTCCACATTGAAATCCTCGGGCTTCATCTGGCGAAACACCGCGTCACCCAGGGCGGGTACCGGAACTCTCACGGCATAGGATATGCGCGGGCGAGCCAGGCCGAGCCACAACCCGGCCAAGCGCCTGTAAATCGGGGTATCCTGAAGGCGGGCCAGCGTGACGGACCACCAGGGCAGAACCCGCAATCTGACCTCGATCAACCTGAGACGGAAGCCGTACCACAGGCGAGCCGGCCATGATGGCCTTGCCCGGTCCAGCGGAACGAACCGGCCGCGGCGCTCGATGGACTCGACGATGCCCAACAGGTCTTCGTCAAAAGTGGGCGAGTCTTCTCCCTGGCGCGCCCTGTCGGATCGGGTTACGATGAAGGCCCGTCCCTGTTCCGTCCCCCTGGCGACAACCCGGTGGCTGAGCAGGTTTTTCGATCTTCGGACAACAGCGATATCGCCGACCCGGACATCAATCGCGGCGCGCTGCTGAATGTGGAGCACATCCCCGGGCCGGATGGTGGGGTACATGCACGTCCCGTCGGAACGAAACGTGACGCCATCCTGATCCGCCAGCACACGGGCGATCGCCAGAGAGTTGCCCGCGATGCTTTTTGCGCCGCGGACTTTCAGAGGGGAAGCGTTCTTGATTCCACGGCCCATTCAGGAGCACCCTGTTTTCAGACCCGTCCCGCTGTTCCGCCAATCGCCGGTCAGGATTTCGCCACCAGGATACCGCGTCCGGTCAGCTCGACGGTGAAACCGAGGACGTCCGTATTAACTTCATCGAGGGGCGCGTCGAACTCCTCGGCGAGCAAGGCCGCCACCTCATTGAGCGTCCTTCGTCCATCCAGGGCCTGCCAGATAGCCTGGCCGGTTTCGTTGAGCGTGTACAGTTCGTCGTCCGCGTCGCCAATGCCCGCGACCAGCGGAACGATGAGAATTTCGTCTTCAATTTCCCGCGCGATTACGTCCGGTGACTTTTCGCAAACGGCGTTCAGGTCGATAACTGGTTTCATGGCAGCTCCTTTGCGCGCCGGTGTCCGACCGGATGGGCGGCCGCCCTTTGCAGGCAGCCGCCCACCATGGTCTTAATGCTCCGGGGGCGGCGCTTCCTTACCGCCGGCAGGTTTCACCGGCCGGAAAAGCGCCGCCTGACCCGGGCTCATGAACTGCCGCAATCGAAACAGGCCGGTTGGGCGCCGGTGACACAGTTATAGGAACCCGAAGACGGTCCGGAGGTCGGCGGATCGGTGCATTGATTGCACCCCGCGAGCACGCGCTCCTCGGCTTTGTTTCTCGTCAGAATCACCAGTTCCGGCCTATGCCACTCTTTTTTCCCTGTCATTGCTGTTTCCCTTGTCCTTTCTGTCCACTAAGCAGGAGACTATCTCAACCGTGGACCGATTCGGGGTTATTCGCTTGATTGGTTTCCAATCAACGCTGTTTCCTGAAAGGCGTTATGGATTCTTTCCTGCCAGTCCACCACCTCCCAGCCGAACTCCGTTTCGCCCAACAAACCCAGGCGCCGAGCCTTCACATGGGCTGCTTCACACAGACAGGCGACCGGAGTGTCCAGATTTCCATGCTCCGACCAGGATTTGGCGGGGCATTGCTCGCAAAGACCTCTTAAAAAGCATTTGGCGCAACGGCGCAGATATTCGGGATTTTCCGCCCGCAGGCCGCGAAGTTGCCTGAAACGATCCAGGGCGTCAGCCAGGGAAAGCGCCTCATTTCCCCGATCCGGCTCAGGGCCGGTAATCAGCTTGCATGTCAAGTCCGGCGAACGGAGGCCCATGCAAGGCTGGGCATATCCGTAAGCATCGACACAAACGCTTTGCCCCGCTCCGCAACTGAACAGCCGGTCACCGGTCGGCCCCATGAATCTGGTTGCGAACTTCCCCATGTCCCGCCGGTATTTCGCCTCGTCGCGGCAGATCAGGGCGAGAGCTTCCCGGGGAGGAAGGCGCAAGGATTCGATGAGCGCGTTCCGGGCGGCATCGTCCCGGCGGCTTCGCATGTCCAGCGATACGACATAGGACGGCGGCCCGGTCATTCCCGGAATGGTCCCGGCCCAGGCTTCGAATTCCGGCATTTCATGCTTGTTCTGAGGCAGCATGACCCATCGGACCACGAACGGAACGCCATGCGAGAGCAGCAGTTCCAGGCCGCGCCGGTATTGTCCGTAGGAATCTCGGGCACGCGTCACCGCTTGGCAGGATTCACGGTTCATCCCGTAAACGGTGACTTCAATGGGCACCAGCAGGGGGATGCGGGCGAACAGACCGGCCAGGGACGGCGTGATGAGGCGGGCGTTGGTGAAAAGCGAAACCTTCAGGCCGAGACGGCGGGCGTAAAGGTATAGATCTTCAAAATCGGGACGCAGGAGAGGTTCGCCGCCGGTGAAACGCACCTGCAGGCAGCCGAGAGCGGCGGCCTGCCGAAGGATATGAAGGACCTGCCCGGTGGTCATTTCGCGCGAACGGGCTTCTTCATCATCCACGGGGCGATTGATCAGGCAGTGGATGCAGTTATTGTTGCACCGCTCGGTCAGTTCGATGTCGAGCTGTTTCAGGCGTGACTTGGCTTCAGGCGACGGTGAGTACCGGTCTGGTCTCCGTTTGATGGCGTAGGTCGAAGCAGGCATGGCAGCTCTCATCAGCTTTCCGGGACAGGATTCATTACGACCGGCAATCCCCGCAATCCTACCAGCGCCACTTATGACCGGCAATCCGCGCAATCCTACCACGCCCCCGGGCGTTTTCAATACATTTATAAATTAGGTCGTCATTACATTAACTTGACTCTTGCCAGCCCCCGTGGCCGACCTTCCGCCATTCGAAAAGCCGATACCAACCGTTCAGGCGGGAATCAGGCGCAACGCAGCACCCGAAGCATAATACGGACGAAAACGGAATTTGATCTAGGGAAAATGAAAAGAGGAACAAAAAGGGCGCCGCCTTGACTGGCCGTCATTCGGCCCTGATGCCCTGTGCGGCCCGGCTCAGACAGATCGCTGGAACTCCGTAGGCCCTTAAGTGTTGAGTTTTAGTCAAAATGGACAAGAAATCATATTTTTCGGATAAAAACCGGCTCGCCACAAATTCGAATGCTTTATACAACTACCTGACCATACGGATTATTTAACTCAATCGAGCTTGTCAGGAAGGAACGCCGCAGGCGTAGCGTCCTTGACAAGCGCTCGAGAAAACATAATGGAACCAAGGCTTGAAAGAAAAAGCGAAGGGGCAAGCGGGGGAGCAACTCTTCTACCACCCGCGCATAAGAGAAATGATGCTCGGCCTGCGCCTTGCCAGAACACCGGAGTTTAGGGCATGTGACGATGCTCCCGCTTGGCCGGCCGGGGCGAATCCGGGTCGATTGGGTTAGCGAAGCGTAACCCAACATGTTGTTGGAAACGGTCCTGCCTTCATCCCGGCGGGAGGCGGTGGGATGCGTCGGTTCGTCCTTTCAATAAGACCGCGGGAGGCCCAGGATGTGTTCGGCGGTGTAGTTAAGGGTCATCTGCTGGGTGATCGGGGCCAGGCGCATGAGCTGCACTTCCCGCCACCATCGCTCGATATGGTATTCCTTGGCGAATCCGTACCCTCCCAGGGTCTGCATGGCGTGGTAAACGGCTTCCACGGCCGCTTCCGTGGCCGCGAACTTGGCTATGTTGGACACGTCGCCCACCTTTTTCTGGGGCGCCTTTTTATCGTAGAGCGTCGCCGCCTTCAAGGTCGCCAGCCAGGCGCATTCGAGTTTGTTGTATGCCGCGGCCAGGGGAAACTGGATGCCCTGGTGTGAGCCGATGGCCCGGCCGAACACCTCGCGCTGGTTGGCGTAGCGGACGGCTTGATACACGGCCGCCTTGCCCACGCCCAGGGCGGCCACCGCGGCGATGATGCGTTCGGGATTCAACGTATCCAGAACGTGGTACCATCCCAGGCCTTCCTGGCCCAGGAGGGCGGAATGCGGCACCCGGAGGTCGTCGATGCCCAGCTCGTACGTGCCGATGTAATCCCCGGCATGCTTGGGTATCTCGGTATGGCGTATGGCTGCCTGGGGCAGATCGACCAGGAACAAAGACAGGCCCAGGCTTTTCTTTTCCGCATCTTCTTTTTTCGTGGTCCGGGTGACCAGGACGATGGCCCCGGCGTTTTCGACCCCGGAGATAAAAATCTTGTTTCCGTTTATGACGTAATCATCCCCGTCTTTTCGGGCAAAGGTGCGGGTGTTCATGGTGTTCGAGCCGGCGTCCGGTTCGGTCAGCCCCAGGGAGACCAGGAGGCGGCCGCTGGCGATACGCGGCAGGTAGGCCCGTTTCTGTGCTTCGTTGCCGTGGTTGAACACGGACAGGCCGCCGAAGACCGAGGCCAGCAGATAGAGCAGACCCGGCGCCGCCCCGCCGCCTTTGGCGCCAAGGGCTTCAAACGCCAGGGACGCTTCGGTCATACCCAGACCGTTCCCGCCGTACTCCTCGGGGATGCAGAAACCCAGGAATCCGGCCCGACCCAGTTCATCCATAAAATCTTGCGGGAATTCATGCCGGTTTTCTTTTTCCAGCCAATAGTCCGCGCCAAAGGTTCGAGCGATCTTATCGGCCGTATCCACGATCATTCTCTGTTCGTCGCTCAGATCGAAGTCCATATTTCACTCCTCTCCAATCGAGTTCATCCACTGGAGCCGATGGAAGGCGAGACGAGCCGCGGTCAGCCTGTTCTGAATCGGTCAGTTCGGATTCTTGCATTTTCAGCCGGCTTTGTCAAAACTCGATAACAATTGATCCGGCTTCGTGGTTTTTTCCTTGTCTTCCAGAAAATCCAGTCGGATGGCTTCCCCGCCCCCGCGATTATCGCGTAGATTGCCTGTCGCCCCAGGCCCTCCGGTTAGCCCGGTCGGCACGACACGGGGAGCCGGAGCCGGCTGAGCCGACTAGGGGCGACAGGCGCCCGAAAACGGCCCCGAGGCGCTCATAAGAGCACAAACCCGGTCAATCGGGAGGCGGCGACGGGAATCCGGGCTCAAGATGGGCCTGACGCAGGGTCCAGGTAGGCTTCTGACATCCAGGTGGTGGATTCTGGATTATGGCTCGCGGTTGACAAATCCGAGGAGCCAGGTAATACTTACATAGTGTAACGAATATGGTGAAAAAGGGCTCATCACAAATTTGCGTACCTGGGTTAACTATATGGCAATATGGGCCATTTTCATATAAATGAGCTTGTCAAGGAGGAATGCCGCAGGCGTAGTGTCCTTGACAAGCGCTTGAGAAAACATAATTGGGCCGAGGCTTGAAGGAAAAAGCGACGGGGCAAACGTGAGAGCAGCTCTCCCAAAGACTTTTTCATCCTCCCAAGCTGAATCAAATAACAATTTATTTATTATTTCAATCTGTTATATCCTACCCTAATTCTGAGGTATGCGAAAATGTGATGAACCTGGAAAAGGTTAGAGTCCATGGAAGTGGTGTAATAAGGGATCGGTCATAAAGCAGTGACCATCGTATCCATCCTTGGAATTGCCGATAAGGCAATTAGAAAAACCCAAAGGAGGCGGGTACGATGGTCAAGTACAGCATAGAGGTATTG
>JAHJTB010000255.1 GCA_018830135.1 Pseudomonadota bacterium | reverse complement strand
GATGAAATCTTCCGGGGCGCCGCCCGGTCCTGCCGTTCGACCCGGGGGGTGGTCATGGCTTTGGCCCGTCTGGACTGGTCCCAGTCGGGAATCGAATACGCCGGCATCGGGAACATCGAAAGCAAAATCGTCAACGGCCCTTCCACCCAAGGCTTCATTTCCCGGCGCGGCATCGTGGGGCTCAACGCCCCCAGGCCCCTGGTCACCCGGAATCCCTGGTCGCCGGGCCATATCCTGGTCATGTATTCCGACGGGCTGAGTTCGCACTGGAACTGGCGGGACTTTGCCGGCCTGGCCGAAGAGCCGGCCGGGGTCCTGGCCCGGCATCTGCTTCTGAAACTGGCCAAGGACAACGACGACGCCACTGTTCTGGTGGTCAAGACCAAAACGCGAGGCCATGACATCCCGTCAGGCGCCGCGTTGACGGAGGCCGGATGAAAAATGGCCCCGCCATGCCCCATGAACCGCGGGAAACCATGGAAGCACTGAGCCGAAAGGTTCATGAACTCGAGGAAGAACTCGCCGCGGCCCACGACGAGATTCAACGGACCAATTCCGATCTGCTTCAACTGACCCTCGAACTCGACGACCGTGTCGCTCTGCGCACGGCCGAACTGCGCGAGTCGGAGGAGGAGCTCCGAAGGCACCGGGACCACCTCCAGGAACTGGTGGAAGAGCGGACCGGGGAACTGAAAAAGCTGAACGTCGAACTGAAACAGCACCTGCTGGACCTGCAAGCCTCGGAGGAGCGTTTCCGGAGCCTGGTCCTGACCATCCCCGACATCGTGTACCGTATCGACCGGGACGGCCGCTTCACTTTCATTAACGAGGCCATCGAACGCCTGGGCTACGAACCGTACGAACTCGTCGGACGTCATTTCAGCGAAATCGTCATCCCGACCGACACCGAAGCCATCAGCCGGGAAAAGGCCCTGGAAAAGCTCCAGGGGCGGTCGACCGGTGACAAGGACAGCCCCAAGCTGTTCGACGAACGGCGTACGGGCGAGCGCCGGACGACCGGCCTCGAGGTCCGCCTGGTTTCCAAGGGCCAAAAGACCAAGCCCGGACTGATCGAGTCCTTCACCGAGGACAACATTGTCGTCGAGGTCAACAGCGCCGGCATGTACGGTATCGGCGGGACCGGCGAACGCCAGGTCTTTATCGGGACCGTGGGCGTCATCCGTGACATTTCGGACCGCAAGCGGGCCGAGCAGCGCATCATCCGCCAAAGCGCGACCCTGAACGCCGTCAACCGGGTCTTCCAGGAGGCCCTGACCTGCAAAACGGACCAGGCCCTGGCCGACATGGCCCTGGCCTTGGCCGTCGAACTGACCCGGAGCGAGTTCGGCGTGATCTGTGAAATGAACGCCTCGGGCCGCTTCGACAGCCTGAGCATGAGCCCGTCGGCCCGTTCCGCCTGCGGGCTCCATGACCGGCAGGGAGAGTCCAGCCTCAGAGACGTCGAACTGCATGGTTTGAAGGCCTTGATCGCCCGCAAGGGCGAGGCCCTGATCATCAACCATCCCGAGTCCCACGAGCACTGGAACCCCCCGCCCGAAGGCCACCCGCCCGTCTCCTCCTTCATGGGCCTCCCCCTCAGGCAGGCCGGACGGGTCTTCGGCATGCTCTGCCTGGCCAACAAGAAACCGGGCTACGCGCGGGCCGACCGCCGGGCCGTGGAAATGCTGGCCGTGGCCTTTGTCGAGGCCCTGATGAGCAAGCGGGCCGATCAGGCCCTGGAACGCCGCGTGGCCGACCTGTCGGCCCTCAACGCCATTTCCATGGTCGTCAACAAGCCGTTCAATGTCGATGAAATCATCGAACGGACCCTTGACGAGGCCGTGCGTTTCACCGGCGTCGAGTTCGCCGGCATCCTGCTCCTGGACGAAGAGCGCCGGGTCCTCGAACTCAAGGCCCACCGGGGCATCAGCCCGGAGTTCATCGCGGTCATGGGCCGTGTGCCCCGGGGCGAGGGGATGGCCGGGCGGGCCGCCCGGGACGGACGCACGATCGTGATCGGTTCCCCGTCCGACCTGCCCGAGGCCTACCGTCCCTGGTGGGAGCGGGAAGGCATCCTTTCCATGGCCAGCGTACCCCTGATCGGCAGCGGCGGCGTCATCGGGGTGCTGAATCTGGGCTCCGGAAAACCGTACTTTTTCGATGAAGACCGGCTGGAACTGCTGGTTAGCCTGGGCCGTCAGGTGGCCATCGGCATTGAAAAGGCCCGGCTTTTCGAAAACCAGAAGTCGGTGGAACTGTTGATGGCCGCCGAACGGACGGCCAAGGAAACCCTGGAGGCCATGGGCGACGGGCTGGTGTTGTTGAATATGGACGGGCAGGTCGCCTTCGTCAATCCGGCCCTCGAAGGTATCACCGGGTACCGGGCCGCCGACCTGGTCGGCCGGGCCATGATGGATATTGTCGAGAGGACGGTCAGCAGTCTGGACCAGCGCAAGTCCAGAACGATCCTCAAGCGCCTTTCCCAAGGGGACGTCCCGGGGCCGTTTTCAGTGACCGTCATACGACCCGATGGTTCCGAGGTCTCCATTTACGTCACGATCTCTTTCCTCAAGGACGCCCGGGGCCTGCCCAAGACGATCGTCGTGGTGATCAAGGACGTCACGGAAATGCAGGCCGCCCAGGAAGCCTTGCGCCAGGCCATGGAACAGCAAAAAAAATCCCAGCGCCAACTGATCGAGGCCGAAAAGATGGTGGCCATGGGCACCATGACCGCCGGTCTGGCCCACGAACTGAACAACCCCATGATGGGCATGCTCAACTTCATTCAATACTGCCTCAAGCACACCCGGCCCGACGACCGGCGGTTCCCGGTGCTCCAGGACGCCGAGCGGGAAACCCGGCGCTGCGTGGAAATCGTTCGCAACCTGCTGGCCTTTTCCCGGTCGGCCCCGGGCGATGAGCCCCGTCGCCGGAAGGACCGGATCGAGACGATCATCGACCGGGTCGCGCGGCTCCTGTCCTACCGCATCGAAAAGGAGGGCGTCGTACTGACCCGGACGGTTTCGCCGGACCTTCCGGCCGTCGACATGGACGCCAACGGCATGCAGCAGGTCTTTCTCAACCTGATCCTCAACGCCCTGGACGCCATGAGAGAGTGCCGGATCAAAAAACTGGACGTCTCGATCGGCCGCGAAGGCGGGTTCGTCGAGGTCCGGATGCGCGATACCGGCAGCGGCGTGCCACCCGAGATTCACTCTCGGATTTTCGACCCCTTTTTCACGACCAAGGCCCCGGGCCAGGGCACGGGCCTGGGCCTGTCCGTCTGCCGCGGCATTGTCGAAGACCACCAAGGCGCACTGGCCTGCGAAAGCAGACCGGGAGAAGGCGCGGAATTCACGGTTCGATTACCGATCGATATCACCGATACCAGATCAGGAGGGAAATGACATGGCCAAACATGTCCTGGTCATTGACGATGAAGAAGCGATCCGCAAGTCCTTTGTCCTGGCCCTCGAGGACACGGGCCACCAGGTGGACACGGCCGGGGACGGCCGGGCCGGGATCGCCAAGGTCGAACAAAGACGATACGACCTGATTTTCCTGGACCTCAAGATGCCCGGCCTCAACGGCGTCGAGACACTCCGGGCCATCAGAAAGATCGAGAACAAGGCGCCGGTCTACATCGTCACCGCCTTTCACTCCGAGTATTTCGACCAGCTCAAGGAAGCCGAGGCCGAAGGCTGTGAATTCCAGCTCGTCAAAAAGCCCATCGGCATCGACCAGATCGGGTACCTGGTGGAAAGTGTTCTGGGCGGCTGAGCCCGGGACCGGGGAGATTTACTATGTACGAGTTTAAACTTTACCTGGTCGACCACACGGCCGTCACGGCCGAGGCCGTGATCAGGCTGGAAGGGATACTCGAGGCGCGCCTGGGCGGGAAGTACGTCCTGGACGTCATTTCGGTGATGGACGATCCGGAATCGGCCGAGCGGGACGACATCTGGGCCACGCCGACCATCGTCAGGACCAACCCCGAGCCGCCGCGCAAAATGATCGGGGACTTCACCGACCCGGACAAGCTCTTCGCCGCCTTGGGCCTCAACGGGAAAGCGTGAGCGTCGCTCGGTTTTTTTTGAAGCGTGCAAGACGAAAAAGAAAAGGGGCGCTTGATGGACATGGCCATGTCCCAATTCGAATCGCCGGCCGAACATAAGCCGCCGGCCGTCAGGACGGCCCTCGCGGCCGTTCTGACGGTGGCCGGTTTATACGCAATCCAGTCTTATAATTTTCTGCTCTTCCATTCCCTGGCCGAGATATTCAGCATCGTCGTGGCCTGCGCCGTCTTCTTCATCTCCTGGCATACCCGGAAGTTCGTCCGGGACGCGTACCTGCCATTTCTGGGTCTGGCCTACCTGTTCGTCGCCGCCATGGACATGGTCCACACCCTGGCCTACAAAGGCCTGGGCGTCTTTCCCGGGTTCGACGCCAACCTTCCGACCCAGCTCTGGATCGCGGCCCGGTACATGGAAAGTATCACCCTGCTCGTCGCGCCGGCCCTCGTCGGACGCCGGCTCCGGGTCGGCCCGGCCATCGCCCCCTATGCCGCCGCTTTCATTCTGGCCCTTCTGGCCATTTTTGTCTGGCGCGTGTTTCCGGACTGTTACATCGAAGGCCATGGCCTGACCGTTTTCAAAACAACCAGCGAATACGTCATCTGCCTGATCCTGGCCCTGGCCCTGGCCCATCTGTGCGGGAGAAGGCGGGCCTTTCACCCCTTCGTCTTCAAAATGATGGCCTGGTCGATCGTCCTGACCATCCTGGCCGAACTCACCTTCACCTTCTACATCGGCCTGTACGGGCTTTCTAACTTCATCGGCCATGTTTTAAAAATCGCCTCCTTCTACCTGATATACCGGGCGATGATCGCCACCGGCCTCCAGGAGCCCTACGCCATTCTGCTCAAGGACCTGGACCGGGAACACCGGTTGGTCAAGGCGAGCGAGATGCGCTATCATCATCTTTTCAACGGCATGAGCAGCGGCGTTATCGTCTACGAGGCGGTCGACCAAGGACGGGGCTTTATTCTCAAGGATGTCAACCCGGCCGCTGAACGCATCAGCCGGGTCGTTCGGGACCAGGTTGTCGGCCGGAGGGTCACCGAAGTGTTTCCCGCCATCGAGGTCTTCGGCCTGCTGGACGTCTTCCGGCGGGTGCGGGAGACGGGCCGGTCCGAAAAAATGCCCACCGCCCGTTACCGGGACGACCGCCTGATCCATTGGGCGGAAAATTTTGTTTACCTGCTGCCTTCCGGGGAAATCGTGGCCGTGTACGACGACGTGACCGACCGGGTGAACAAGAACCAGGCGCTTGAGGAAAGCGAAAAAAAGTTTCGGACGCTTTTCAACAGCCTGGGCGACGCCGTGTTCATCCACGAGCTGGACGGCCGCATTATTGACGTCAACGACGAGGCCTGCCGGCGCCTCGGATACAGCCGCGAAGCGTTCCGGACCATGACCCCGCTGGATTTGGACAGCCGGGATTTTTCGGGCCGGGTTGTCGAACGGATCGAGAAGTTGAAGGAAGCGGGGCGCCAGCTTTTCGAAACGGTCCACGTGGCCCGGGACGGGACCCGCATTCCCACGGAACTCAGTTCCCGAATCGTCGAGTTCGAGGGACGCCCGGCGGTCCTGACCATGGCCCGGGACGTAAGCGATCGGGAGGAGACGCTCAAGGTGCTTCGCCGGAGCGAGGACCGATACCAGGCCCTGTTCAGCCGCTCCCTCGAATGCGTGTACATCCACGATCTCGAGGGGCGATTCCTGGAAGCCAACCCCGCGGCCCTGGAACTACTCGGCTATGGCGCGGGGGACGCCCCGTCCCTGACCTTTGCCGACCTGATGTACCCGGACCAGTTGGCCCTGGGAATCAAGGCGCTCGAAGAGACCAAGACCTTGGGCCACCAGAAAGCCATCGTCGAACTCAGGCTGAAGAGAAAGGACGGCGGTACGGTATTCGTGGAAACCAAAGGGGCTTTGCTTTATCGGGACGGGAAACCGTACGCCGTCCTGGGAATGGCCCGCGACGTCACGGCCCGCAAACTGGCCGAGGATGAGTTGAGAAAAAACGAGGAGCGCTACCGGACCATATTGGACAGCATCGAAGAGGGGTATTTCGAAGTGGACCTGTCCGGCCGCTTCACCTTTTTAAGCGACGTCTTCATCCGGGCGACCGGGTACTCCCGGGATGAGCTGATGGTCATGAACTTCTCGGATTACATGCCAGAGCAATCGGCTGGAAACATATTCCATGCCTTCAACCGGGTCTTCAGAACCGGCCGGCCGGTCAAGCGGGTGCCATACGAGGTCATCGACAAGAACGGGGACAGGCGGCAGGCCGAGCTGTCCGCGGCCCTCAAACTGGACGACCAGGGCCAGCCCTCGGGCTTCCGGGGCATCGCCTGGGACGTGACCGAATCCCGGAAGGTCGGACAGGCCCTGCGGGCCGGCGAGGAGAAGTACCGGCACATCATTCAGACCAGTTCGGACGGCATCATCGTGATCGACGAAGAGAGTGCCGTGCGTTTCGTCAACCCGGCCGCGGAAACCCTGTTCGGCCGGAGCGCGGAACAGATGGTCGGCCGGACCTTCGGCTTCCCGGTCGTGCTGGGCGAAACCACGGAAATCCAGATCATCCGGACCGGGGCTTTGCCGGCCGTCGCCGGAATGCGGGTGAGCCGGACCCAATGGGAAGGGAGGGAGGCCCATCTGGTCCTTCTCAGCGACATCACGGACCGCAAGCGGGCCGAAGAGGAAAACCGCCAGTTGGAGGCCCAACTGCGGCAGTCCCAGAAGATGGAGGCCATCGGCGCCATGGCCGGAGGCATCGCCCACGACTTCAACAACCTGCTGACCACCGTCGGCGGGTACGCCGAACTGATCTCGATCGATACCCAGGCCGGGCCCTCGGTCCAGGACAAGGCGGACGTCATCCGCCAACAGGTCCGTACGGCCGCCCGGCTGGTCCGCCAGATACTGGATTTCAGCCGCCGATCGACCAGCATCCAGCACGCCATGGATTTTGCCGGATTTCTCAAGGAAAATCACAAGCTGCTCTCCCGGACCATTCCGGAACACATCAAACTGTCCCTGGAAATCGAACCCGGCGACTATTTCCTCATGGGCGATCCCGTCGGCATGCAGCAGGTCGTGGCCAACCTGGCGGTAAACGCCCGGGACGCCCTGCCCAAGGGCGGGGAGATTCGGTTCAAGCTGGGCCGGCTGGGACTTTCCGCTTCGGACAAGTCGCCGGTGCCCGGGATGCCCCCCGGAGACTGGCTGGTCTTTTCCGTCCGCGACAACGGGGAAGGCATCCACCCGAAAATCCTGCCCCAGATATTCGATCCCTTTTTCACCACGAAGGAAGCGGGCCACGGCACCGGCCTGGGACTGGCCCAGGTCTTCGGCATCGTGGCCCGGCACCAGGGATTCATCGAGGTGGACAGCGATCCGGGCCGGGGGACCGATATGCGGATTTACCTGCGCGCAAGCAGTTCCCCGGGCGTCCAGGCCGAGCAGGCGACGGAAGAGGGCCAGGCCGAACCTCGGGGCCGAAGCGAACTGATTCTCCTGGTCGAAGACGAAGCCATGGTCCTCGAACTGGGTAAAAAGATGATCGAAAGCCTGGGCTACCGCGTCCTGACCGCTGCCGACGGCCTGGAGGCCCTGGCCCAATACGATGCCCATGCAGGTGAAATCGCTTTGGTCCTGACCGATGTCGTCATGCCGCACATGGACGGCCAGGAGCTTGTCGAGGCCTTGAAGGCCCGGAATCCGGGAATCCGGGTCCTGGTCTGGACCGGATACGCCAGCGACACTTCGGGCCGCGAGCTTTTATCCAGGGGCGTTCTGGGCTGGATCATCAAGCCAGCGACCCGGGAAGACCTGGCCAAAAATATCAAGGCGGCCCTGGAACGGCCCATGGCTGCAAACCGCGACCCGGCCGGAGGGCCGGTCCTGGAGGATGCCTCATGACGGACATCCTGGCCGTGGACGACGACCGCCACGTCTGTCTGATCGTCGAACAGTTGTTGAAAATGAGAGGCTACGACTGCGCCACGGCCCTAAGCGCCTCCGAGGCCCGCGAAAAGCTGAAGGCCGATCCGGTCCGACTGATCCTTTCCGACGTGAACATGCCCGGCGAGTCCGGCCTGGAACTGCTCGAATACGTCCGGACCGCGCACCCGGACACGGCCGTGGTCATGATGAGCGTCATGGACGATCCCGAAGTGGCCCGGGCGGCCTTGGACCTCGGGGCGTACGGGTACATGACCAAGCCCTTCGAGTCCAACGAACTGCTGATCCAGGTCACCAACGCCCTGAGGCGCCGGGACCTCGAGATCGAGAGCCGGACCCATGCGGAAAAGCTCGAGGCCTTGGTCGCCTCCCGCACGGCGGCGCTTCTGGAAAGCGAGAAGCGCTACCGGACCCTGATCGAGAAGATGACCGAAGGGATCGCGGCAATTGACGAGAGCGGGCGATTCAATTACGCCAACGACCGGTTCTGTCAAATGATCAGTTATGCCAGGAACGATCTGCTGGGGCGGCCTCTGATCGAATTCGTCCACGAAGAGGACCGGGAAAAGTGGTTTGGACAGTTCGAACGCCGGCGCCAGGGCCGTGAAGCGAGCTATGAACTGAGCTGGCGAACCCGGGACGGCGGGCGGCTCTATACCATTGTTTCGCCCACCGGCCACTTTGACGAGCAGGGCCGCTTTCTGGGCTCCTTTGCGGTCATAACCGACATCACCGACCGGAAAAAGGTCGAGGAGGACCTGCGAAGGGAGTATCAGAAAAGCACGGCCCTGGCCGAAACATCGAGCAAACTGATCTCGGCGGCGTCCCTGGAAAGCATTTCCGAGACGATCATGGACCAGGCCTTGCGCCTGACCAACAGCCGATTTGGATTTGTCGCCTATATAGACCCCGAGACGGGCTACATGGTCGCACCGACCATGACCCAGGATATCTGGGACGTCTGCCAGGTCCAGGGAAAGAGCCCGGTTTTCAAGGAATTCAGCGGGCTGTGGGGCTGGGTCCTGGAACACAAGCAGGCAATGCTCTGCAACGCCCCCTCAAGCGACGCCCGTTCCGGCGGAACACCCGCCGGGCATATTCCTATCGATCGGTTCATCGGCGCCCCGGCCGTCATCGGGCCGGACCTGGTCGGCCTCGTGGCCGTGGCCAACGCTCCGGCGGATTATTCCGACCAGGACATGGCCGCCATCCAACCCCTGGCCGTCCTGTACGGGGTCGCGATCCAACGAAAACGACAGGAGGAACAGCTTCTCGAAAACCAGCGCCGCTTGCGTACCGTAATGGACTCCATCGACGCGGGCATCATGATCGTGGACGCCGAAACCTATGAGATCATCGAGGTCAACCCCACGGCGGCCCGAATGATCGGGGCGGACAAGGAGCAGATCGAGGGCTTGAGTTGCTGGGAGTTCATGTGTCCGGGGAAGGTGAACTGCTGCCCGATGCGTGATGCAAGGAACCTCGGCGACGATTCCATCGGCATGCATCAATTAATCGATAACTCGGATCGAATCTGCTACACGGCCGATGGTCGAGAGTTCCCGATCATCAAGACCGTGGTTCCCGTCACACTGGCCGGCCGGCGATGTTTCCTTGAAACGTTTATCGACAACAGCACGCGCAAGCAGGTCGAGGACGACCTGCGGGCCAGCGAGGAACGCTATCGGATGCTGGTGGAAACCATGCGCGAAGGCATCATCATTATGACGCCGAATCAACGCCTCGGGTTCTTCAACAACCGCTATGCCGAAATGCTGGGCTACACCAGGGAGGAGTTCGAAAAGACGTCCTTGAGACATGTGCTCGATCCGGATAGCCTCGCCATCATGCGGGAACAGTTCCAACGGCGGCGGGCCGGGATCAACGAACCGTACGAACTGGCCTTGACGAAAAAGGACGGGGACAAGATCATCGCCATGTTTCATCCCGTGTCGCTTTTCGGCCCGGACGGCCGGTTTGAAGGCAGCCTGTCGGTCGTCGTGGACATCACTACCCAGAAACGCATGGAAAGACAGCTTCTCCAGGCCCAGAAGCTCGAATCCATCGGCCAGTTGGCCGCGGGCGTGGCCCACGAGATCAACACGCCCACGCAGTACATCCACTCGAACGTCGAGTTTCTCCAGGAGGCCTTCACCACCCTGCTCGATACGGTCCGGGACATGAACGGCATTATGGAGGCGGTCCAGTCCGGGAAATCAACGGATGATCTGGTAAGGTCCTGCCTGAATAAAATGGAAAAAGCCGGCCTGGATTTCATCACCGAAGAGGTGCCCGACGCCCTGGCGGGCTCACTGGACGGGGTGCGCCGCATCTCCCGGATCGTGGACTCCATGAAGTACTTCAGTCACCCGGGCGACAAGCAGAAAAAGCAGATCGACGTCAACGATGCGGTCCGCAACGCCGTGACGGTCTCGACCAGCGAATGGAAGTACAGCGCGGAGGTGGAAACCGACCTGGACCCGAATCTGCCGCTTCTGCCCTGCTACGCGGCCGAGTTCAGCCAGGTGCTGCTGAACCTCATCATCAACGCGGCCCATGCCATCGGCGACGCGATCGGGCCGAATCCGGCCGGCAAGGGCGGGATCGCGGTCCGGACCGGCCAGGACGACGGATGGATCGAGATTCGAATCAGCGACACCGGGTCCGGTATTCCCGAGGAAATCCGGTCCCGGATTTTCGACCCCTTTTTCACGACCAAGGACGTGGGCAGGGGGACCGGGCAGGGACTGGCCATCGCCCATTCGGTCATTGTGGAAAAACACGGGGGGACCATCACCTTTGAAACGGAAGTGGGCCGGGGCACGACCTTTATCCTGCGTCTGCCCCTCGAAACGGAATCGACGGAGCCGGCGGTCGAGGATCGGTAGATTCTTTTGCCTACGATTCATCGAAACATAACCGGGCTTCCCCCGATTGATCTTCCGGGAAACATGAATCCGGGTTGCGCGGCTGCAAAAATGAAAATATACTAACAACATGTCGCTATCAATATCCATCCTGGGACTGAGCCAGCAACGGGAAGCCGCTGTCGCCTTTCCTGTCATTCCCGCGAAAGCGGGAATCCATCTTCTTTCCGGGAGGCTTAAGATGTGGATTCCTGCTTTCGCGGGAATGACGGTTCGGGGGGACCCGCGGCCCCAGCCACTCCTTTTCGGCCCTACGATACCGCCCTTGGCAAGAGTCGTTTCCTTGTCGGTCACCCGGGCGAGATGCCAGGGCGGAGAAGACGCAAGAAACATCATGCCCAACGAGCCGGGCACAAGAAACTGGTTTGGTCTGCGAGACGAGGCAAGACCCTCACCCCTGGTCAGGCCAGGGGCAAGCTCCCGCCCCTCTCCCCGGCGAGGGTGTCGATTTTGGGAAAAAATCGATTTACCATGGATTCCCGTCTTCCCGGGAATGACACGTAACTATTTGGCTTTCCTGAGAAAGCAGGAATCCATCTTTTTTCCGCCGACGCTTGATTTGGCGATAAACGCCATTTGTCGACACCTTCCTGAGGGAGAGGGTCGGGCATGTCCGCCGAAGCCTTGGCGAAGGCGGAGTGAGGGGGGAGTTTGCTATACGCGCCATATGCTCCAACCTGCCGAAGGCGGGCACTGGGAAGCGATACCCAAAGAGGGCGGACCCAATAGCGGAAGCGGTATCTAAACACCATAACCTACGCGCTTCCTGAAGGACCGTTACTCGCAAGGAGATTCCACATTGACTGAATACAAGGTCCTGTTCGTGGATGACGAACCCGAACTGCTGAAATCCTTTCGCCGAAGATTCCGGGGCACCTTTGACATCGACCTGGCCGAAAGCGGCGAGGAGGGGTTGTCCGCCATTCAGACCCGGGGGCCCTACGCCGTGGTGGTCTCGGACTACCGCATGCCGGTCATGGACGGGATCGAGTTTTTGTCCCGGGTCAGCGATATCGCCCCGGACACGGTCCGAATCATGCTCACCGGCCAGGCCGACCTGCAGACGGCCATCAAGGCCGTCAACGAAGGCCGTGTCTTCCGTTTCCTGACCAAGCCCTGCCCGCCGGAAGATTTGGACAAATCCGTGGCCGAGGGGATCAGATTCTTCAAGTTGACCGAAGCGGAACGGGAACTGATCGGTCTGAAAAAATGGCGGCAGAGCCTCGAAGACATGATCGTGGCCTTTATCCGAGTCATCGAAATGAGGGACCCGTACACGGCCGGACACCAGCAGAAGGTGACCCGCCTGGCCAGCGCTATGGCCCTTGAAATGGGCCTGACCCAGACCGAGCAGGAAGGCATCCGCATGGCGGCCACGGTCCATGACATCGGCAAGATTTACGTGCCGGCCGAGTTCCTCAACCGGCCCGGAAGGCTGACCGAAGTCGAGTTCGCCGTTATCAAGGCTCATCCGCAAGTGGGCTACGACATCCTCAAAAACATCGATTTCGAATACCCCATCGCCCAGATCGTCCTGCAGCACCACGAACGCCTGGACGGTTCGGGCTACCCGCAGGGGCTAGCCGGCGACGACATCCTGGACGAGTCCCGCATCATCATGGTCGCCGACGTGGTGGACGCCATGATCTCCCACCGGCCGTATCGGCCCGGGCTGGGCCTCGACGCCGCTCTCGAAGAGATCGAACGCAACCAGGGACGATACTACGACCCGGACGTGGTCGCGGCCTGCATTCACTTGTTGCGGGATAAAAAAATGGTCATGGAGCCCTAGGCGTCCCGTTCCGGTCGCTGCCATATAGAGGAATGACGAAATGCCGGAAAAATTGAAAATCATGGTCCTGGACGATGAGCCCGAAATCACCAAGGGGCTCAAACGGATGCTCTTCAAGGAGGGGTACGAAGTCATCGAGGTCAACGACCCCATGAAGGTCGAGGAATACCTCCTTTACACCAACCTGTCCCTGCTGGTGACCGACTTCAACATGCCCGGTCTGGACGGCCTGGGCGTGCTCGATATCGTCAAAAAGACCAAGCCCGAACTGCCGGTCATCTTTCTGACCGGTGTCCTGGACCTCGAAACCGCCGTCGAGGCGACCCGGTCCGGTGCCGCCGAGTACCTGACCAAACCGGTCAACACCCAGAAGCTCGTCGCGGCGGTAAAAAAGCACGTTCTGGTCGATGAGGCCATACCCGAAGACGTGGCGGAGCTGATTAAAAAGCAGAAGGTGCTCGACGAGGACGACGAAGCGGCGGATCCGGACAAGATCGTGCTCGAAGACGAAATCATCTCCACGGAAACCATCCCCAAAGGATTCGTGGAACTCAGGTTCGAAGATATCCTGCCGGGGCAGATGATATCCTTCGCCCTGTACATCCAGATTTTCAACAAGCGGACCAAACGCTTCTCTCTTCGCAAGGTCTGCCAGGAAAATACGGTCTTCACCACGGGATTGAGGAACATCCTGGCCAAGAGAAACCTGGCCAGCGCCTATATTCACGAAAAGGACTACCGGGCCTATCTGGAATATATCACCGCCCTGAAATCCTCCCCCCATTTCAACATTGAGCGGGTGACCAACCAGAAAAAGCTGGTCCTGTACGGCAAGGCGGTCGAGGCGGTCACGGAAATCCTGAACAAACCGGTGGAAAACAAAAGCATCACCTCGGCCATCGGCCTGGTCGACCACATGTTCCAGACCATGGTTGACGACCCGGTGACCTACAACGATCTGTTCAAACTGTTCCAGCGGGACGACACCATTTTCAGCCACTCGGCCAACGTCTGCCTCCTGTCCGTCTCCTTTGGCATCTATCTGGGTCTGGACCCCAAGCGGGTCAAAGTACTCGGCCTGGGCACCCTGTTTCACGACCTGGGCATGAACCGGGTGGACCGGAAGATACTGGAAAAGCGCAGGCCGTTGACCGAGCCGGAATGGCGTGAAATCAAGCTCCACCCGGAAAGGGGCTACGCCATTCTCAAGTCCTCGGTCATCGTTCCCCTGTCCTCGCTCAAAATCGTCCTCGAACATCATGAAAAGGACGACGGCACCGGATATCCGCGCGGCATTGCGGGCGAAAAAATCAATATGATGGCCAAAATCTGCCGGCTGGTGGACAAGTTCGACTCCATGACCACGGACAAGCCCTATCGCAAGGGATTCCTGGCTCCGGAGGCCCTCAAGCGGATTTACTGGGAAGAATCCGACGAAACCATGAAGAAGGTGGTCCTCAAATTCATTCAGTTTTTAGGGGGGCAGTAAACGGTCCGGCCTCGGATTCCCAAACCGACCCACCGCTCCAGACTCTTGGGAAACCAATAATTTCAAGCCGGCCGTCGCAGGACCCGGCCGGCTTTTTTCCCTTCTATCGCCCTGCCTTCCGAAACAACCCGCTCGCCGTTGATGAAGACCTCCCGGATGCCCGAGGGCCGGCCGGCCTGGTCCCGGATTCCTCCCGGATCGAAAAGCACCAGGTCGGCGGCCTGTCCGGGGGCGATGGCGCCCCGGTCGTGAAGCCCCACTCGCCGGGCGGTCTGCCCGGTCATTTTGCCGACCGCCTCTTCCATGGTCAGCAGGCCGGTTTCCCGGACGTAGCGGCGGATGAACCTGGGGAAGGCCCCCAGGGACGCCGGGTTCCCCGAACCGCGGGCAAGCATGAAGACCCCGGTCCCCAATGTGCTTTGGGGATGGGTCAGGACCCCTCGCAGGGCCTCTTCGTAAGACTCGTCTCCATTGACGGCCCGGATCAGGCAGATCGCCCGGCCCCGGCTCTCCCTGGTCAGACGAATGAAGGCCGCCCTGGGCGAACAGGCCATGTCCCGGGCCAGTTCGGCCAGGGACAGCCCTTCATACCTTTCCAGTTCCGGAACGCCGCCCCAGGAAAGCAGGACGTCCCGGGGACGGAGTCCGGCCCCCCACAGGATTAAGGCCCATTGAATGCCCAGGCGAATCATGGCCCGGGAATTCCCCCATCGCTCGGCCTGATCTTCGAGGAACCAGGGCGGGTAGGCGGCCAGGACCGGTTCGCTCGAGCAGGGAAAGGGCACGGCGTCAAAGGCCACGTCGGCGCCCCGTTTCAGGGCCGCTTCGATCAAATCCAGGGCCTGGCCCTGGGTGGCCCAGGTTTTCCGGCCCACGAAATGCAACGGAGAAATCTGGAGCCTCACCCCGGTCCTTTGCGCGAGGGCAAGCAGTTCCCGGAGGGCTTTCAGGTTATGGGCCTCGCCAAAGGGCCCCCAGCGATAGGCCGGGGAAATCCGGGCCAGGGCCCGGGGCCGGGCCGCCAGCAGGGCGCCCCGTTTCAATACGGTCCGGGCCAGCCGATCGATTTCCTCGATCCGGGCAAAAAGCCCCGGTTCCCAGCCCAGGCCCAGGGACAGCCCGAATGCGCCGGCATCGATGGCTTGTTCGACCACGCTTTCCATCACGGCCAGCCCCTCCGGGCCGGGGTCGCCGTAATCCGCGCCCCTCAAGGACCAGTGCAGGGTGGCGTGTCCCACCAGTTGAACCAGGTTGACCGCAAGCCCCTTTTCTTCCAGGAACCGGAAGTAGGCCTCGATCCCCTCCCCTTTAAGCGGCCAGGGTCCCTGGGCCAGGGCTTCCAGTCCCTCGATCATGGAATGAAGATGCCCGGCGTTGGCCGGCCAGGGGGCCGGGGAAAAGCCGCCGTGCCCGCCGACGATGGTGGTCACGCCCTGTTCCAGCAGACTGGAAAGCCGGGTCGGGTGATCGTCTCCGGGCAGAAGAAAGTCGGCGTACGAATGGCCGTCGATGAAGCCCGGGGCCACGACCAGGCCGATCGCGTCGACCACCTCCCGGGCCTTCCAGTTGTCCCGGTGGTCCGGCCCGGCGGGCTGGACCGATAGTATCCGGCCGTCCCTGACCGCCAGATGGCCCGTGAAGCCGGGCTTGCCGGTCCCGTCCACGATGGTCCCGTACTTGACGAGCAGATCGCATTCCCGTTGCGACACTTCGGATACGTCCATCAGACGAGACGGGTCCCGGGTGGCCAGTCCCAGCTCGGACGCCCTGAGGACCCGGCGCAGAATGCGCCCGGTCCGGGTCTTGGGCAGTTCATCCAGGTATTCCACCTCCTCCAGGGGCGTGTCCGGGGACAGATTGGCCCGGACGAAGTCCTGCAGGGCCCGGGTCGTCCTGGCCGAAGGCTCGCTCCCGGGATTCAGCTTGACAAAGGCCTTGATCACCGGCCGATCCGAACGGTTCTTCTTGGAAATCACGGCGGCTTCGTCCACCGCCGG
>JAHJTB010000254.1 GCA_018830135.1 Pseudomonadota bacterium | reverse complement strand
ATCCCTGAAATCACCTCCGCAAGAGGGTAGGTCTTCACCACAAGCGATTCTGAAAATCCAGACCTTATATTTCAGCCACTTGCGGCGAATACCCGCCTCAAAATACCTGCGTTCGGGCGCGAATAGCGAAAGTCGGGCTAGCGCGACAGTAAGTCAGGGTCCTGAACGCCCAGGCTTCTGAAAACAAAAATCGTTATCAATTCACAGAACCGTTTAAACGTGTATTGGTCGTCGAAGTTCCATCCCCGCATGGCCTGTATGCCCAATAGATACTGGATTATGTTCGCGGCCATAAAGGTGTCGGGTACATTAAAAACGCCTTTTTCCACTCCCCGGTCAATAATCGTTTGTACAAGGCGAACCGTCCGACTTTCCATGGAAAGAACGGCATAAAGCGATTCTTTTTCCAAGTGCCGGCTCTCCGTGTACAACGTGAGCATTTCGCTTCTCCACTTGAGCATGAATTCGAGGATTGATTCGATCAAATCCTTCATTTGTTCAATAGGATCCGCATCCGATGATTGGGCCACCCTGTCATAGGCGGGTACCCACTGTTCATACAGGTACAAATAAAACAGATATAATATATCGTCTTTTGATGAAATATAGCGATAGATATCGGAAATATTTATTTTCGAGGCCGCGGAGATATCCCGTAGCGTCGTCCGGTGATATCCTTTTTGTGAAAACAACTCGCTGGCGGCCCCTACAATCTGGGTATGCCACTTTTTGATCAGTTCCTTGTTTTCAACCTGGGATTTTATTTCCCGCTTTGACTTTTTCTCCGCCATGACCGTTCCTGGAACCTGTGTAAATTTTTCGGCCTCCTCGGCCGGGGACACCCTTTTCGTAACCCCGACAGGAGGCCATCGAGGTCTCACCGCCCTCCGCGTGCTTCCGGACCACCGGGCCGTGACAGTTCATCCCACGAACGATCAATCGGTCCCAACCGGCCCAGGAACGTCTTCCCGGCCCAAGCCAGTCGAAATCGGCCCCGGGTCAGGCCGGCCTGCGTTCGCCCGTGTCAGACCAGCCGGCCGACCATCAGAAACTCCCCCCTCGACATCCTGAATCCCACAAACAGCGTTTTGAACCGGATCGAAACCCCTTTGCCCAGGAAATCACCAAGCAAGGTTCCAATCATGTCTTTTCCGCGGCCTCACCAGGTACGCCGGGCCAGTCCGCTGGCCGGGCGATGATTCACGAAAACAATCCCCCGACCGATCCGGTCATTCATGATATTTTATCCATTGTAATTTAACAATACCATACCCAAAGCGGTCAATACGTTGTCATTCGTTTTTCGCCCAGCCGGGAAATACGGACATCCCGCCAAGGAATCAAGAGAAATCTACGGGATTCCTAGGAAGCAAATTTTTCGGCTTCGATGTCGATCGCATATATATCGCGTGATATTGCGCAGTTTCGCAAGGTCATCACGGGAGCCGCTCAGCGTTCACTACCGACACAGATACGGTGACTCGACCACAGCCCCTGGAAGAAGCTGTTTCTAAACCCCGGAATCTTTGGACTTCCCCAGGGACCGGTGCTCGCAATGCCTTTTTCATGAGCCATGAATCAGGCAAAGAGCGAAGGAGACAATACTAGCGGCCGTTCTCCAGCATCTGCAGCCACAGACCGACCATTTCCGGCAGGCGCTTTTCAGCGTCCTTGGCAATAGTGGTGTAGGCCCGATTGCTTAAACGGGTGGCGTTCAAGGCCCGGCCCATGTCCAGGGCCGGGGCGGCCAGATTCAGGCCGACGCCCAACCGCTTGACCAGATCGTCGGCCAGGGCCACCAGCCAGGCGGCCTCGGGGTGGACCCCGCCCGGGTCCGGCGAATGATGGTCCCGGATGGCTTCGACCTGGAGCCGGGGCAGTTGCCAGTTCCAGGCCAGGCGATAGCCGACGGCGGCATGGCGCAGCCCGAGTTGACTCTCGGCCTTGAAGTACGGCGTGCCGGACGCGACCCGCTTCATGATCTCCGCGGTCTCTTCGGGCATGTGGACGGCCAGGATCAGTTTGCCCAAGTCGTGGAGCAGGCCGGCCACCATCATGCCGCCCGGGTCGACATGAAAGGACGCATCGGCCATCTCCCGGGCCGTCCAGGCCGCGGCCAGGCTGTGGAGCCAAAGCCCCTTGCCGTCGAAACGGGGCGGCAGCCGCTTCAGATCGAACAGGTCGGCCAGCCCGGCTCCCAGGACCAGAAACTCGAGTTCCCGGTACCCGATAATGACGATGGCCCGCTGGATGGTGGTCACCTTTTGGCGCAGGCCGTAGTACGCGGAATTGGCCAGACTGAGCACCTTGGAAGCCAGGGCCATGTCGCTTTCCATGATCCGCTGAAGATCGGCGGCCGTGCTTTTTTCATCGTTGATGGTGTCCAGAATCCTCCAGATCAGTTGCGGCATGGCTGCCAGGCGGTCGATCGCGTCGATCCGCGCCCGGACGTCTTCGGACAGGCCGTACGTTTCAGGTTCGTTTGTCGTCTGCGTCATATTCTTCCCTGGCCATCCCCCGGCCCCACGGGGGTCTCATACTATTCACCGGATATCCCCCTTGATCATCCGGACTCAAAACCATTAGACGAACGGGCCGAATCCGTGGCCGTTCATTCGGATTCGATACGGTATTCCGTCAGATGCAGGCCGTCGTCCGAGCGGATGATGACCCGCTTGCCCAGACGGGATTCCAGATCGTCCATAGCGTGCCGTTCCTCGTCCAACATCAGTTCCTTGAGCGCGGGGTGTACCGTCAGACACAAAGCATCCCCGGTGCTGGACATGGCCTCGCGTTCCAAATCGCGAAAGGCCTCGTAGCAGGTCGAGGTCCTGGACAGCAGATACCCCTCGCCCTCGCAGTAGTAACAGGGTTCCCGAAGGTAGCGGTCGATATCTTCCCGGGTCCGCTTTCGGGTCATCTCGATCAGGCCCAGTTCTGACATCCGCAGGACCTTGGTCTTGCTCTTGTCCCGGCTGAGGGCCTCTTTGAGCACGGTGAAGACCTTTTCCCGGTTGGGCTCCCGTTCCATGTCGATAAAATCGATGACGATCAGTCCCCCGATGTTCCTCAATCTCAACTGATAGGCGATCTCCTTGACCGCCTCGAGATTCGTCTTGACGATGGTTTCTTCGAGATTGTGCTGCCCTACGTACCGGCCGGTGTTCACGTCGATGGAGGTCAGGGCCTCGGTGGCCTCGATCACGATGTACCCGCCGGACTTCAGCCAGACCTTCTTGGCCAGGGCCCGGGCGACTTCCACCTCGACCCCGTACGCGTCAAACACGGGCTCCCGGCCCGAATACAGCTCCACCGATGATTTCAGTCCCGGTGAAAAGGTTTCGATGAATCGGAGGACCTTGTCGTACTCGCTGAGGCTGTCGATGATCAGGCGATCGACCTCCTCGGTGAACAAGTCCCGGACCGCTCGGAGGGTGGCGTCCAGTTCCTGGTGGATCAGGCTGGGCACGGCAGCGTTCTGAGACTTCCGCTTGATGTTCTGCCAGAGCTTGAGCATGAAGCTCATTTCGGAAACGATCTTTTCCGGCTGGACGCCTTCGGCGGCCGTCCGGGCGATGAAACCGGAACCGTCCGGTCGGGCCTCCTGGATCGCCTCCCGGAGCCGTCGCCGTTCTTCCTCGTCCTCGATGCGGCGGGAGACGCCGATGTGACTGGCCGTGGGCATGAGGACCAGGTGCCGGCCGGGCAGGGAAATATGGGAGGTGACCCTCGCGCCCTTGTGTCCCATCGGCTCCTTGGACACCTGAACCAGTATCTCCTGGCCCTGGTGCAGCAGGTCCTCTATCTGAAAGCCGTTGGTGTAATGGTGCCTGTCCGGGGTCCCCTCGGGCTCCTCGTTCGGGAGCCCCTCGTCCTCTTCCCGCCGGAGCAGCTGCTCGAACTCCTGCTGGTGGTCGTACACGTCGTCCACGTGGAGAAAAGCGGCTCGTACCTGGCCGATGTCCACAAAGGCGGCCTGCATGCCGGGCAGGACACGCACGATCCGGCCCTTGTAAATATTGCCCGTGATCCCTCCGATCGACGGCCGTTCGATGTAGAATTCGATGACGGTCCCGTTTTCGATCAGGGCGATGCGAATTTCGTGACTCCGGGCGTTGATGATGAGGTCCGTGGTCATGCTCATCCTTCCCTCAGCAGGGTTTCAATCTTCTCCACCTCGAGACCGGCCTGGGTTTCGGGGCTGAGTCCAAAAAGAACAGCGGCCGCCTCCTGGGGCCTGACCGAACCCGCCTCCCCAAAAAACAGAGTAATATCAATCGAACGGGGCGTCAAGATGCTTACATCCCGCAACAGGGGTTTCAGGTCCACCCGCCTGGGCCCCTTCTTACCGTTTTTCTCGATCCAAAGGGCCTCTGCCGACGACCAGGCCCCCTCGCCGCCGGGCTCGAAGAGCGGATCGGCGGCACGGACCATGTACCGCGCCCCCTCGGCTTGCGGCCGCGCCCGGCCCAGGGCCACGCCTTCCGCCCCGACGATCCGGAAGCCTTCCGGCAGTTCCCCGTTCAGCCGGGCCGCCACCTCGTCGGGCCCCGGCGGTCCGACCAGGTCGGCGACCAGGTATTCGTCCAGGCTGGACAGGCCCAAGGGCAGCGGGGTCAGAAAATGGAGGCGGGGTTTGGGATGGAAGCCCTGGCTCATGTGAAGGTCCAGGCCCGCCCGGCGAAAGGCCCGGTGGAAGACCTCGGCCGTCTCCAGATGACCCAGCAGCCTGGCCAATCCCTGCTTGAGGTAATTGATCTTGAACCGGAGGACCGGCCCTCCGGGGCTCGACGGTTTGACCCGAACGGCCGGTTCCGGATCAGGGGGGGCGAATCGCGGTTTGATCTCGTCAAAGTCGCAGACTCCGCATCCGCCGCACAGGCCGGAGCGGCAGTCCGGTGAAGTCAGGCCCTGATAGGCCTTCTCCCGCTCCGCCCACAGGAATTCGTCATCCGCCCCGGCCTGGATATGGGACCAGGGCAGCACCTCGTTCCGGTCGCGGCCCCGGGTGTAGTCATGTGGGTCCAGGCCGGCCTCGGCCAGGCCTTCGAGCCAGAAATCCCGGCGAAACTGTTCGGTCCAGGCCTGCAGGCGGCCGCCCTTCTTCAGAACGGCCAGGAGAACCGGTCCCAGGCGCCGGTCGCCCCGGGCCAGAATGCCTTCGACCAGACTCATGTCGTCCCGGTTCCATTTGGGACGCAGGCCGGGCGCCCGGAGTCGGCTGCGCAGTCCGTCCATTCGCCTGGAGGCCTCTTCCGGGGCGAGCATGGGCTCCCACTGGAAGGGGGTGTGGGGTTTGGGCACGAACAGGGCGAAACTGGCATTGACCTGGCTTCGGGTCCCGGTCCGGACCCGTCCGGCCAGGTCGGCGATGGCCAGCACGTCTTCTTCCGTCTCGGTGGGCAGGCCGATCATGAAGTAGAGTTTGATCAGCCGCCAGCCCAGGGCAAAGGCCTCCCGGGACGCGAGCAGGAGGTCCGCCTCGGTCAGGTCCTTGTTGATGACGTCTCGCAGGCGCTGGGTGCCGGCTTCCGGGGCCAGGGTGAAACCGGTCTTGCGGACCCGCTTGATCTGGGCCATCATCTCGGGCGTCAGGCTCTTGACCCGCAGACTGGGCAGGGACAGGGCCACCCGGCGCCCACTGTGGGCGTCCATGAAGGCGGTCATCAGTCGAGGCAGACAGGTGTAGTCCCCGGCGGAAAGAGAGAGGAAAGAAACGTCATCGTAACCGGTCCGATCCAGGGACCGGCCGGCCAGGTCGAGGACCCGCCCCGGGCTCCGTTCGCGAACCGGGCGGTAGAGGTACCCGGCCTGGCAGAAGCGGCAGCCCCGGGTGCAGCCGCGGGAAATTTCAATGGCCAGGCGGTCGTGGACCGGCTTGGTGTAAGGCACGACCACGTCGATGGGAAACGGCGCCTCGTCCAGGTCCGGGACAATGGCCCGGTGGACCCGGTCGTATCCCGGGCGCACGGGACGAACCGCCGCCAAACGCCCGTCCGGTCCGTACGCCGGTTCGAAAAACAACGGCACGTAAATCCCCGGCCTTCCGGCCAGGCGGGCCCGCAGCTCCCCCTTGGAACCTCCGGCCCGCTTCCAGGACTCGATCTCGGCCAAAACGTCCAAAAAGCCGGCTTCGGCGTCACCGAGAAAGAAAAAGTCGAAAAAATCGGCCAGGGGTTCGGGGTTGGCAGCGCCCGACCCTCCCCCAACGATCAGGGGCCCGCCCTCGCCCCGGTCCTCGGCCCGGAGCGGGATACCGGCCAGGTCCAGCATGTTCAGGACGTCCACGTAGGAAAGCTCGTACTGGAGGGAAAAACCGACCAGATCGAAGTCGGACAGGGGCAGCCCGGATTCGAGGCTGCCCAGCCTTTGCCCGCGCCGCTTCAAGTCCGCCTCCCGGTCCAGCCAGGGCGCCATGACCCGCTCGGCCCAGTAGCGCGGAACCCGGTTGATCATGTCGTACAGAATCTTGAGCCCCAGGTGGCTCATCCCGATCTCGTAAATGTCGGGAAAGGCCAGGGCCACCCGAAGCGTCAAGTCCGCCGGGTCCTTGACCACGGCCCCGACCTCGCCGCCGAGATACCGGCCCGGCTTCTGGACCCGGTCCAAACAATCGATGGCCGACCTGGTTATAACCCGCTCCTCGAAAGACGGGGCTTGCGCACGACCCGTCGCTCCCCGGCCCGGCCGCTGCCGGACCCGTTGATCATATGAGTGCAAAACAATCGATTCCCCAATCCGGGACCGCTCAGGCGTTCAGGGCCCGACTTAAAAATTTCCGGGCGTATTCATCGTCCGAGTCCCTGAGTTCGGGCCAAGGGGCGTCGGCGTGGACATGTCCGTTTTTCAAGAGGATGAAGCGGGTGGAAAACCTCATGGCCAACTGGACGTCGGTCGTGGAAACCATGATCGTCATTTGGTGTTCGGCCACCAGGTCCTTGATCAGGTTGACGATCCGGGCCGAGGTCACCGGGTCCAGTCCGGCGGCCGGCTCGTCGAAGAGCGCCAGCCGCGGAGTGGGAGCCAGGGCCCTGGCCACGGCCACGCGTTTTTTCATGCCTCCGGAAAGCTGGTAAGGATACTTGTTTCGGGCCGACAACAGGTTGACGCCCTTGAGCAGGTGGTCGATGCGGCCTTGTTTCTCTTTTTTGGGCAAGTGCCGGGTCTCATCGAGCACGAACATAATGTTTTCATTGACGGTCATGGAATCAAAAAGGGCGCCGGACTGGAACTGCATGGCAATGTTCTGCAGGTGCTTTTGCTTTTCCCGCTCCCCGATGTTCAGAATGTCCCGGCCAAAGACCCGGACCTCCCCGCTTTCCGGCTGGACCAGACCGGCGATGATCTTGAAGATCGTGCTCTTGCCGCTCATGGACTCGCCGCAGAGGCTGATGTGCTCGCCATCGCGGATCGTGAAGGAGACGCCGTCAAGCACCGGGCGATGGTCATAGCTTTTAACCACGTCCTTGAAGACGACGATTTCCTCGGAGGCGGCGGCGCGGTCCGGAAGTTCAGCGTTCATCCCGTCTCCCGCCCCCGGCCTTGTCGGGTGATACGGACATCCTGTCGACGATTTTGGAAAAATACCGCTGTTGCTCCTCGAACTCCACCCGGGTGGGACGTATCATGTTGAGCTTGGTGACCAGGAAGTTCAATTTTTTGATCTGGCGGTACTTTTCCTTTTCGTCCTGAATCCCGGCCAGCATGTCCTCGATCTGGATGATCTCCTTCTTGAGTTCCAGTTCCGGCGGATGGCAGTTGGCGTTTTTCAGAATTTTGTAGGCCAGGCGAAGTTCTTCCGGCACCCGTGCATCGTCGGACAAGTTCAAGGGCCTGCCCCGACCGGGCAGGTCATCGAAATCTCCCCGCTCCAGGGCCTCCTGGATTCTCTGTTCCACGATCTTGTGAAATCCGTCCAGCATCTTCTCACTCCCTGGCCGCTCCGGCGTCCTGCTCGGCCCAGATGCGCTCTTTGATGAACAGATCGACCAGATTCCCATCCAGGCGACCGACTTTGACTTCATCTTCCAGGATGGCCAAGGCCTTATCCAAAGGCAAGGCTTTTTTGTAAGGCCGGTCGCTGGCCACCAGGGCGTCGAAGATATCGACCACGCCTAGAATCCGGGCCTGGAGGGGGATTTGCTCGCCCTTGAGCCCGTTGGGGTATCCGGTCCCGTTGAGCATTTCGTGATGGGCGGCGGCAAAGTCCGGAATTCGCGACAGTTCCGGCGTAAAGGGGATTTTTTCCACGATGTTGAGGGTATGGACCACATGGGACTGGATGACCCGATATTCCTCTTCGGTCAGGTTCCCCTTGGCCACGGCGAGGTTCTTCAGTTCGTATTCATCGATGTAGGGAACCGTTCGCCCCGTTTCGTCGGTGAACTGCTTGGCGGCGATGGCCCTCAGACGGGCCAAGTCCTCGTCGCCGACCCAGCCCGGCGTGTTGAGGCGAACGATCAGTTCGATTTCCTCGTCCAGCCCCTTGAGCCGGCAGTCCCGGTCGCGTTCCAGTTCCGCCGTCTCGTCGGGATCGACGGGGCCTTGGCGCAACCGCTCGATAAGCCTCGCCTGAAACTCGTTGCGAACGGACATTTTGAACCGTTCGAAACGGGACTCGATCAGAGCCAGCCGGGTGGCTTCGAGCTTGGTGGACTTTTCCAGGACCCGTTCCGGTACGCCGATCTTGCCCAGGTCGTGAAGCCAGGCCGAATACAGGAGTTCCTCCAGTTCCTCTTCCGAAAAACGGATGCCGCCCAGGAGGCCGTCCCGCTGCCGGTTGATGGCCTCGGCCAGCCGGTGGGCCATGCGGGCCACGCGCTGGGAATGCCCGGCCGTATGCGGGCTTCGGGCGTCGATGGCCGAAGCCGAGTACTGGAGCAGGGCGGCAAAGATATTTTTGATGGATGCGATGAGCTGGGCGTTGCGGATGGCCACGGCGGCCTGGGAGGCCAGAGAGAGGCACAGGTCCTCGACCTCGTTGGTAAAAGGGATGACTCGGCCGTCTTCGTCCAGGGCGTTGATCAGTTGCAGCACCCCGATGTTTTCTTGGCGGTTGTCCATCATGGGGATAACGAGCATGGAACGGGTGCGATAGTCGTTGCGCTGGTCGAACTCCCGGTTGAAGGAAAATTCCATCGTCTCGTCCAGCTGGTACACATCGTTGATATTGAGGGCCTTTCCGGTCAGGGCCACGTAACCGGCGATACTCTTCTTGGTCAGGGGCAGCGGAAAGGGCCTGAACTTTTCCTCCGACGAGGCATCCCGCTTTTTCAAAGTGTCGTTCTGGGCCACTTCAAAGCGCAGGTGGTCGTTCTGGCGGATGTACAGGCTCCCGGCATCCGCGCCGCTGAAGCTCCGACTTTCCCGTACGATCAGGTCCAGAAGCCGTTCGAGATTCGTCTCGCTCGACAGGGCGATGCCGATGCGGTTGAGTTTGGTTATCTGCTCCTTGAGTGTCTGGTCGGACATCATCGTGTTTCCTCGCACACGACCTAATCATACCCGCTCTTCCCGGGCCGTTCAAGATGAAACGGAGCAGCGGGCCATCTGAAAAAACGGGGCCTGTACGGGACCATCCGAAGGCGCGGCCTTTGGCCGCGTTACGATTCTGCCGCTTCGTCCCTATTCGATGTTATGGAATAAGGAGGCGGTCAAAGTCCCGAGGCCGGAAGCCGCCCTTTCACCCCATGCGCCGGCGTGTTATAATCGGTTCGGCGGTCCAGGGACCGCCCGAGCGGTTGGGGTCCGCATTCCCCGGAAAGGGGACGGCCCGCCAGCCGGTTTATTTACAAGGGAGGTTGGCCCGATGACTGCACCCAACCGGACGGACGGGGCCTGGAAGGGCATCATTCTGGCAGGCGGCGCCGGCACCCGGCTTCATCCGGTGACCAAGGCGGTCAGCAAACAACTGCTGCCGGTCTATGACAAGCCGATGATATATTACCCGCTTTCCGTGCTCATGCTGGCCGGCATCCGGAAAATTCTGGTCATATCCACCCCCGAGGACCTGCCCAAGTTCGAAAAGCTGATGGGCGACGGCGGGCAGTGGGGCCTGAGTTTCGAGTATGCCGAACAGCCCAGGCCCGAAGGTCTGGCCCAGGCCTTTACGATCGGCCGGGATTTCATCGGACCCGACCGGGTCTGCCTGACCTTGGGCGACAACATCTTTTTCGGACACGGTCTACCCGAGGTGCTTCATCGGGCCACGGCCCTGGAGCGGGGCGGGCTGATCTTCGGGTATTGGGTCCGGGACCCGGAGCGGTACGGCATCGTGGAGTTCGACCCGGACGGCCGGGTGATCAGCATCGAGGAAAAGCCGCAACGTCCCCGGTCCCACTACGCGGTCCCCGGCCTGTATTTTTACGACAACCGCGTGGTCGAGATCGCCGCCGGCCTCAAACCCTCGGCGCGGGGCGAACTCGAAATCACCGAAGTCAACCTGGAATATCTCCGGCGGGACGAGTTGCGGGTCGAGTTGTTGGGGCGGGGTTACGCCTGGCTGGACGCCGGCACCCACGAATCGCTGCTCGACGCCAGTACGTTTATCGAGACCATCGAAAAGCGCCAGGGGCTGAAAGTCGCCTGTATCGAGGAGATCGCCTATCGAATGGGCTACATCGACCAGGCCCGTGTTCGCCGGTTGGCCGAGGAGATGTCCGGTAGCGAGTACGGCCAGTCCCTGCTTCATATTCTCGACAAGACACCCTATTGAGGTGACCCCATGCCGCAAGTCAACGGCTCGCTCTGCCGCCGCCTTTCGGGGCCGGCCGTGCTTCTCCTGCTGGCCTGCCTCTGGGCCGTACTCCGGCCAGGCCCCGTCCTGGCCGAAGTCAACAGCTATCTGCGGGCCGTCTCCTACCGGGCCGGCCGGGTCGACGACCAGTACACCAGCCGGGCCGTGGCCCTGGAAACGGCCAAGCAGCAGCTGTTCTCCGCCCTGTCCGAAGACCTGGGCCGGGAACCGGCGGTCCGCAAGTCCGGACTGACCCGGAATGAACTGGCCCGGATGGCCGGCTGTCTGGTCCGGCCGTACATCGTTGGAGATACGTGGACCGGCCGGCTTTACCGCCTCCAGGTCCGTTTCGAAGCCGACCCGGCCCGCCTGGGGGACGCGGTCGAAAGTCTGAGGCGCAATCGGCAGGCGGTCGCGGAACTGGCCGAAGCCCGGGGCAAGGCCGAACGATACCTGGCCGATGCGGCCGCGCTGAGTAAAAAGGCGGCCGCTGCCTCGAAAAGCGGCCTGGACGCCCTGAAGGATGAATACCGGCGGACCATCCGACTGCTTTCGGCCGTGGACTGGTTCGAGCGGGGCTTTTCTTATCTGCTTGAAGACCGGTATGGGGAGGCCATCCGGGCCTTTACCCGGACCGTCGAACTGGACCCCGGGTACGCCGCCGCGTACAGCAATCGGGGGGTGGCCCGGGCCCGCAACGGCGATCATCAGGCGGCCACGGAAGACTACAACCGGGCCGTGGCCCTGGACCCGGCCTACACCAGCAGCCGGGACGTCCGCTGGTTTCACCAGGGCGCCCTGGACCGGGCCGTGGCCGATTACACCCGGGTGGTGGACAACGACCCCTTGAACGCCGAGGCCTACCTGCGCCGAGGCGCGGCCACGGCGGCCGCCGGCGATTATGACCGGGCCATCACCGATTACAACCGGGCTCTGGAAATCAACCCGAACTTCGGCTGGGCCCTGGTCTGCCGAGGCATGGCCTGGTTCAACACCCAGGACTACGACCGTGCCGAGGCTGACTTCAACACGGCCCTGGAGGTCAAACCGCTCATCCCCAACGCCCACTGCGGTCTGGGCTATGTTCTCGAAGCCCGAGGCCTGCTGCCCCAGGCCCTGGAAGCAACCAGGAAAGCCCTGGACATCGAGCCCAACAACCGGCTGTTTCAAACCCGGGTGGCCCATATCGAGTCCCGGATCAAACGGCGCCTGGCCCAGCCGGCCTACATCCCCCAGAACCCCTGTTTCATGTCCCAGTCCTGGGTTGACCCTTTCGTCATCAAGCCCGAGTAGGCCCCGGCCCTAGGTCAGGACCCGATTCCGGCCTTCCCGCTTGGCCTGATACAGCCGGTCGTCCGCCTGCTTGATCAGGTTTTCGACATCCTGGTTCACCCGCTGGCCTATCCGACTGCTGGCTCCGCCGATGCTCACCGTGACCGGTATGTCCCGCGGACGGACGGCCTCAACGGACCGCCTTGCTTTTTCCGCAACCTGGCGCATGGCCTGGACCCGGACTTCCGGCATGAAAACAATGAACTCCTCGCCCCCGTAACGTCCGACCAGGTCCGAAATCCGCAGGCTCGATTTGATGGAGGCGGCCACCCGAACCAGGACCTCATCACCGGCTTGATGCCCGTATGTATCATTTATTTTTTTGAAATGATCGATATCGATCATCAGAACGCCAATATCAAAGGCATTTCTCTGGGCCAAATGCGAGAGGGGCTGAACGGCATGCAGAAAGCCGCGCCGGTTCAAAACACCGGTCAATTGATCGACGTTGGTCAGCCTGGTCAGACTCCGGTTCTCCTGCCACAATGTTTTCAACGATTCGCCGACGAGTTCCATTTCCGGTGACACGTTACCCAGGCGGTTGAGGGCCGAGATGAATTTGTCGATGTGGCTCTCATATTCCTCCAGCGGAGACTGCAAACCGGTCGCCCCCTCGATGGTCTTGCCGTAATGGAAAAGCGTCTCCAGGGCCGGATGAAGCAGATAAAACTCCAACCGGAAGGAGATCAGGAAGGCCTCGTTGGTCGGAAACAGGCCATGGTACTGGTCTATCAGCGATTCGATCCTGGAGCCTACGGCTTGAAGTTCCGCTATCACCTTATGGGGATGATCGAATACCTGGGGGATCATACCTTCTTCCGCCATGTGTAACAGATCATTCCAAAACGCGATGTGCTGCCGCTCCGCTCCGCACATTTCATCGAAAAAAGAACCGATTTCGTTTCGACCGAAGCGGGCGGCCATGTCCCGGTAAAGCGCTTCCGCTTTGGTATCGATATCCAAACACAGGCGAATGATGTCGACGATCGCGTCATCGGACACGATACACCCCTTTCAGGTCGCAACTGGCGCTGCGCGGGTCCATTGAAGCGGCGTGGTCCTCCCGTTTTCGGGATTTCGGCCTTCCGGCGGAGTTCCGGCCCTCGGGAAGCGGCTGTCCATTTACTCGGTTTTAATATATCCCTTGGAATGCTGGATGAGGATCATGCGGTGCTTTTTGGTATCGACCTCGATTTTTCGGATTTTTTTCTCGATTTCAGAATCCGACACCACCATGCCCTTGAGGAATTCGGCTTCGTCCAGTTCGGCCTCGATCAGCTGCCCGAATTGAAAGGCCTCCACTTCGGACAGGTCTGCCTTCCTGACCTGGACCAGCAGATCGTTGACCTGGTCCACAAAAGCCCGGAGCCGGTCCATGTCGATCTTCAACTGGACCACAAAGGAATCCATTGTACCGGCCTTGTCCCGAATCTCCTGAAAGACCCGTCCGTGTATATCCTCCTCCCGGGCCATGGTCTCCCAGAAGGCCTTGACCGGCCGGGTGAAGTTCTCCCGCCGAGACATATGGTCGTAGATTTTGGACAGGCCGAATTCGATCTTGATCAGATTGGCCAGAATCTTATCATCGTCCGGCGGCAGCATGTCCTCCCCTATCCCATCGCGGTGTTGCAGCCAGGAAAAGACCGCCAGGCGACAGTGAGCAAATCCGGCCGCGACGAATGAGCTGAAAAGCTCATCCCGGATATTATAAAACAGTGCCCCTCCGACATCAACCCATCGGCATCCGGGGACGAGAGACCGGGGCGCCGGTCTGTGCACTGCCCGCGGGCTGACGAAATCGGAAAAGCGAAACCGGTCCGATCACGGCATTTCAATGGCCGCGGTGCGGTTCCGCCCCTCGTCCTTGGCCTGATAAAGGGCCTGGTCCGCGGTGGTGACCAGGGCCGTCAGTGATCGGCGACCCCGGGCGTCCGGGCCGGCCGTGGCCACGCCCACACTAACCGTGACCACGGGCTCCACGGAGGACGACGGATGCGGAATGTTCAGGGAAGCGACCTCCAGGCGTACGGCCTCGGCCACTTCCCAGGCCCCTTTGGCTTCCGTTCGGGGTAAAACGCAGGAAAACTCCTCGCCCCCATATCGGGCCACGAAATCCCCCGGCCGTCTCAAAGCGGCGCTCACCGCCTGAGCCACCTCGCGCAGACAGACGTCCCCGGCCGGGTGCCCTTTGCCGTCGTTGAATCGCTTGAAAAAGTCGATGTCGATCATGAGCAGGGAAACCGGGGCGTCTTCCCGCAAGGCCCGCCGCCATTCACCCTCCAGGCCGGCTTCGAAGTAGCGGCGATTGAAGACCCCGGTCAGGCCGTCGGTCAGGCTGAGCCGTTCGAGTTCCTCCTTGGCGACCTGAAGGTCCAGGATGAGGGCTTCCCGCTCCTGCTCCGCCTTGTGTCGGTCCGTGATGTCGCGGCTGACCCCCACGAGTCCCTCGAGTTCGCCATCCTGGCTGAATATCGGGGCCTTGATGGTGTCGAAATATATCCGGCGGTCGTTATCGAGCACGGTGGATTCCTGAACCTGTATTTGACGACCGTCGGCAAAGACCCGGGCGTCGCTCAATCGATAGGACTCGGCCAGGTCCGGTGGAAGCAGCTCTTGGTCGGTCCGGCCGAATGCTTCCTTGGACCCGACTCCGGAAAGTGCCTCAAAGGCCTTGTTCACGACCAGGTGGCGGCCTTCCCGGTCCTTGAAATATACCACGTCCGGTATGGCCTCGATCAACGTCTCGAGTCGCCGGTTCGTCTCCTGCAGTTCAACCTGAGCCCGTTTCTGTTCCGTCACGTCGGACAGGATGCCGGTCGTGACCAGACGGCCGTCGATATCCATAACCCGGTTGGAGGCCCGGAAGTGAAGCAGGGACCCGTTTTTATGAAAACCCCGAAATTCCAAGGCCTCCGAGGCACCGGACCGGGACCGCGTGAAGCTCCGTTCGATTCGGGCCAGGTCGTCCGGGTGGACGGTTTCCGTATAGTGCCGGCCGACGATCTCCTCGGGATCGAACCCGGTTACCCGTCTGATGACCGGACTGACGTAAGTGACCTTGCCCTCGGCGTCGATCGTGAAAACGACGTCGTTGATGTTTTCCACGAGCGCGCGGTACTGTTCCCGCTTCTTCCGGAATTTTCGTTCCAACTCCGACTTGTAGAGGGCCATTTCCATGACCGCCCGCAGGGCCTGGCCTTCGAAAGGCTTGAGGATATAGCCGAAGGGTTCGGCGACCTTGGCCTGAGCCAGACGCTCATCATCGGCGTAGGCCGTGCAAAATATCACCGGGATGCCCATGGAGGCCCGCAACTGGCTGGCCGTTTCAATACCGTCCAACTCGCCGCTGAGCACGATGTCCATCAGAACCAGGTCGGGTCGGGATTTTTCGGCGGCGGCCAGGGCATCCCGGCCCGAGACGGCCACGCCGCAGACGTCAAAACCGAAACTCTCGACGCAGGCCGCCAACTCCCGGGCGATGACGACCTCATCCTCCACGATCAATACCTTGCGCTTCTGCATACCGTCAGTCCTCAAGGAAGGAATGGCCGAGCCTTTTGTCGAGGCGTGCGTTGGGACTCCTGCTTCAACGGGGCCCGGAAAGAACGGCCTTCCACCGCAATACCCCCACCCCCTCCGGGGACCGGGTCAAGCGGACGTTCTTTAAAAAATGGTGCCTTCCTGCTCGTATTCGACCCGACCGGCCCAACGGCAACGAAACACCCCTTCTCGGACGGGTGACGAGACAGTTTACCCTAACCGGAAAATTTGGACCTGTCAAACGGAATCAAACCCCCGTATTCAGCCGGCCACACTAGAGCCCCCGGGCCCGGTACTTGCGGTACAACCCCCGAAACTGATTGTAGGTCAGGCCCAGAATCCGGGCCGCCTCCCCCTGGTTATACTGGGCCCGGACCAAGGCTTCCTTGATCAGCCGGACCTCCAGCCGGCGAACCTGTTCGGTCAGGGGCACGTCCAGGCGAACGGGTTCGACCGGCTCGGGCCCGCCCCCCCCCGTCGGAGAGGCCTCCTCGGGCTCCGTCTCCCTGCGCCCGGTCCCGGCCGGAAAAGGATCGAAGACGATGGCCTCGATCCGACCGGCCCCACACCGGTAAACTGCCCTCTCGACCACGTTTTTCAGTTCGCGGATGTTTCCCGGCCAGCCGTGCCGCTCGATCGCCTCCGCGGCCGCATCACTGAAGACCGGCACGGATTCCAGCCCCAGTTCGCGGGCCATGCGGGCGGCGAAATGATTGGCCAGGAAAAGCACGTCATCCTCGCGTTGCCGCAGAGGCGGGACGACGAGGACCTCGAAGCTGAGCCGGTCGAGGAGGTCCTGCTTGAAACGCCCCTGCGCGGCCAGAGCGGGCAGATCGGCGTTGGTGGCGCCGACGATCCGGACGTCCGCTTCGAGGGAGACCGAACCGCCCACCCGCTCGAAGGTCTGGTACTCGACCACCCGCAGGATTTTTTCCTGGACCTCCAGGGGCACGTTTCCGATTTCATCGAGAAAAAGGGTCCCGCCGGCCGCCGCCTCGAATCGCCCCATGCGTCGGCGCACGGCCCCGGTATAGGCCCCGGCCTCGGCCCCGAACAATTCGGTTTCGATCAGGGTCGGGGCCAGGGCGGCGCAGTTGAGAGTGACCAGGGGTTCGCGCCAGCGGCCGGACAGGTAATGCACCCGGGCCGCGGCCAGTTCCTTGCCCGTGCCCCGTTCGCCCACGATCAATAGGGGGCGATCCACCTTGGCCGCCCGTGAGAGTTGTTCCTGGAAGGTCAGGAAGGCTTCTGACTGGCCGAGAGCCTCCTGGATACGGACAGACGCAGCATCGGACTCCATTTTAGCACCACATATCGGTTTAATTTACCAAATGTTATCATATTTATACATGCGGGTCAAGCCCCTCTATCAGACACCAAACAATAATATATAATGATAACAATATGTTGATATATTTCCCCTTTTTTGGCCCACTTGTTGCTTTCCCCTCAGGACAGCAAAAAATGGGAAGGAGAACTGAAAATGGGCGTTTTTTCCCGAGTCAGAGACATCATCAATTCCAACATCAATTCCATGCTGGACAAGGCCGAAGACCCGGAGAAGATGGTCAAGCTGATGATCCAGGAGATGGAAGACACCCTCGTTGAAATCAAGGCCTCTTGCGCCAATGTCATGGCCAGCCGACATCGGCTGGGCCGGGCCCTGGACGAGGTCAAGGAGCGGGCGGGGGCCTGGGTCAAACGGGCCGAACTGGCCGTGAACAAGGGACGGGAGGACCTGGCCCGCGAGGCCCTGATGGAGAAGCGTCGTTACCTGGAGCGCCAGGAGGAGTTGGAGCGGGAGGCGAACCAGATCGAGGCCCTGATCGAACAGTATCAGGGGGAGATCGGCCAACTGGAGGACAAGCTCGCCGCGGCCCGTGAAAAGCAGCGTGTCCTGATCCAGCGTCACATTCACGCCCAGACCCGGAAACGGGCTCAGACCGACATCCGGCGCTACGACACCTCGGACGCTTTCATCCGTTTCGAGCAGTTCGAAAACCGGGTTGAACGTCTGGAAGCCGAAGCGGACCTGGTCAACCACGGGCGTCGTCCCAACCTGGAGGACCAGTTTCTGCACCTGGGCGGGGACGAGGAGATCGAGCGGGAACTGTCGGCCCTCAAGGCCCGGACCTCGGAAAAATCCGATCCCGGCCCCTCGGCCTGACCGGGCCGTCCCGGTAACCCAGGTCTGACGGAGGCAGTATGCATCCCGGAATGATCACTGTTCTGCTCATATTCGGCCTGCCTTTCCTGATCGTGGCCGGGTTCTTTCTGATCTGGGCCCTCAAGATCGTGACCGGGGGGTCCAGCCGTCAGAAGGAGGAGATTCAGGCCGATGAAACCCGCCTGATCCAGGAAATCCACCAGGGTCTGATGCGGATGGAGGAACGGATCGAGGCCCTGGAAACCATTCTTATGGATCAAGACAGAAAGGAAGCTCGTAAATGACTGGGCATAGACATATGAGATCCAGACGACGCCATTCAGAGTCGGGGAATCGCGGCGGTACCGGGTCATCGTATTCCACAAGCGCCAAATCCGGTCTCTACCGTTCGCGTGACGGCGCCATCCTCGGCGTATGCAAGGGGCTGTCCCGGTACCTGGACATCGAGGTCCTTTGGGTCCGCCTCATCGCCGTGGCCGTTCTGCTGTTCAGCGGGTTCTGGCCCGCGATCGGCCTCTATTTTCTGGCCGCCCTGCTCATAAAGCCCGAACCGGTCCTGCCTTTTCGCGGGGCTGAAGACGTGGAGTTCTACAACTCGTTCACCGCGTCCCGCAGCATGGCCCTGGGTCGTCTGAAACGCACCTACGACAACCTGGACCGCCGCCTTGGCCGCATGGAGGACCACGTCACCGCCCGGGAATACGACTGGGAACGGCGATTCAACCAGGGTTAGGGCGCCTGATTCCGGATTCCTGGAAAGATTATGGAAACCAGAAGAACCTTTTTGAAGAAAAGCACGATGGCCGCGGCGGCAGTGTCGGTCCCCGCGGCGCCCGGCTGCGTGACCATCAGCACCATACGCGCGAAAGTTCCCATGAATACCGGGAAAACTGAAAACGCAGCGGTTCTTTGGTACAGCCAGACGGGGTACACGGAAAGAGACGGCCGATTGTTGGCCAAAACGCTGGAGAAACATGGAACGACGGTCACGGCCTCCGATCTGAGGGATTTTGACAAGTCCAGGATCGGAGACTATGACCTGATCGTGATGGGCTCTCCGGTCTTTTATTATGACACGCCGTCCTACGTCAAGGACTGGATCAGGTCCCTGCCCGATCTGAAGGGGACCCCGGTGGCCTCCTATGTGACGTTCGGCGGCCCGGAAGGCAACCAGCACAACGCGGCCTGCTCGATTCTCGAGGGCCTGTCGGAAAAACAGGGCGTACCGATCGCGTTGAACGCCTTCAGGAACATGTCCTCATATCCTCTCGCCTGGTCGGAGGAAAACGTCAACGACAACGTTTGGAGGGCCAGGCACCTCCCCGATCGGGAGACATACGAGCGCGTTCGAAAATACGCCGGTTATATCATCAACCAGGTCAAGCAGGGCCGGAGCGACGAATTTACCCAAAAACTGACCTGGCGGGAGTTTGCCACCTTTTTCGGCCTGATCTGGTGGAACAAGCAGTTGATCAGCAACCATTCCATCATCGAGGACCAATGCATCGGGTGCGGAACATGCGTTGAAAAATGCCCGGTTGATGCGATCGATCTGGATCACTATACGGTGGATACGACATCATGCGTGCTCTGCTTCGGTTGCATCAACAACTGTCCGGCCCGGGCCGTGAACATGGAATACAACGGGAAAAAAGTGATCGGATACAAACAGTTCATGAAACTCAGGCATGTGGAAGTCATGGAACCGGACGAGCTGAAGACCTGACCCGCTCGCCTCGATCCGGAAGCCTGTCGTAACAGGCGCGAAAATTAAAGATTTTCCGGGTCAGGCGATTTCCTTCTCTTCCCTCAAACCCCACCACCAAACCCAACCACCCCCGGGGCGCGGACCAGCCGGTCCGCGCCCCGGCCTCCTCTTTGCGGTTTCTGTACGGGGCAAAAAAAATGGCGCCCGGCGGAGAACCGCCCGGGCGCCAATCGATCGTCCCGCCTGCGCGGGGGCCGGGTCCGAATCAGATTGAGGCGACTTCCTCGAGTATCTTCATCTCCGGGGCGCCGGCCAGAAATCCGGCCATCTTGCCCTGAAAGGCCTTGAAGTATTCCGTGGAGCCGTGATGGCCCAGGGCGTCCTTGTCCTTGTAGCGCTCCATCATGATCAGGGTGTTGGGGTCCTTCTTGTCTTTGAACAGGGAATACAGCAGGCAGCCTTCCTCTTGGCCGACGCTTTTCATCAGCTCCTGGAACGCGGCGATGCATTCATCGACCTTGCCTTCCTTGATCGGCAGCTTGACGTAAATTCCAATCATCTTGCGACCTCCATCTTGAGATATATTAGGTGAGTGTATAACCGTAGCACAGCCGTTCGGGTGAAACAAGTCCTTATTCTTTCCGCATGGCTCTTCATGAGAAAGGGATCAATTCCAGTTAGCCAGCATGGTCTGGGCGGCGTATCGACCGATGCACAGGGCCAGCAGCACGACCGGCGTGCCCAGTTCGTCGGGCACGACGCTGGCGTCGGCGACAAAGCAGTTTTTGATATCGGTTTCCAGGTTGCGGTCCACGACGCGTCCGATGGGAGCCGAACCGCCCGGATGGGCGGCCTTGACCGGCGAAGTGAAAAGGGAGGGCTCCCGCACGCCGGCCTGTCGCAGAATCGCCCGGGCCTGCCGGTCGCCGAAGGCCAGGCGCCAGCGGACTTCGGGTTCGAGGTCCTTTCTCAGACGGCCTCTGGCATCGATGGTTCCTGAAACCGGGTCCTTGACTTTGGTCATGATTCCGACGGTCCGGCGCATTCGGGGCCACTGGTCGACCCGGGGCGGCCAACTGGTGCCCATGGAAGCCATGAGCAGCATCCAGGGCTCGGCCAGGTCCGTCATCATCACGCCCTCCTTCTCATGGAACTGCCAGGTCCCGGCGGTCATGGGAATGTCGTAGATGGAGCCCCGGTCCACATCCTCGAGCAGGCCGTAGGTGAAGACCAGGGGGTCGGAGAAAAAGCCCTGGCCGGCCTCATCGATCCCGGAGCGTTTCAGGATGATCGGCGTGCCCAGGCCGCCGGCGGCCAGGATGACTTTTTCCGCCCGCACCTCGACCGGCCCGTCGGGCCCGAGCCCGAAGACCCCCACGGCCTTGCCGCCCTCGGTGATGACGCGGTCCACCCGGGTTTTCGGCCGCAGGGTCAGGCCCATGGTCCGGGCTTCGTTGACGAAACGCCGGGCCGTGAATTTGGCCTCCCGCCGGCAGCCCAGCATGCACTCGCCGCAGTGAGGCACGCACTTGGACGGATCGATGAACTTGGGGAGAAGCTGCCATTCCAGACCCAGGCGCTGGGCCGATTCCATGATCCGAAGGGCGGATTCTCCCACCAGGGAATCCGGAAGGGGAGCCACGCCCAGTTCTTCGATAAACTGGTCGGCCAGGGGATCGAGATCGATACCGGTCCGCTCCCGAATGAAGGCCGCCGGCTTCGTGGCGGTCCCGCAGTAGATCAGGGACGACCCGCCCGTAGCCAGGCCCCGGACCATGACTTCGTGCCCCAAGGGGAGGGCGTTTTTCAGATCGATCTTGTTGATCAGGGACAAGTGGCTGCCGATCCGCCCACCATCGGGTCCGTATTCCAGCATGACCACCTTGCGGCCGGCCCGGACCAGTTCCCGGGCTGCCGAGGCCCCGCCCGGACCCGCACCCACAACCACCGCATCGTATTCCAAAGCCATGGCCGTTCCTCCCCGTCCAGAGATCACCGTTTAAGCCGGATATTGCAGTTGGCTTCTACCGCGGCGGCAAGGGCCCCGTCCGTCGCCGGCCGTTTTGGACAGCCGGCGTCGATTCCCGATCGCCGCCCGAATGGATCATGCCCGGCATCATATCACAGGCTCGGGTTCAAGGGCGAGCCCCGGCATTCCGGTCCAGGACCCCCCGGATCGTCCGGGCCAGGTCCGCCAGGGCCAGGGGTTTGAAGACGAACTCCCGGATGCCCATGCGTCGGGCCTGGTCGGCCGACACGGTCTCGCTGTATCCCGTCGTCAGAATGACCGGAAGGTCCGGCCGGATGCCCATGGCCGCCCGGGCCAGTTCCACCCCGGTCATCCGGGGCATGGTCTGGTCGGTGAGCAGCAGGTCGAAGGCCGACGGATCGGAGCGGAACAGGTCCAGGGCCTCCATCGGAGACGTCGTGATTCGCACCTGGTAGCCCAGGTGTTCGAGCATCTCCCGGCCGATCCGGACCAGGGACTCTTCGTCGTCGACCATTAAAATCCGCTCGTCCCCCCCGACCGCCTCGACATCGCCCTCCTCCGCGCCGACGGTCTCCCCCTCGAGCAAGGGCAGGTAGACCATGAAGGCCGAACCTCGGCCCGGTTCCGAGTCCACGACCACCTGCCCGCCGTGACCCCGGACGATCCCGTGGACCACGGCCAGGCCCATGCCCGTACCCTCTCCCGGCCCCTTGGTCGTGAAAAAGGGGTCGAATATCCGTTCGAGATGCTCCGGCGGGATGCCGCCCCCGGTATCACGAACGGTCAGATTGAGATACCAGCCGGGAGTCAGATCGATCAGGCCGATCGCCAGCGACCCGCCCAGACGCTCCCGGGACAGACTGACTTCCAGGACCCCGCCCGTCTCCCGCATGGCGTGGGCCGCGTTGGTGCACAGATTGATCAGGACCTGGTGCATCTGGGTCGGGTCGGCCAGGACCATGCCCGGGCCATCCGGGAGGTCCTGGCGAATTTCAACGGTCGCGGGCAGGGAGGCCCTCAAAAATGCCAGTCCTTCCCGGGCGATTCGGGCCAGATCGAGCGGCACCCGGGCCTGCTCGGCCTGGCGGGTGAAGGTCAGAATCTGCTTGATCAGGTCCCGGGCCCGTGCGGCGCCCTTGAGTATCTGCTCCAGGTTTCTCAGGGCCGGGCTGTCCTTGGGCAGGTCCAGCCGGGTCAGTTCCGTGTACCCGATGATGGCCGCCAGAATGTTGTTGAAATCATGGGCGATACCGCCGGCCAGCGTGCCCACGGCTTCCATTTTCTGGGCCTGCCTGAGCTGGGTTTCGAGCCGTTCCCGGTTTTCCTCGGCCCGCTTTCGTTCGTCGATGTCCCGGGTGACGCCGAGAATGCCCACGGCCCGGCCTCGATTGTCCCGGAGGAAGGAGGCCACGATTTCGGCCCAAAAGGTCGAGTCGTCCTTTCGTCTGGCCTGGACTTCCACGGTCATGGGCCGGTCCCGGTCGGCGCCTCCCTCGGCTTCGAGGGCCAATTCCCTGAACCAGACCTCCTGGACGGCCCCGATCGAATCCGGGGTGATCAATCCTTCGAGGGTCCGGCTGGCGGCCTCTTCCGGAGTGAAACCCTGGGCGTTGAATACCGAGGGGCTGACATAGGTGCAGTTGCCGTTCAGATCGATGGTCCAGATCACGTCCCGGGCGTTTTCGGCGATCAGGCGGTATTTGGCCTCGCTGTCCCGGAGCCGTCGTTCCATTTCGGCCTTGTACAGGGCCATTTCGATGGTGGCCCGAAGTTCCTTGATCTGGTAGGGCTTGACCAGATACCCGAACGGCTCGGTCTCCCTGGCCCGGCCCAAGGCTTCGTCGTCGGAAAAAGCCGTCAGAAAGATCACCGGGGTGCCCCATTGTTCCCGGATACGGCCCGCCGCCTCGATGCCGTCCAAACGGCCCCGAAGGCCGATATCCATCAGGACCACGTCCGGCCGCTCGCGCTCCGCCGAGCTGACGGCCTCCTCGCCCGACCCCACAACGGCCGCGATTTCGTATCCCATGCGCGCCAGGATCGTCGAGATATCCAGGGCTACCGTGGTTTCATCTTCCACGATCATGATTTTCGCCGTGGTCACGAAGTCATCCCTTTCCATTTCCGGGGGGCCTGAAAGGATCGGCCGCCGCGGTCGAGGACGGCCGGCCCGGCTCCCAACCAGATGATCATGTCACTAGATTACCCGACAAAACCCGGCCGGTCAATGGTCAGACCCGGTTCGGCCGGCGGCGGTTCTCTCAAGCGCCCTTGTATTCCGGTTCCCGGTTTTCGAGGCGCGCAGCCAGGACTTCGCCGAAATCCTCGGAGGGCAGAATCATGCTCGAACGGGCCGCGTTGAAGGCCTGGCTCCGGCTCCGGTCGACCCGTTCGTCGAAGAGCAGCACTTCCTTGGCCCCTTGAACGGCCAAGGGCGGAAGAGCGGCGATCTCCTCGGCCAGGGACATCACCCCGGCCTCCAGGCCGGCCTCGTCCGGAAAAACCTCGCTGACCAGTTGGATTTTCAAGGCCCAGTCCGCGTCGAACCGGTGGCCGCGCAGGATGATCTCCCGGGCGTAGTTCCGGCCGACGATGGCGGGCAGACGCTGCAAGCCGCCCACGTCGGTAATCACCGCGAAGCGGGCCTCGGGCAGGGAAAAGACCGTGCCGGCCGCACAGTATCGAAAATCGCAGCAGAGGGCCAGTTCGAGCCCGGCCCCCAGGCAGTGCCCCTGAATGGCGGCGATGGTCGGCTGAGGCAGGCGCTCCAGGCGGTCATGGATGGCCATGGCCCGCCGAACGGCCCGGTAGAAACCCGTTTTCTGCGCCGCCCCCGGCGGATCGTGCATGAAGACCTGGGAGGCCGGGTCCTGGTCCAGGCCGGAGCAAAAAGACCGGCCTCGGCCGCGGACGATGACCGCCCGCGCCTTTTCGTCCCTCTCGGCCATATCGATGGCCCGGTCGAGGTCTTCCCATACCTCCCAGT
>JAHJTB010000253.1 GCA_018830135.1 Pseudomonadota bacterium | reverse complement strand
GGCCTTTACCCTGGGGCTGGTGGAACTGGGGATCGAACCCGAGGACAAGGTCCTGATCATCGGTGACAACTGCGTCGAATGGGTGATCGCCGAATTCGGCGCCATTGCCGCCCGAGGCGTGTGCGTGGGGGCCTATCAGGACATGCTCAACGAAGAGGTGGCCTTCATGGTCACCGCCAGCGGAGCCCGTTACGTCGGGGCCGGCGACCAGGAGCAGGTCGACAAGTTCATCTCCATCTGGGACCGCATTTCCGATCAGGTCCGCAAGGTCTTTGTCTGGGACCTGCGCGGGATGAGCGACTATCTGGACCGTTATCCCTTTCTGGTCTCCTTCGATCAGGTCCTGGCCCTGGGCTGGGACCGGATGAAGCGGGAACCCAATCTGTTCGAACAGGGCTTTCTGGAAAAGGCCGATCCCGAGGAAGTGGCCGTCATGCTGCCCACCTCCGGCACCACCGGCCTGCCCAAACTGGCCATGGTGACTCACGGCAACTTTCTTTTCGTGGGCCAGGCCTGGGAGCAGATATATCCCAGTCTTCCGAACGACGAGGTATACAGCTTTCTGCCCATCCCCTGGATCGGCGAGCAGTTCAACATCATGCGCTTCGTGGATGCGGGCTTCCGTTACAACTTTCCCGAGTCCAGCGACCCGCTGGCCGTCCGCCGGGACATGACCCAGTTGCAGAGCACCTTTCTGGGCATGTCGGCCAGGATGTGGGAGGACATCTGTTCGAACATCATGGCTCGCATGGAGGACGCGCCGCCTCTAAAAAGGAAGGCCTACAACCTGGCCATGACCCTGGGGTTGGACAAGGCCGAACGGTTGCTGGAAGGCCGGCCCACCCGCCTTTCGCTTTTCAGGGAGCTGCTCTACCGGCTGCTGTTCTTCACCACCATAAGGGGCGTTCGTCAGCGGACCGGGCTGGCCCGGATCCGGACCGCCTTTACCGGCGGCGCGGCCATCGGGCGCGAGGTATTCACCTTTTTCACCGCCCTGGGCATCAACCTGATCCAGGGTTACGGCATGACCGAGTGCTGCTGTTTCTGCACCGTGCATCGCGGCGACGACATCCGGCCCGAGACCGTGGGCCCGCCGTTGCCCGGAATCGAGGTCCGGATCGACGAAGCGGGCATGATCTGGACGCGCGGGCCGGGCAACATGAAGGGGTATTTCAAAAATCCGGAAGAGACGGCGGACGCGCTGGTGGACGGCTGGCTCAAGACCGGGGACGCGGGGTACTGGGACGAGGCCGGTCATCTGGTCGTGCTGGACCGCCAGAAGGACCTGATGTTCCTGAACGACGGGACCCGTTTCGCCCCCCAGGACCTGGAAAACCGGCTCAAGTTCAGTCCTTTTGTCCGGGATGCCGTGGTCATGGGTGACAAGCGCGACTTCATCGTGGCCCTGATCAGCATCGACATGGAAAACGCGGGCAACTGGGCCCGCAACCGCAACGTCGCCTACACCACCTTTACGGACCTGGCCCAGAACCCCCGGGTCTACGAACTGGTCCGTTCGGAGGTGGAAAAGATCAACCAGCGGCTTCCCGAGACCATGCGCCTGATTCGTTTTGCCCTGCTGCCCAAGGAACTCCATCCGGACGACGAGGAACTGACTCGCACCCGCAAGGTCAAGCGACGGGTCATCAACGAACGATACGGTTCCCTGATCGAAGCGCTGTTCACCGACGAGAGGACGCATCACCTGGATATCGAAATTCGCTACATGGACGGGCGGGTTTCCAGGCTGGAAAGCGACCTGCATCTGGAAGACATGAGAAAGTCATGAAACAGACCCTGACCGATCTGTACAGCGGATACTACGCCCCGAATATCAAGGAGAGCTACCTCAAGGACGAGGCCATCTTCCGGACCCGGTACCAGAAGACATGGTTCGCCGTCTTCGCCGTCGGGCTACTGGCCCTGCCGCAACTCCTGGGCGATTACTACATCTTTTTCCTGACCCAGGTCATCATTGCCGTGATCGGGGCCCACGGTCTGAACATTCTGTTGGGGTACACCGGACAGATATCCCTGGGCCACGCCGCTTTCCTGGGCGTGGGCGGGTACACATACTCCTACCTGGCCATGGTCCATCAGTGGCCGTTCTGGCTGGCCATTCCGGCCTCCGGTCTCGTGGCCGCCGGAATGGGGCTGATGATCGGCATTCCTTCGCTCCGGATCAAGGGCATCTACCTGGGCGTAGCGACCATTGCCTTCCAGTTCATCGCCGACTACATCTATTTTCACTGGAACGCCTTTTCCGGCGGGCCCCAGGGACGCGTGGTCGAGGCGCCCCAGATACTCGGTCACGCCCTGACCTCGAGGGTTTCCTTCTACTATATCGCTTTGGGAGTGGCCGCCCTTCTTCTGTGGGGGGCCAAAAACCTGATGCGTTCCAAATACGGCCGCTGCCTGATGGCCGTTCGGGACAATGACGTCTCGGCCGAGGCCCTGGGCGTGCCGGTTTTCAAATTCAAGCTGCTGTCCTTCGTAATCAGTTCCTTTTACGCCGGGGTGGCCGGGGCCCTGCTGGTCATCCACCTGCGCAACGTCTTCCCCGATTTCTTCCACCTCAACGTGTCCATCGAATACCTGGCCATGGTCGTCGTCGGCGGCATGGGCTCGATCATCGGCACGATATTCGGGGCCATCTTCATCATCCTGGTCCCTGAAGTCCTGGGCAATCTGATCAGCCTGATCGCCCAGTGGCTGCAGAACCCGGAAATTACGGTCCTCATGGCCCCCGCGCGGCTCATCGTCCACGGTTTTCTGATCGTGCTCTTTATCCTGATCGAACCGGCCGGACTGGCCGGCATCTGGCGAAAGATCAGCAGCTATTGGAAAATCTGGCCGCTGCCCTACGTGTAGACCCAGCGCCCCGGACCCGGGGTGAGCCGCGTATTCGACCATGCGTCCATGTTCAGAAAACGAGGCTCCCCTAAAAGAAATGGCGGCCCGAATCCGGGCCGCCGCGATCGTTTGTCGCCAGCCCGTTATTGGGCGGTCAAGATGTCGCAAAGCTCCCGCGCGCTGTCCGCGGCCAGTTCCGTGCCGATGCCGTGCCCGCCGGCTTCGGCGCTGGCCAAATACAGGCCGGGCAACGGCGTGACCACCGAGGGTCGGCGGTCCTTGATCTGGTCCACGGTCTGGCCCACGCCGATGATGTTGCCCGATTCCCCGGCATAGGCGTTGACCAGGTCCGGCGTGTCCAAACGGTGCCAGAGCACCTTGCCTTTGGCCCGCGGATAGCAGGCGAAAAACGAGTCCAGCAGCACCTTTCCCCACTTTTTCCAGTCCGCCTTGGCCGGACAGGCCGTGCCGTAGAAAATCATCTGCCGGCCGGCCGGAGCCAGGGAGGGATCGTAGTTGGTCGGCGCGGTGACCATGCCCGGAACCAGGTCAGGCAACAATTCCCCGCTCAGCTTGCGCTCCAGGTTCTTGCCGTCCTCCGTGCCATAAGGCTGGTACATGAGCAGTTGATGGCCGGTGATGCGTTCTTCCAGGGCCACCTTGAGGGCCATGCAGTGGTAGGACCAGGTCAGGCCGTTGATCCGCTCCACGTAATCGGCCGGAAAATGTTCCGGGCCAACCAGGTCCGAGACGGTGACCTTGATGTCCGCGTTGCTGATGATGACCGGCGCCCGGAACTCGGTCCCGTCTTCCAGGCGGCCGCCCACGGCCGCCCCGTTCTCGACGATGACCCGCCGGACCCCGGCCTCGGTCAGGTAACGCCCCCCGTATTTTTCCACCCCCGAAAGATAGGCCTTGGGGATGGCGATGCACCCGCCCCGGGGATAGGCGCTGCCGCGGGCCATGACCACTTCCTGGAAACTATTGATGAATTCCGCCGTGCGGGCCGAGTCCAGACCGACGCGGAAGTACTGGCCGCCGATCATCTGGATGAAGGCGTGGGCCTTGGGGTCCCGGCTGAAGCGGTTGACCCATTCCTCCAGGGGCACGTACCAGAGCTCATCGATGTCCGCCGGGGTCAGCCGGGCCATTTCCTGGAAAAGCCGGCCCAGGTTGTCCGTTTCCTCTTTCGGCAGGGTCTTCATCATGTTGGCCCGGGAATACTTGCCGATCTTGTCCCCGACCTGCAGGACCGGCTGGTCGATGGTCACCCAGGCGATGGCGTCCGGCATATCGATCCGGCGACAGACGTCGCCCAGGGACCCTTTGTCCCCCACGCCGAACAGGTGAACGCCCAGGTCGACGATAAACCCGTCCTTTTCGTACGACGTGCAGCGCCCGCCCACGATCTTATTTTTTTCCAGGACCAGGGTCCTGCGGCCGGCGTGGGCCATCAGGGCGCCGGCCGCCGCTCCCCCCACGCCGCTTCCGATTACGATGACATCATATGTTTCGCTTATTTTACACGTTTCTTCCCTATTTTTTGATGCGGCTTCAGCCGCGTGTTCCTTGTGGTATGACTTCCGGACCGACGGCCTGTCCGGCGGACCGACCCCCCGGGTGCTTCCCGGCGGAAGGAAATCGTTCGCCCTTCGAACGATAAAACCGCCTAACCCAATAATATCATATAATAATTCAAACAGCCTTCCCTTATCAAACCCGGTTTGATCCGACCAAAAACAGGGCCTCCGGAACAGCCCTTGATGCTTTCAGTGCGGGCGATGTCCCAGGGAGTCCGAGGCCATTGTCCCCACAGATATTCGGACACGATGACCTGAAAAGGGTCGTCACCGTTGCTACAGTTGGGGATGAAGGACGGGGAGGCAGGCGGTCGTTCCTTATACAGGACGGGCGAATGCCTCGCGGCTTGCCGCGGGGAGCTGCAATATCCGCCCCTGAGCGATCCTAACCCGGATTTCTACCCAGCTTCCTGCTGTGGCCGGGAAATCCTTGCTGCAACGCTCGCTTCCCGATTTTTGACCTCGACGTATCGAATAATACGCCCGGGGCCGAAAACCGGTCCAACTTCGCGTTTCGCGATGCATTTCGACACCTCGCTACGAACTCAACTGTAAAATCCGGGTTTTACGAAACAAGGCGGGGTCCCTGGAGACCCCGCCTCGTCGTTTTCTATTGGATGTCGAGGCCGGCCGGCGGCGATCGCCCGGTCCGGTTCAGTTCTGAATGGTGACCTCCGCGACGCTCTCCCTGGCCAGCACCACCTCGGCCTCGCCCTTCCGGGCGATCACGTGCATCAGTCCGAGAATCTCATACTTTCCATCGACCAGCCGGCCCGTGTCCCAGGGAACGGCGAAATTGTCCCGCCGGTCGTTGGATTCGCCGATTTTGATCCAGGTATCCGTGCCCTTTTTACGATAGTACCAAGGGTTGGTGGCCTGGATTGCCGATCCGGCCATATCCAGGGATTCGAGTTCCCGGTTCAGGACCTCCTCATCATAGGTCTCCCGCAACCGGACCCGGCCGGAAAACGTTTTCAAAGTTTGGGAAGGTACGATAAAACGCGGTCCCCAATTGTTGCCCATGGCCGCCCTCCTTAAGTTTGGATAATTAATTTGAAATGATTTCAGTTATACCGACTATCGGGGCGGATTGCGAGGTGTTGTGAGGAAAACCCCTCCGGGTGAAGCGCCCCGCGTCTTTGAGTGCTCTCAGGAAATGATAAAAAGGTAAAATGTAATGAAATCAATATGTAAATATGTAGTAAGCGTTATGTCCGTTCCTTGAACCGCCTACAGTTATATGACTATTATGTTATCAAAAAATTGGATTGAAATCAATATTAAAATGAAGGCAATCGCAAATTTCATGGAAGATAACATGCTATATGCGCCCTTGTTTCATGTGAATTATTCAAGATGAAAATAAAGGGGCAAAGTGAGTTGCAATTACATTTGGAGATGCAAAAAAAATCTGGGGCGGGTCGTCAGGGAATGTTCTTGACGCAGCGGAAACCAAGCCAGTGGGCGCCGTTGGAGGTGTCTTCCGGGGTCCAACGGCAGGTGACCCGAACAAAGGTGGCCGACCCGAGGAAGCAGCCGCCGCGCATGGGGGGGAGCTGTTCGAGCCAGGAGCCTTCGCACATCTCCCATACGTTGCCGCACATGTCGTAACAGCCGTACGGGCTCATGCCGGCGTCGAACCGGCCGATCTCCGATGTTCGATCCAGGCCGTATTCCCGGCAGTTGCAGCGATCGGGATAAAATGCATCCCCCCAGGCCCACCAGCGGCCGTCGGTTCCTCGGGCGGCCTTTTCCCATTGGGTCTCTTCGGGCAGCGATTTGCCGGCCCACCGGGCAAAGGCGCGCGCGTCATCCCAGCCGACGAAGATCACGGGCTGCATGGGCTGTCCCCAGTCTTCATCGTTGAGCAGGACCGGCCTCCGGTACCCGGTTTCTTTGACGAAATTTTGATATTGATAGTTGGTGACCGGATAGCGATCGATGTAGAAGGCCTTGACGTCCACGACCCGGGCCGGGAGTTCGGTGGCGAAGATGGGCGTCTGATGCTCGTCGAGGGCGAAGATGCGCCGGAGTTCGTTCACGGTCAGGCCCATCAAAAAAGGGCCCTCGGGAACGAGGACCATTTCGGCGCCGTCCGTCGGGGAGACGATGGTTTCCGGCGGCGGGCCGCCGCCAAGGTATCCGGCGATGTCCCAGCGGTTTTCCACGCGGCTCGTCCTTGTTTCGAATTCCTGGTTCGATTATATCCCCAATGGCCGGGGTGGTCAATCCGGACTTTGATTCCTTTGTTTCAAGCCGCCCGCGGGGCCTTTGGCCGAAGGACGACTCCGGCGCCGAGTCCCTGACTATATATGGAAAAGCGGCAGCCGGAGTCCTGAGGCCAAAGGCCGCGACAGGGCGGTCCTGCGTTGCCGCCAACCGCTGAATAGTTACCCCGGGTCCGGTTTTTGATCTTGACTTTGGTCCGATGTTGCGCTATGTATGAGACGGTATAATTTAATTAAATTATTAATCAAATGAAGGTCAAGCCCCCCGGAGCCATGATGGAGCATCCGGATCGGCCGAACTGTATCCGGGATAGCGCCGTCGAAATCGAGGTCGTCCTCCCGGGTCTGATCGGCGAGATGGCTCTGGATCACCAGCGGTTTTCCCGTACCCCCGGCCGGGCCTCGGGGGCGACAAGAGGAGAAATCATGGATTTCAGCCTTTCGGAAGAGCACCGGATCACCCAGGCCAACATCCGCAAGCTGTGCGAACGCGAGCTCGAACCCATCGCCGGGTTGATCGACCGGGAAGGGCGCTACCCCATGGACTTCCATCGGGCCTTGGGGCGAGAAGGCTATCTCGGGGCGCTCATCCCACCGGATTTCGGCGGCAGCGGGGCCGACCTCCTGACCATGTACATCGTCAAGGAGGAACTATGCCGCGTCTCGGCCGGCGTGGGCATGTCCGTGGCCATATGCGCCTTGAACTTTTGCAACTTCCTGGCCAAGCTGGGAACCGAGGACCAGAAGCGCAAATACCTGCCGCCGGTCATATCCGGGGAAAAGCTGGCCTCGTACTGTCTGACCGAGCCTAATGCCGGGTCGGACACCATGGGGCTTCAGACCCGGGCCTCGCGCCGGGGTGACCGGTACGTTATCAACGGAAGCAAGACCTTCATCACCAACGGGCCCCTGGCCGATTTTTTCATCGTCGTCACCCGGACCAGCGGCCAACGCGGCGTTCGGGGGGGGACCAACTTCATCCTGGAACGAGGCTCGCCGGGTCTGAGCAGCGGGCCGCCGTTCGAGAAGCTGGGCATGCGCTGTTCGCCCACGAGCGAGGTTTTTCTGGAGGACGTGGAGGCCTGGCCGTCGCAGGTCCTGGGGACCGAGGATCAGGGCTTTATCGACATGTTCAACACCCTGGACGCCGAACGGTCCCTGGCCGCGGCCACGGCCACCGGCATCGCCCAGGCCTGTCTGGACGCTTCCTTGAAGTACGCCCGGGAGCGGGTCCAGTTCGGCCGGCCGATCGCCTCCTTTCAGCATGTCCAGGCCATGCTGGTGGACATGGCCACCAGCCTCGAACTGGCACGCACCTTTGCCCACAAGGTGGTCTGGCTGTACGAGCAGGGCCGGAACATCAACAGACAGGCGGCCATGGCCAAACTGTTCGCCTCCCAGATGGCCGTGCGGGCCGGACTGGACGCCGTGCAGATTCACGGCGGGTACGGTTATATCACCGAGTTTCCGGTGGAACGGTATTTGCGCGACGCCAAACTGTGCGAAATCGGAGGCGGAACGACCGAGATACAAAAGAACATCGTGGCCAGGGAACTTCTGAAGAACTGACCCGGCGCAAGGGGAAACGCGGGGCATTGACTGGACTGCGTACATGGATCAATCGCACCCATAGACGGACACGCCCGACCAGAAAGGGGATGGCATGATGGAACAGACCCGGTTTTTCAACGAGGCCGTCGAGACCCTGGCCCCGGACCGCCTGTTGGACCTCCAATGGGAACGCCTTCAGGAGCGACTGGACTACCTGGGGCGGCATTCGCCCTTTTACCAACGGAAGTTCGCCCAGACGGACCTGAAACCGAGCGAGATCAAGGACCTGGACGATTTTCGCCAGCGGGTCCCGTTTACGGTCAAGGACGAGATCAAGGCCGTGCGCGAGGCCGACCGGGACGGTTTCGGCGGCCTGTTGTGCGTGCCTCGGGACCGGATCGTGCACCTGGTCCGGACCGGCGGCACGACCGGCCTGCCGACCATGTACGCCGTGACCGAAAACGATCTTCGGACCATGGGCGAACTCACCGCCCGGTTGTGGTACCAGATCGGGGCCCGGCCCGGGCACACCGTCCCCATCGGCACCTTCGGCTCCTGGAACGCCTTCGCCCTGGCGGTTCTGGAGGGACTCCGAACGGCCGGGCTGACCCGGTACCACTTCAGCATGCCCGCGCCCGGGGAGGAGGTCTTTCCCCTCGAGGTCCTGCCCCAATGGCTGGAGGTCCACGGCCTCTACCTATCGCCTCGGCCCTTGCTCAACGTGACGGTCAAATACGGCCTACGTCTCAAGGAGATGCTGCCTCATCTGGAGTACATGCTCATGG
>JAHJTB010000252.1 GCA_018830135.1 Pseudomonadota bacterium | reverse complement strand
CCCGGATTCCCGTGGAGGTCCACTCCCGGCTCCTCGTGCTGTTCGGCCGGCCGGCCGCTGTGGCCACGATTCGGGATATATCCGAGCGGGTGCGGACCGAGGCCGCACTCAGGGAAAGCGAAGAGCGGTTCCGGACCGCCTTCGAACACGCCCTCGTCGGACGAACGATCGTCGACAATAATGGCCGGTTTTTAAAAGCCAACCCGGCCTTTGGCCGTATGCTCGGCTATTCCGTGGATGAGGTGCTCGGCAAATCCTGGCCGGACCTGACCCACCCCGACGACCGGGACAAGGTCAGGAACGAGGTCCGTCGGAAAATTGAAAGCGGCGAAGACCTTTCCATTCTGGAAGTGCGGCTGCTGCATCGATCCGGCCGGATCATCTGGGACCGGCTCATGAGTTCCATCGTCCGGAACCAGGATGGAAAGCCGCTCTATAGCCTGGCGGATCATGAGGACATCACCAGCCAACGGGCCTACGAGGAGATGCTGGGCCAGTACGAGCGGATCGTTTCCGCCTCCACCGACATCATGGCCATGGTCGATCGGGACTTGATTGTTCGGGTGGCCAATCGCAGATATCTCGAAGCGCACGATCTGTTGGACCAGGAGGTCGTCGGGCGAAGCCTGGCCGAACTGTTCAAAGGCAAGGGCTTCACCAGGGACGTCCGCCTGCGTTTCCAGCGCTGTCTGGACGGTGAAACGGTCCGTTTCAAGACCTGGTACGACTTTGCCGGCATCGGCCGTCGCTACATGGACGTCAGCTACTCCCCCTACCCGGGCCCGGACGGACGTCCGGCCGGCGTGGTGGTCAACTGGCGGGACGTCACCGAGAGCAAAAACCTGGAGGACCAGCTCGCCCAGGCCCAGAAGATCGAATCCATCGGGACCCTGGCCGGCGGTATCGCCCACGACTTCAACAACATGCTTCAGGCCATCGCCGGATACACCGAACTGCTCCTCATGGACAAAGGGGAGGACCATCCGGACCTCAAACGCCTCAAGACCATCGAACGGGCCACGCAAAAGGCGAGAGGTCTGACCCGGCAGCTTCTGACCTTCAGCCGCAAGATGCAAAGCGACCTGAGACCCACCGACCTCAACGCGGAAATCGAACAGGTGGCCGTCATGCTCGAACGGACCGTCCCCCGGATGATCCGGATCGACCTCAAACTGGCCGGGGGCCTCCGCAACGTCAACGCCGACCGCATCCAGCTCGAACAGGTCATCATGAACCTGGGCATCAATGCCAGTCAGGCCATGCCCGACGGCGGGCGGCTGATGATCGAGACGGAAAACGTCTATCTGGACGAAAACTACGGCCTGGCCCATCTTGAAATCTCCCCGGGCGACTACGTGCTGCTCACGGTCACCGATACGGGCCAGGGCATGGACGACGAGACCAGGCAACACATCTTCGAGCCGTTTTTCACGACCAAGGACCCGGGCCAAGGGACCGGTCTGGGACTGGCCGTGGTCTACGGCATCGTCAAGAACCACGCCGGACACATCCATTGCTACAGCGAACCCGGCCGGGGCACGTCCTTCAAAATCTACCTGCCCTCTGTGGAAGCGAGCGCCGGGACCGTCTTGCAAAGGCGCCCGCTTTCCGATACATTGCCCCGAGGCGATGAAACCATCCTTTTCGTGGACGACGACCCCCTGATCGTGTCTGTGGGACAGAGCATGCTGGAACGTCAGGGCTACCAGGTCATCAAGGCCACGAACGGAGAAGAGGCCCTCGCGATTTACAGGGAACTGGGCCAAGCCATCGCTCTGGTTGTTCTCGACTTGAGCATGCCCGGCATGGGCGGGGTCAACTGCCTGATAAAACTGCTTGAAATGGATATCGGGGCCAAGGTGCTCATCGCCAGCGGCTACTCCAGCGAGACCCCGATGCGGGAAACCCTGGACGCCGGGGCCCGGGGCTACATCGGTAAGCCCTTCGGCCTGGCCGAACTGGTCCACACGGTCCGGGACATCATCGATCTGGATTGAACCCGGCCCCGGAAACCCGGACCGGACCGACCCAAGGAGGAGAAGCGGATGCCCCCGGAAGCTCCCGACTACCTGCCCGCGCCCGCTTTCGACTGCGCCGTGTCCGGCATGGCCGAAACCTTTGTTTCCATGATCCATCTGTGCCTTGAATTCGAGGAGCGACTGGACCCGGATCGCTTGGCTCGAGCGGTTCGGCTTCTGGTCGATGCCGAACCCGTGCTGGGCTGTCGTTTCGAGGCCCGCTTTTTCAAGCCGCGCTGGCGGCGTCTTGAGGCCGGGGAACTGGACCGGCTCCCGTTCATCCGGACCGTCCTGGTCGGGGAAACCGGAATCGCTTCGGAAACGGCCGACTTCCTGACCGAAACCTTTGACCCGGGGATCGATCCACCGATCCGGATATGCCTTCTTACCGGACCATCTCGGGACCGCCTGCATATCAAGGTCGACCACCAGGTCACGGACGCGGCCGGCCTCAAATATCTCGGGTACCGGCTGGCTGAAATCTATCGCGCCCTGGAAACCGACCCCGCCTTTCAACCCGAAATCAATACCAGCCCCCGGGGGCAGGACGAGATTTTCCGCCCTTTCCTGCCCGGCCGTATTCCCACGTTATTCAAAGACTACCTCCAGGACCTGGCCCGGGTGTCCATCCCTTCTGTCAGCCTGACCTTCCCGGTCGAGGGCGTGGATGGCGGCCGGCTCGTTTTCACCGAGCGTCATTTCGGCCCCGAGCGCTCCAGCCTCATCCGGGACTACGCCTCCCGTCGCGGGGCCACGGTCAACGACCTGGTCAACGCGGTCATGGTCCGGGCCTTGATCGAGACCGCCCCATGGGATGGCAAGGCGGCGATCAAGCTGATCGGCACCGTGGACCTGCGCCGCTATCTGCCTTCCCGTGAAGCCGATGCGGTCTGCAACCGGAGCGGCTGGTATTTCCTGACCCTGGGCAGCGACCCCGGGACCGATCCGGAGACGACCCTGGACCGGGTCCGGTCCCGCCTGTCGGCTCTCAAGGAAAACCGCATCGGACTCGGCCTCAGCCTCTTCAGTTACCTGCTGATGTCGCCCCTGCCTTCCGGCCTGCGCGTACCCTTGATGAGGTCCGCCGCAAAGAGCATGATTCGACAAGGCAGCATGCCCCCCATTCTGACCAACATGGGCGCCATCGACCCGAACCGCCTCGATTTCGGCTCGGCCAGGCCGGCCTCGGCCTTTCTCCTGGTCCCTCCCGGTGCCGCCCCCAACCGGGCCATGGGCCTGTCCAGCTTTCGGAATGCCCTGACCCTGTCCGCCGGTTATCCGGACTCCCCAATGAATCGCGATCGCATCGAGGCCTTGTTCAACCGCTTCGAAAGCCTGCTGCCAGGTTAAACCCGGGGCAGGCCCACCCCGACCCAGGCGATGATGTTGCGCTGGACTTCCAGGGAGCCGCCCGCAATGTTGAAGCCCATGCAGAGCTGATAGGCGTCGGCCATGGTCCCCCCCAGAGGCGCCCGGGGCCCGGCCTCCAACTGGCCGTAAAGCCCCATGATCTCGGTGGCGAAATTGGCCAGGCGCTGCCCCAGTTCGGAGCCCAGAATCTTGGCCTCGGAAGCGGCCGCCGCGGAAAACACCTGGTTGCCCTTGTGCTGCTCCCAGCCGACCCGGTAGGCCAGGGCCCGGCCCACCTCCATGTCGGTCCACAGCCGGGCCAGCTTGCGCCGGGCCAAAGGGTCCTCGGCCAGGGGCCGTCCGTTCCTTCGGGTGGACTTCAGGTAGGCTATAAACCGTTCCAACTGCCGCCGGGCCGCGGCGAACCGTCCCACGCCGGACCGTTCGAAGTTCATGGTCGCCCGGGTCAGCTTCCAGCCCTCGCCTTCTCCGCCGATCCGTTCGCTGGCGGGTATCCGCACATCGGTGAAAAAGACTTCATTGTACAGGTGAACCCCGTTCATGTACCGGATCGGACGCACCTCGACGCCCGGCAGGCACAGGTCCACGTTGAAGACCGCAAGGCCCGCGCTCCGGCGGGAGCCGGGGTCGCTCCGGGCCAGCAGAAACACGTGGTCGGCCCGGTGGGCGCCCGTGGTCCAGATTTTCTGGCCGTTGATGACGTAGTGATCGCCATCCCGCACGGCCGTGGTCTTCAGGCCGGCCAGGTCCGACCCCGCGTTCGGCTCGCTCCAGCCCTGACAATACTGCCATTCACCGGAAGCGATCTTCGACAGGATTACCTTTTTCTGGTCTTCATCCCCGTAAAGCAGCACCGTGGGCCCGAACATGCCCACGCCGAACCGGTCCAGAGGCGCGCCGTGATAGGCGGCGGTTTCCTCGAAAATCAGTTGTTCGATGATGGTCGCCCCCCGGCCGCCGTACTCCGCCGGCCAGGCCATGATGTGGTGTCCGGTCTCGGCGAAGCGTTTTTTCAGGCCCTTGTAAAACTCCCAGCCTGAATCGCTGCCGAAGGTCGCTTCCAGCGTGTCGCCCAGGTATTCGGGCGGCGCGTCCCGCATGGCCTTGGCAAAAAAATCATCCAGTTCCGTCTTCAGTTCGCGTTGGGAGTCGGAAAAGTTGAAATCCACGGGTGCCTCCTCGGTTCGTCCTCAATGGTACGGAAGATGATTATTTTTCCGGCCGGCAGTCTCGCACGGCCCGATGCAGGGCCTCGACCGCCAGTTCGGCGCAGGCGGTCTTGTCCTCGGGCAGGCCCTCCCGCCGGGCCAGTTCCGTGCCGTCCAGCTTCAGGGCCGCCTCCAGCCGGCCGCCACGGACCGTTTCGGTAATCAGGGAGCAGACGGCCACGGCCGCCCAGCAGCCATAGGTCGTGAACCGGGCCTCGACGATGCGACCCTCCGAAACCTTGATCCGCATGGCAATCGCGTCGCCGCAGACCGGGCCGACAACCTGGCCCACGCCGTCCGGGGCTTCCATGTCCCCCTGGTTGCGGGGGGCGGTCATGTGGTCTCGGATCAACCGGGAAAGCATGGCGTCCGATCCCGGGCCGGAGCTCGTCAGCCCGCGTTGGAAAACTCCTCGTAAATTTCGCGCTGGGTCACCAGGCGCATGATCTCGTTGGTCCCGGCCGCGACCATGCCGCCGCGCAGGTCCCGGAAATGGCGCTCCACGTCGGCCTGGGTGGTGTACCCGATCCCGCCCATGATCTGCAAAGCCTCGTTGGCCACCCAGAAGGCGTTTTCCGCGCAAAAAACCTTGACCATGGCCGCGTGCTTGGTCACGTTCCGGCCCAGGTCCAGCATCCGGGCCGCCTTGGTCCGAAGCAGGCGGGCCGCCTCGAGCCGGGTCTCCATCTCGGCCGTCTTGAAACTGATGGCCTCGAAGTTCTTCAGCGGCCGGTGAAAGGCCTCCCGCTCCATGGAATAGCGCACGGCGATCTCGAAGCAGGTCCGGGCCGTGCCCAGCAATCCGCTGCCCACCAGGATGCGTTCCGTGTTCAGCGTGTCCATCAGGTACTGGAAGCCCTGGTTTTCCTCGCCGATCCGGTTTCCGGCCGGGACCCGGACCTGGTCGAAAATCAACTCGGAGACGATGGCCAGCCCCCGCCAGCCCATGGTGTCGAACTCCCGCATGGCGATCAGGTTGGGGTCGCCCTTTTCCACGATAAAGGCGCTGATGCCCTTGCTGGGATGCACGTCCGGGTCGGTCACGGCAAAGACCAGAAACAGGTCGGCCAGGGCGCCGCTGGCCTGGAAACGCTTGGTCCCCTCGAGCACGTAATGGTCGCCGTCACGCACCGCCCGGGTCTTCATCCGGGCCGCATCCGACCCGCCCGTGGGTTCGGTCACGCATTCGGCCGTGACCAGGTCCACGCGGTTGATCCCGGGCAGCCATTTCCGCTTCTGTTCCTCGGCGCCGTAGTAGTATATCACGTGGGCGCAGTAATGAGGCACGCTGCGCAGGCAGGCCAGGGGATAGGCCTGGGCGCCCGTCTCCTCGTTGATCAGGGCCTCGTGCATCACGTCCAGACCGCCGCCGCCATACTCCTCGGGAAAACGTACGCCCAGGTAGCGCCGGGCCCCCATCTGCTTGAGCAGGTCCAGGGGGTACTTGTCCTCCCGGTCCATGGCCAGAACGTGCGGCCGGGCCTCCCGGGCATAAAAATCCCGGGCCTCGCTGACGTACGCCTGCTCATGATCGGTCAAAAATATCGAATCCATGTCACAACCTCCCGTTTGGCATCGAAAACCAGGGACAGTCGCCTGTTTCCCTTGGAAACCGGGAAAACAGGCGACTGTCCCTGGTTTTCGTCCTAGTTTTCCAGTTTTCTGGTTTTCGTGTGGCCTTAACCAAAATCCTGTTCCGTCCGCTCGATGATGTTGTCCTGCAAGCCCTTGCTCAGGTCCACGAAATAAGCGCTGTACCCGGCGACCCGGACGATCAGGTCCGTATGGTCCTCCGGGTGGGCCTGGGCCTCGATCAGCGTCTCCCGGTCCACGACGTTGAACTGGATGTGGTTGACCTCGAGATCGCCCCAGGTCTTCAGATACCCGTAAAACAGGTCCCTGAAATCGCCATCGAGCATCTGAGGCTGGAACTTCTGGTTGAGGAGCTGGTTGTAGGGCGTGCCCACCCGGGCCGCCGAGGCCAGAACGGCGGTCGGCCCCTTGAGGTCCGCCCCGGGCATGGGGGAAATGGTCCCGTCCGCAAAAGGTTCGCCGTTGCGTCTCCCGTCCGGCGTGGCCTCGCAGTCCCCGGCCAGGCCGTAGGTCGCCGAAACACCGCTGCCGTCGCCCTTGTAGGGAATACCGAACGGATTCAGACTGGTCTCCACGGCCTCCTCGGTCCGCCGGTGAACCTCCTCGGCCAGGGCGTCCACGCCGTCCTCGTCGTTGCCGTACTTGGGCGTTCCGTTTTTCATCAGCCGCCGCAAGTCCTCCCGGCCCTCCCAGTTCGCTTCCAGAGCCGTAATCAGCTCCGGCATCGTGACCCGGCCATCCTCGAAAACGTGCTTGCGGATGGCCGCCATACTGTCCACCACATTGGTCGGCCCGACTATGACCGCGTGGTCGAAGACCGCCGGAGGCGACCAGTCCCGCCCGTCCCGCCCCCGCTCGATGCAGCCGTCCAGCAGGGCCGACGAAAAGGGCCGGGGCGCCCAGCGCCGGTAGATGGCCTTGCCCAGGTTGTCCAACTGGGCCCGCTTTTTGGCGAAAAACCGGACCTGTTCCAGATAGGCCGCCATGACGTCCTCGATACAGGCGAATCCGGCAGGGTCCGGGGTCCGGGCCCCGTACTGCTCTCCGGTTTTCGGGTCCACCCCCTGGCGCAGGGCCCAGACCAGGCACTTGGGCAGGACCAGATACCCCCCTCCCTGGTGCATGGCGTTCAGCCCCGGCAGGTGCAGATAGACGCAGCCGAAAATCACGTAGTCCCGGGCCTGCTCCAGGGTGCATCCCCACTCGAGCAGCCTGGGAATCATGGACTTGTCGTTGAACAGGGCCGGGTACCCGATCCCGGTCCGGATGACCTCGATGGCCTTGAGCATCAACTCCCGGGGCGTGCCGTCGTGGTAACGCAGGCAGATGCTGCCCTGAAGCGTCCGGACCGACTTGGCCGCCTCCAGGACCAGGTAACTCATTTCGTTGGTCACGTCCCGGCCGTCCGCGTCCACCCCGCCGATGACCAGGCTCTGCAGCAGGTGTCCACCTCCGTACACGCCGGATATCATCGGCGAATACATCTGGCTGCATCCTTCAAAGTTGATATACAGGTCCTCGAGAAGGGCCAGTGCTTCCTCCTCGGTCGTCCGTCCCGCCTCCCGGTCGGCCAGGAAATAGGAGTTGAACAGCACGTCCAGCCGGGCCCCGATCCCAATGGCGATGAACTCGATCTGATGGGTGATGACATGGATGAGCCAGAAAAACTGCATGGCCTCCCGAAGCGTCCGGGGCGGATGGGCCGGGACCCGGTCGCAGGCCTCGGCAATGGCCTCGAGCCGCTTTCTGTTTTCCGGGTCGGGCTCGACCGCGGCCATTTCCCGGGCCCGGGCCGCGAACCGGCCGGCAAAGGCGATGGCCGCCCGGAGCGTGATAATCGCCGCTTCCAGAAAGTCCTTCTGCTCGAAATAGTCGTAGGGAACCAGGTCTTCGACCTCGGCCAGCCGTTCCTCGGCCTGACGGATCACGCCCTCCAGTCCGATCTTGAACAGCTTTTCATAGTTGGGCACGAATCCCTCGGAAAGCAGGCTCCAGAGGATGGTCCCCCCGTACTTGAAATAGCGGGCCTTTTCCTGGGTCATGGACCGGGTCAGAATCTCCCGGAGCGACCGGCCGTCCCAATACTCGCACAGCCGGTCGAACTCCTGCCGGCCGGCCTCGTCGGTCAAGGTCTCCCCCGGCGCGCCGGGCTGGATGACCCGCTGCACGGAACGCCAGTTCTGCTCGATGAAATGGACCAGATGGTCGGGGCTTTCGGCATAGTTCCCCGCCAGAAGCTGGCCATCCTCGATAAACACGGTCATGTTCAACAGGATGTGCTCCAGGGCCCGGGCCCGGCGGATGACCATGGGCCGGCCTTCGGTGGCCTGGTACGACTCGGTCAACAGCCGGGAGCGCTCGATCCCCAGCCGCACGTTCTCGCCATACACCCCGCGGGCCCTTTCATCGGGCGTATATCCGCGCTGGATGTTTCGCATGTTCTTTCCCATCGCTTTTCTGATCGCCATGATCCGGCCTCCTTGCCGTTACACGAATATCCTGGGGTAAGGTCCCTCGTATCCCAAAAGCCTGGAAATCCGTTCCCCGGTCGACAGCAGCCTGACCCGGGCCGCTTCCACGTTATCGGCGTCGCTCCGTTTCATCGCGTCCAGGGAGACGTTGATCACCGCGACCATCTGGTTCTGGTCGTTGAGCAGAGGCGTTGCGATCGAGCAGAGGTCCATGGACTGTTCCTGGTCCGAAATCGCATACCCGGTATCCCGCGTCTCGGCAATCAGTTCCATGATGCCCTCTTTGGAGACCACGGTCCGGGGCGTAAGCCGCTTGATGTCCATCTGGTCGAGGCGCTGCAGGATTTCCTCGTCGGGGAGACCGGCCAGGAGTGCCCGTCCCAGGGAAGACCCGTAGGCCAGCAGCTTGGAGCCGGGATGAATGTCGAACTTCAAAAACCGTCTGACCTCCCGGCGGTAGAGGACCAAAACGTCGCAATGGTCCAGCACGGCCAGGTTGACGGTCGCCTCCAGGGCGGTCGACAGTTCGTCCAGATAGGGCCGGGACACGGAAACCAGGCTCGAGCTGTTCAGAAAGCGAAAGCCCAGGGACAGGGTCTTGGCGCCCAGGGCGTAGCGCTTGTTCTCTTCCCGGATCAGGTACCCGAGGCTGGTCAGGGTGTTGATGAAGCGCTGGGCCGTCGTCTTGATCAGGCCGGCCCGTCTGGCCACTTCTGTCAGGCTGAGGGGCCGGGGGGATTCGCCCAGGATTTCCAGAATTTTCAGGGCCCGATCCACGGACTGGATATGGTTTTTGTCACGCATTACGGTACTATATCCTGTATGTCAGTATCATACGTCCAGCCAATTCCCTTGTCAAGATGTTTTTCCTAATCCGGATTTCTCACCGGGTTCCGGAGCGAGGTCGAGAAATCATTAGCGAAACGCGAAGTTGGAGGAGATTTTGGCCGCAAGCATATCAGGGCGATATGTTGAGGACCCAAATCTTCGAAACGAGCGTTGCAGCAAGGATTTCCCGGCCGCGGCAGGAAGCGCACTGAGAAATCCGGGTTAATACCAGGGGCCGAGAACAGGAACAGCCGCCAGAAACCATGGCCTCTGGTGGCTGCTACCGTCGACGGGCGCGGGGCCGGCACGCAGGCCGGCCCCCCGGGGAGGTCAATTCATCGTAGTGTCGAAAAAGCAGTTCGTGCCGCTGGACGAGCCGGACCCGGTCGCCCCGCCCTGCCCCAAGGGCAGGTAGACATACCCGCCCAGGCTGGTCGCCGTCTGCCCGTCGGGGTTCGTCACGGTCACATTCACCGCGCCGACGGCATGGGCCGGGGTGGAGATGCGCAGGGTCTGGGCGTTGACGAATGCGGCCTGGCTGTCCAGGCCGTCCAGGGTGACGGCCGCGCCGGCCTGGAAACCGGCGCCGGTAATGGTCACCGTGTCGCCGCCGCTGACCGGTCCCCGGTCGGGAAAGATGCTCAGAATCTGGGGCGGCGGCAGGCGGCGGGCCGCCGCGGCAAAAGTGGACATGTGGTCGAGCAGCAGGCCCATGACATAGGTGGTGTATCCGGATTCCGGGACGTCGGTCAACTGGTTCAGGACCACGCCGCCCGGGACGTAGGTCACGCCGTCCCGATCGCCGAAGGCTCCGGCCAGGGTCAGGCTGCCGTCGGCTTCGAGATAGTAGACGACCGGGTCGGTGATGCTGCTGGGCACGACCAGTTCCACCTCGACCAGCATGGTCTGTCCGGCGCCCAGTTCCAGGCGCTGGTCCGCGCCCATGGTGAAGGCCACCGCACTGTCGCCCAGGGCGGCCTTGGTGGAATCGTCGGCCAGGACCTGGCGCGGCGGGGAGATGGAGCCGCTGTATGGCGCGCCCGTTTCGTCGGTGATCTGGGTCCCCGGGTCCAGGGAGGCCTGAATGCCGAGTTGGATCGAGTTGACCTGATCGTTCTCTTCCCGGTCGTCCGTGGACAGGGTGACCGGGACCGTGACGATGCCGTCGCCGGGCATATTGACCATGTCGGTGGTGTCCACCGGATCGACGGCTCCGGTCAGGTCGATGGGCGTCTGGGCCTCGTACCGGGGTCCGCTGACCGAGTTGGTCCCGGCCGGCGTCTCGACCTGGACCCAGTACGAGCCCTGCCCGAGGCCGGCCGGTACCACGGCCCGGATGGTCCGGGCGTCCACCACGGTCGTCCCGGTCAAGGCAAGGGTCGTGCCGTCGTCCAGGGAGACCAGTCTGGCGGCCAGGGCGCCGGTGAAGTAGCTGCCCCGGATGGTCACGGACACGTCCTGGTCCCTCCGGCCCACGGCGGGTTGGATATGGGTCACCTCAGGAACCGGCGTCGGCGCGGGGGTGATCTGGTAGGCCTGGGCGCTGAGGGTCGATATTCCGTTCTTGTTGATCACCCGCAGATTGTAGGTCCCCGACGGGGCGCCCACCGGCACGTCCACATATATTACAGTAGCCGTGCCGCCCTTGCTCTTGAGGTCGAAGGCGTTGTCCAGATTGATGAACCGGACCAGGTCGTCGCCGGGGTTGCCCACGAAATTCAGCCCGGTCACCTTGAGTTCCCGAGCCTCGCCGTTGTGTCCGGACAGACCGCCGCCCTGGGTCAGCCCCAGACTGTCGATCCTCGGGCGAAGGTTGGCCGTGCGCCGGGAGGCCGTGGACAGCGCCGAGGCGTTCCCGGCCCGGTCCACGGACTTCAGGCCGAAGTAGTACAGGGTGTCCGGGTTGAGACCGTTGACCCGGAAGGTCTCCTGGCCGCCCGCCGCGGCCGGCGTCCTTCTATAGTACAGCTCGCGGGCCTGATCGAGGGTCGCGTCGGTGAATGGCTGGGTATGGAACCAGACCCGGTAACGGGCCAGGCCGTCTTCGGGAGAGACCCAGCCCAGATCGATCGAGGCCGACGGGGACGGGCCGCCCGAGGCCGTCAGGGCCGAAGCGGCGGGCGGGGTCAGGTCCACCTCCCAGGCATACCGGGTCGCGCTGGCCGTGGTCCGGCCGGACTGGCCGTCCTGCCACAGCCCGTTGACGCCCAGCCCGTTGACGTACAGGGTGTGCTGCCCCTCGGCCAGCCCGGTCTTCTCGATCTGCCGGCCGATCACTCCATCGGCCCAGGACAGGTCCTCGAGGGCGTACCGGTAACCCGCCAGGGCCGTCCCGTTTGGAACGGGATCGACCGCGACCTGGATGCTCGTCTCGGCCGTCACCGAGCCGGGCAGGCCGGACAAAACGGCCGTGGGCACGGCCGGGTCGATCTGCCAGAGAACCGTCGTCGGCCCGCCTTCGCTCTGCCAGTTGCCGGCCGTGTCCTGGCCGATCACTTCGAGCATGTGGGCTCCGGCGGCCAGCCCGGTCAGGGCGATATGGCGGGAGACCGAAAACGGCCCGTTCCAGACTGCGCCCGGAACCTGGTCCGCATCCATCCGGTACTTGTAAAACTTGACGTCCAGACCGCCCACGATGACGTCGATCTCGCGGCTCCCGACCGTGCCTTGAGGGTAGTGGCCCAGGGTCGCCGTGGGAGGCGTGGAGTCCACGGTCCAGACGGCCGTGGTCGCGTCGGCGTCTGCCTGCCAGTTGCCCGACTCATCCACGCCGATCACGGACAGGGTGTGCTGGCCGTCGCCGGCCACGATAAGGGACAGTTCGGTGGAAACGGCCGTTTCGGCGCTCCAGGCCCCGCCGTCCAGCTTCCACCGGTAACGCACCACACCCACTCCCCCGACGGTCGCTTTGTAATTCAGAGCCCGGGTCGTGCCGCTGGGCGCCCCCAGGAGCGTGGCCCGCGGCGGCTCCGTATCGATGAGCAGAAAACGGGCCGAAACCGTTTTGTCTGCGTCCATGGTGATGGTGATCGGGTTGGTCTGGCCGCTTATGTCCCCCGACCAGCCGCCGAAAAAGGAACCCGCGGCCGGGAAGGCCTCCAGGGTAACCTGGATGCCCTGCTCGTACGTGTGCTGGCCCACCGCCGGAACGACCGTCCCCTGCCCCTCGCCGATCACGCTCATGGTCAGATTCACCGCGACCGTGACTTTCTCGAATCCAGCGGTAATGAGCAGGTCCGAGGTCACGTTCGTCACGGTCAGCGGGTTGGTCGCCCCCGAGGCCCCGCCGCTCCAGCCCGTGAAACGATACCCCGCGGCCGGAACCGCCGTCACCGCCGAACACGAACCGCCGTGGGCCACGTTCTGCGCCAGCACCCCTTGCAGGCTGCCCCCGGCCCCGGCCTGGAACGTCACCGTGCGGGTCGTGTCCACGATGGTCAGCACGGCCGTGGACTGGCCGCCCAGACTCGCGCCCGTCGCCCCGCTCAAGGTCAGGTTGACGGTCCGGTCGCCGTCGACCAGGGCGTCGTTGGTCACGGTCACGCTAAAGGTCTTGGAGGCCCCGTCGCCGTCGGTCCAGTTCAGCGTGCCCGAGGCCGAAGTATAATCCGTCCCTGCCACGGCCGTACCGTCCGATGTGGCGTACTGGACCGAGGCCGCGCCGTCGCTGCCGCCGGCCCGGGTCACGGTGATGGTGACCGTGCCCTGGTATTCATTGACCGTATACGTGGCCGCGTTGAACTGGACCGTGCCCCGCTTGTAGTCCGTCCGGATCGGAAAGCCCGGTTCCAGACGATAGGACGCCGAAGAGACCTCGGCCACGCCGCCCGGCTCGCCGGCCAGACCGGACAAGGCGTACCCGGCCGAGGCCCCGGAACCGGAAACGGCCAGGGACTGGTTCTGAAGGGTGTACCCGGCGCTTTGGGCCACGGCGGCCACCGCCTGACCCGCCGAAAACATGGCCGGCAGAAAACAGGCCAGGCAAAGCCCCAGCAAAAAAAACCATGCCCCGTCAGAACCGTGCTTCATCGGAAACGCCCTTGGTCATCTTTCCGTCTTTTTCAGCCGCAACGCCTCATGCCCGGATCCCCCGGCCCTAATAGGCCACGCAGATCACGTCGCCGCCGTAATGGCAGTCGTCCTCCGTGCCGGTATACAGCCAGGTGCCCGAAGTGGAGCTTGAATTGCCCCAGGCGCCGTTGGCCGTATCCACCTTGCTCGACCAGTCGTTGCAGTTGGCCCGGCTGGTGTTGGTCCCGTTGGGGTTGGAACCCGAAAATATGTAGCCGTTCGAGCTGGCGATCCCATACGCTTGCAGGTTTTTCGGAATGGAACTGTCCAGCAGGTCGGCCCAGTTGTTGGCGATCAGTTCCCCGCCCGGTGAGCCGACCTTGGCGTTGGCATCCAGCCCGGGCATGTTGCTCCGGGCCGCGATGGACCCGCCGGACCAACTCAGGAAGGCCTTGTAGTTGGAAAAACCGGCCGGCCTGGTGGCGCAGGCCGCGCAGATGCTGTTGGCCCCGGAAATCCCGCCCAGGTCCCCTCCCTGGGTGGTGTCGGCATTGGTGCCGCCCAAATACAGGACCACGCTGTAGGTGGCCTTGGAGTTGTTCTCATACATCTTGGACCAGTTCGAACCGTCGCTGACTAGGGCGATATAGGCGTAAGGGTCTTCCAGATAGGGCGACACGCCATCGACCGTGCCGCTGATGGTGACCCGGTTCGATGTGGTGTCGCTTTTCTTGATAATGTACTGGTAACCGGTGGCGGAGGCCGCGGAGGGCAGGGTCAGGGTGATGGCGCCGGAAGCGGCCGAGGCCAGGATGAAGCCCTGGTGACTCGCCGTCAGGGTCGTGCTGCCCGACAGGGAAGTGACCGTCATCTTCTGCTTGACGCTGGTCACCGCGCCGTCGACCAGCTTGGCCGTGGTCACCGAACCGTCGTCCGGCGTGCCGCCTCCGGCCGCCGGGGCCGCCCAGGTCACGTTCGCTCCGTTGTAGGTCAGGACGTTGCTCGCCGCCGCACCGCTCGAACTGATCTTACCCGTGGTCACCGCGCCGTTGGCGATCTGGGTCGTGCCCACGCCGCCGTCCTTGACGGAAAAAGTCGATCCCGTCAGGGATAGCGTCGATCCGTCCGCCGTATAGGTCGTGTTCTGATCGTTGGCCCAGGAAAAACCGCCCGCACCCGTCGAGGTCAGGACCTGACCCGACGTGCCGGCGCCCGGCGTCCCGGACAGCTTGTCCGGGGTCACCGCCCCGAAGGCGACCTGGGTCGTCCCCACCCCGCCGGCCTTGACCCCGAAGGTCGTACCCGTCAGGGACAATGACGATCCGTCCGCCGTGTAGGTCGTGTCCTGGTCGGCCGACCAGGAAAAACCGCCCGCACCCGTCGAGGTCAGGACCTGACCCGACGTGCCGCCACCCGGCGCACCGGACAGCTTGTCCGGCGTCACCGCGCCGCTGGCGACCTGGGTCGCCCCCACGCCGCCGTCCTTGACCCCGAAGGTCGTGCCCGTCAGAGACAGCGTCGATCCGTCCGCCGCATAGGTCGTATTCTGGTCGGCGGACCAGGAGAAACCGCCCGCGCCCGTCGAAGTCAAGACCTGACCCGGCGTGCCGGCGCCCGGCGCACCCGAGAGCTTGTCCGGGGTCACCGCGCCTCCGGCAATGGCGTCGGCCGTCACCGCGCCCGTTTCAGCGCCCCCGGCCTTGGCCGCGAAATAGGCATACGGCGCGCTGCTCAAGGCGATCCGGCCGGCCTGGGTCACGTCCTCCGGACTCGAACCGTCGGAATTGGCCACCACGATCGTCAAATAGTACGGAACGTCAAAGGCCAGGGAAAGGGCGCTGATCGAACCGAGCATGACCGTGAACCGGCCCTCGCTGACCGACGCGTTGTCGTGGGTCTCCTCCCACAGCTTGGCCCCGGCCCCCGGGGTCGCATTGTCCCAGAGCTGGAAGGTGACGTCCTTGGTCCCGTTGATCGGTGATCCGGTATTGTCCAGAAGATACCCCTGGTAGCTGATCCGCTGGGGCGGCGTCGCCTCGGACCCGGCCGGCCCGAACAACAGACAGACTCCGACCATGACGACAACCCATGCAAAGACCCTGATCGACTTTTTCATATCCATCCCCTGACGATACGTGGCCGCGATCCCTATAGCGACGTCTGCCTCCCGGGAAAGCCACAACGTCCGGCCGCAAAAGCGGCCTTCCCATGTTTAAAAAAATACCCCCACTTAAATTTTATCATTATTGGATAAAAAACAAAAGACGGTATGTAAAAAATCGACGGAGGAAAAATGATACCCTTCATTCCCCTGTTGACTATCCGTCATTTTTCTCCTAAAATTCACTCATATTTTCTTGAAGCAAGCATCTTGGAACTGGACGGAAAGGCTTCGCCCGAGCCGGCCCCTGTATTACATCAGGGCCGGGAGTCCGGGAGCCCTTCTCCGACCGCGCCGATTCGCATTTCAACCAGCCAGGGGGGAGACATGGGAGCGCACGAACGGGACCGAACAAACAACATCTTGAAATTCAAAGACATTCTGCCTGGATTGCTGTCCGTTTCCTGGCGGCTGCCCTCCATCGCCCTGAGCATGAAAGAACTCATGGGCCTCGACGACCAGTCCGCGCAGTCCATGGGCAGCGTCCTGGAACGCAACGCGGTCCAGTACCCGGACCGTCCGGCCATTCTCTACGAAGACGTCAAATACACCCACCGCGAGTTCAATGAATGGATCAATCGGTATGCCCATTATTTCGCCGGCCAGGGCGTGAAAAAGGGCGACGAGGTCATGGTCCTGGTGGACAACCGTCCCGAACTGCTGATGCTCATCGGGGCCATGTCCAAGCTGGGGGCGGTCTCTTCGCTGATCAACCCCAACCAGCGCGGCGATGTGCTGCTTTACAGCATCAACCTGACCCGGGGCAAACACTTCATCGTGGGCGAGGAACTCCTGGCGCCTTTCGAGGAGATCAAGGCCGATCTGGCCTTGGCCGATGACGAAAAGTTGTACTTTCAGCCGGAGCGGGGCAAGACGCCCGCGTCGGCCGGTTACGTGAATCTGGCCGAGGCGCTTTCGGATCAGCCCGTTTCCAACCCGGCCTCGACCGGGCAGGTCATCCTGAGCGACCCCTTCGCCTACGTCTTCACCTCCGGAACCACCGGGCTGCCCAAGGCTTCGATCCAGACCCACCGGCGCTGGTTCGCCGGACAGTACTGGTTCGGCCGGATCGTAATGAACTACAAACCCACGGACGTGCACTACTGCCCGCTGCCCTTCTGCCATACCAACGCCCTGAACGTCTCCTGGGGCTCGGTCTCGGCCCGGGGCACGACCATGGCCATCCGCCGCAAGTTCTCCTCCAGCAACTTCCTCAGCGACGTCCGGCGTTTCAAGGCCACGTCCTTCATCTACATCGGCGAGCTGTGCCGCTACCTGATGAACACGCCGGCCCGGCCGGACGACGCGGACAATCCCCTCGTGGCCTGCGTGGGCAACGGGCTGCGGCCGGATATCTGGAAGGCCTTCAAGAAACGGTTCGGCATCTCCAAGGTCTTCGAACTCTACGGCGCGGCCGAGGGGACCCTGATCTTCACCAATCTGCTCAACATCGACTGCACCGTGGGCCTCTGCCTGACCCCCTTTGCCGTGGTCCGCTACGACATCGAGGCCGACGAGCCGGTCCGGGACGACAACGGCTACATGATCCGGGCCCAGCCGGGCGAAAAGGGCCTGATGATTGCCGAACTCTCCGAAGCCCTGCCCTTTGCCGGGTACACGGATAAAAGGGAGTCTGAAAAAAAGATTCTGCGCGACGTGTTCCAGAAAGGGGACATGTGGTTCAACTTCGGCGACCTCGTCCTGAACCAGGGCTTCAAACACGTCCAGTTCGTCGACCGCCTCGGCGACACCTTCCGCTGGAAGGGCGAAAACGTGTCCACGGGCGAAGTCGAGCGGGTCGTCGTGGGCCTGCCCCAGGTCTCGGAATGCACGGTTTACGGGGTCCAGATTCCAGGCACCGACGGCCGGGCCGGCATGGTCTCGATCATTCCCTCCATAGGCGCCGGAAACTTCGACGTGGCCCCCCTGGCGGGAAGGCTCCTGGAGGCCCTGCCCCACTACGCCGTGCCCAAGTTCGTACGCCTCAAGAACCAGTTCGAAACCACGGGTACCCACAAGATCAAGAAAAACCTGCTGCGGGACGAAGGCTTCGACCTCGACCGGATTTCCGACCCCCTGTTCGTGCTCCTGCCCGAAGGCGCGACCTACGAGCCGCTGACCCCGGAAATCCACCAGGACATCCTGAACGGAAAATATCGGTTTTAAATAAGGGAGAATCTTTATGGCCCAAAGGACTGACACCGACCCGAAGGACCTGGTCCGATTCCGGGACATCCTGCCGGGTCTGGCCCGGATGATCCTTCACGCCCCGTCGGTCATCAAACACATCAAGGCGGCCACGGACATCCAGGACGAGGACCGGAAGTCCCTCGGGTGGAAGCTGGAGGAGAACGCCCGGCTCTACCCCGACCGCCCGGCCGTGCTGTGCGAAGACGTCCGCATGACTCACCGGGAACTCAACGAGGCCGTCAATCGACACGCCCACTACTTCCTGTCCCTGGGGCTGAAGAAAGGCGACCCGGTGGTGGTCATGATCGAGAACCGGCCGGAGTTCCTGGTCGTCACCGGGGCCCTGGCCAAGATCGGGGCCATCGCTTCGCTGATCAACACCAACCAGCGGGACCAGGTCCTGGCCTACAGCATCAACCTGACCAAGGGCCGGATTTTTGTCGTCGGCGAGGAGCTGTACGACGCCTTTGAAACCGTCCGTCCGGAACTCGGCCTGACCCCCGAGTCCCTGCTCTGTTTCGCGCCCGACCGGAACGACATGCCGGTTCCCGAAGGGTACGTCGATCTGCCCGCGGCGATCCGGAACATGCCCTCCGAAGACCCGCCCACCACGGGCGAGGTCATGATCCAGGACCCGATCTGCTACATCTTCACCTCCGGGACCACGGGCCTGCCCAAGGCCGCCTACCTGGCCAATCGCCGCTGGATCGGGGCCTTGTACGGTTTCGGCAAGCTGCTCATG
>JAHJTB010000251.1 GCA_018830135.1 Pseudomonadota bacterium | reverse complement strand
GGTAACGCGTGGGTACGCGTTTGACTTCTGGCCATTTCATTTCAAATCAACCTATCCGTCTCCCGAAGATCGGACCGAAGGACTCCTCTTCGAGTTGTTCGAAAAACATCGCTCGTCCGACCTCGCCCCTTAGCCGGCGTATCTCCCGCAGGCCCATGGCGCCGAGCACTTCAAGGAGCTGATTGCGCCAGGCCCCGCAAATGTTGATGAGCCTCTGCTCGGCCCATTCGAGGGGGACCGACTCGATGGCCACGGGGCAGGCGCTCAGGTCCAGACAGTTCACGCAGGCCCGGCACTCGAGCGCCGTCCAGAGCGCCTGATCCACGACCACGGCGTCGGCCCCGCAAACGATGGCCTTGGCCACGTGTTCGGCCAGGGCCAGGCCGCCGGAGGCCAGCAGGGTCAATTCGTCCCGCAGGCCCAGCTCCACGAGGCGCAGATGGGCCTCGCGGACAAGGTCCCGCAGATGGGGCCGCCCGGGGGCATCCGAACCCGGCTGCCGGGCGTGGTGGTCGGCCTGGAGATGGATCACGTCGATGCCCGCCTCGGCCAGCGCTCCCATCCGGTCCAGGTATCCCGGACTCAGGGCGAGGCGCGCCCCGACCACCGTCCGGTCGTTGGCGGCCTTGAAGGCGCCCAGCCATTCCGTGAGGTCATCCCGGTCCTCGACCTCGATCATCCGGAAGCGCCGGCAGGCGGCCGGGTCCGGCTTCGGGTCTCCGACACCGAACGCGGGCGCGACCCACTCGTCACGATCCGAAGGCCCGGTTTCGACAAACGAATGCGGCACCACGGCCAGGGCGTCCATGGTCCGGGCCGCGGCCATCACCGAGGCCGCCAGTTCCCGGCTGACCCGGCGGCCTTCGGGCAGACCGAGCATGAAAGGCAGGGGCGATTCCAGGAAGCAGCCCCGCTGTCCGGTCAGACCGCCCCGGTCGTCGAAACCCACGAAACGGGGCTTCCGGCCGACGTCCACGGAGGTGCTGATGTACTCTCGGCCGTGAATGCCGTCCCGGGTCGGCCGGACGATCTCGGACATGTCCGTCCAGATGGAATCGAAACCCGGGCCGGAAAACGGCCCGCCGTACCCGGCCCCCGAGACCGGAATGCGCCCGGTTTCAGCCTGCATGTAAACCCGGGACAGGATGTCCGGGGTCCAGTAGTCGTCTCCCAGCCTTTCGTACTCCGGATTGACCGTCTTGGTGATCTGACGGTTCGGGCAACTCTGTACGCACTGGAAGCAGTGCTTGCAGAGCGAGTCCACCGTGTCGTTCAGACTGACCGGGTCGATGCGACGGTTCCGATAGACCTGGTAGACGCATTTCTGCTTGACACAGACCGCGCAACGCAGGCAGCCCTCCTCCCAGTCGAGCAGGGCCGCGCGGCCCGGGGCCACGAAGCGGGCGGCAATGGGTTCGGTGTCCAGATGATATTTCTTGGGCATGGCGACCTCTTCGCCTAAGCCAGGGAGGGCCGCGGAGACAGCCCGGCGGCCCGGACGATCTCCGGCACCTTGGACTCCCAGCCGATGGCCATGATATGGACCCCGGCCATGCCCTCGAGGCCGCGAAGCCACTCGATGGTCTCGACGGCCATCCGGATGCCTTCCTTGGCCTGTTCCTTGGCCGGAACGCCCTTGATCCGGTCGATAACCTCGTCGGGCACGTCCATGCCGGCCACCTTGTCCTTCATATACTGGGCCATTCGGGCCGACTTCAACGGCGTGATCCCGCCCAGGATATATGCCTTTTCGGTCAGTCCCTCCTCGCGGGCCCGCTTGATCCACTCCTCGAAACGGCTCCGGTTGTAAATGCATTGAGTCTGAATGAACCGGGCCCCGGCGTCGATCTTCTTGGCCAGGCGGATGACCCGGAACTCGACCGGGTCGGCAAAGGGGTTGGCCGCCGCGCCCAGAAAATACTCGGGGGACGCGGACAGTTCCGTGCCGTCCAGCAGCCGGCCCTCGCTCATGGTCCGGGCCGCGTAAAGCAGCTGGATCGAGTCCAGATCGAAAACGCCCAGGGCCGACTTCTGGTTGCCGAAACTCTGATGGTCGCCCGTCAGACACAGGACGTTGCGGATGCCCAACGCGGCCGCGCCCAGCAGGTCCGACTGCAGCGCGATCCGGTTGCGGTCCCGGGTCACCATCTGGAGTACGGGTTCAAGTCCCAAGCGGGACAGAATGACCGCTGAAGCCATAGAGGAAAGGCGGACCACCGCGGTCTGGTTGTCGGTCACGTTGACCGAGTCGACGACTCCGGCCAGATGGGCGGCGTGTTCTTCCACGGGCCCGGGATCGGCGCCCTGGGGCGGTCCGCATTCGGCGGTCACGGCGAAATGTCCGGCGGCCAGAATTCCGGCCAGTCTGCTTGTCTGCGTCATATCCGGCGATCCTCCCTGATAATGGTGCGCGGCCGGCCCGAATGCGAAGCGGACCAGTCTGCGGGGGGCACGAACTCTCTGAGACGGGCCAGCAGCCCCAGCGCGGCCAGACGGTCGTATATCAATTGCCAGGCGCAGTCCACTTCCGGCGAAACCTCGCACTTGCCGCCCTTGGAGCCGCCGCACGGTCCGTTGAGCAGACGCTTCGAGCACCGGGTCACCGGACAGACCGCGCCGAAAAAGGCCAGCTTGCAGTCCCCGCAACCCGAGCATTCCTCGACCCAGACACCGGGCTGGACCGTTGTCCCGATAAACTGCGTGTTCAGCCCCGGCACCACGTCGGACTCGGGGTAGAATCGGGCCAGGGCCTGAACCCCCGCTCCGCAGCCCAGCGAAACGATCCGCTCGGCCCAGGCCATGTCCTCGGCCGCTTCGGGCAAAAACTCGTTGACGCACTGGCGGTCCAGGCAGGCCTCCCGAACCTCGACCCGACGGCCTTCCTTTTCCAGGGCGATACGCAGGGCGGAGGCCGTCAGGGCCACCTCTTTCCTTCCCCCGGCGGCACATTCGGCCACACAGGTGTCGCAGCCGATGACCAGGACCCGGCCGGCCTTGCCGATCGAGGCCAACACTTCGGCCAGGGGTTTTTTATCCGCGACGATCATGACTCACCTCCGCCCGGTCCCGAACCCCGGATGGGCGTCGGTCCCAGGTCAACTATTTCTTGATAAAACTCGGATATCAACTCGGTCAGATCCCCGGCCCGGTCGGGTTCCACGGCCACGAATCGAACCCGGACCGGCTCCAGACCGATCTCATCGAGCCACTCGGCCGCGTAACCGACCCGCTTGGCCGCCCGGCGATTGCCTTCCACCAGACGACAGGCCCCCAAAGGACAGGCCAGAATCAGGGCCCCGTCCGCCCCTTGTTCGAAAAACTTGAGCACCTGGTGGGCCTCGACCTTGCTGCTGCAAGGCAGCAGCCCGGCCTCGACCCCCCGGGGCCAGCGGTGCTGCCGGTCCGTGACCAGCTTCCGGTAGGGGACCAGATTATGGCATCCACGCACGACGACTTTCAGTTCATTTTCAGCCATTTTTTTCAACCTTGCCCATGCTTTCATCCTGACTAACAAGCCAGATAATATTATTATTCCCTCTTATTTTATTCCGGGTGTAATTTGCCATATCAGTATGATATCACTATATAAACTATCATCATGCCGACCGGATATCGACTAGGCCTCCATTATTCCGGTAAAAAACGGACCGCCTTGATAACATGCTCCTCCCCGGCAATGCAACCTCTTTTTACTCCGGATTCAAACTACACCCGAGCAGTGCTTTCAACAACCGGACGGACGGGCGGGAGCGGAGCGGTCGGGTCAGGGCAGCTTTTTCGTGTCCCGGGCCATCCTGGCCAGGACCTCCCGGGCGGCCCGCATGTGTTTGACGGTGCGGTCGGCGGCCCCGGCCAGACCGGACATGGCGTCGAGCCGTCCGGAGCGCAGTCCGTCCCCGTCCATGTCCGCGCGGCTGCCCAGCAGGGAAAGGCGGTTGGCCACGAACCATTGCCAACCGTAAGCGCGGCGAAGGATCAGGCGCTCGTCTCCGCTGATGATGGCGGCCCGGGCCATCCGGTCCAGGGCTTTGAGAGGCGATGGGGTCAACAGGTCGGGGTCTTCGAGTCCATATTGAAACTGCAGCAGCCTCAGACAGCGTTCGATGTCCAGGAGGCTGCCCCGGTTCATGGGCATGCCTTCCGCCTTGGCCCGGTCCCGGTACCAGGCATTGACGCCGCTCTTGATGCGCGAGCCCAAATCGGCGACGGTCTTGAGCAGGGCCGTGCGGGCGGCCTGTTCGATGGCGTGCCCCAGTCGAGGCTGGCCCACGAGGAAGCGAAGCCGGATCAGGGCCAGACGCTGGTTGAGGGGGCGGCGATTCATGAAATGCTTTTCAAACGACGCGAACAGGACGACCAGCGCGCCGGGCAGAAGAGGCGGTCCGGGGATGCCGTGGTCCTCAGCCATTTGATCGTATCCCTTGCCCGCCGGGTCGGGCGCGGCCAGGAAGGACATGGTCCGGCTGGCCAGACGCAGGAAGTATTCCCGGGCCGGAAGCCATTCCTTTTCCGTCCGTCGGGCCGCGGTGAAGTCCTTCTCGGTCAGGGCCGGCGCGAACTCGGCCGCCCGGGAATGGACGAAGACCGGGACGGGGCCGGTCGTATACCAGGGGTCTCCGGCCCCCAGACGGCTGAGCGAACAGATGGCCACGGGCGGATTGATGTTGCGGCGTTCCAGGATAATGGGATGAACGTACCGTTCCCGAAGCGTCGCCTCCGCGACCCACCAGGCCCCCTGGACCATGATTTCGGCAAGACTTCTCAGGCGGGCCCGGATTTGATAGGGTTTGATCCGCTCTTCCAGATCGGCCCGGGCCACGGCCAGCAGGGTCCTGACCCGCAGGCGCCGCAGTGCGACCAGGGCCGCCTCCGGGTCGTGGATGATCTGTTTGAACTCTCTCCGGAAGTTATGAAACGACGGCATGTGGTCGTCGGCGGGATCGAACGCGCCATCGTCGGCCCCGGAGACGAAATCCGGTTCCTGCCATACGCCCCGGCCGACCAGGTCGGCCAGGAACGGACTCATTTCGATGAGGTCCCTGTCGGTCAGGGGCTGCTTTTGACCGCGCTTCAACTTTTCAGCCGACCACATCGCCATCCTCCGCTCCAAGGACTTCGGCGTAGGTCCGCCGGACCACGGCCATGGCCTTTTCCAGCCCGGCCAGCGGATCGCCGCCTTCCACGGGCAGGGTCAGGGCCCGGACCTCTTCGGGTGAATATCCGTTCGCGTCATCGGAACGGCCATGGATCAGGCCGAGCCGATTGGCCAGGCGGGTCATCAGTTCGTAAGCCGGGACCACCTCGGCCAGACCCTCGGGCCCAAGCCCTTTTGCGACCAGGGCCCGGAGTGCGGTCTGCGTCGTCCGGGACCGGACGTTTCCCACATGATCGCGACCGTGAACGAGCTGGAGATACTGGGTCAGAAATTCGGCGTCCACCATGCCGCCCGGCGAGAGTTTCAGGCTGATGGCCCCGGGCTTCATCGGCCCCCGTTCCCGGATCATCCGCCGGCGGAGCCCGTCGATGGCCCGGGCCGCGTCTTCCGGAAGCGCCCGCCTGAATATGGCCCGGGCGGCCATGCCCCGCACCCGGGTCCCCAGACGCTCAGGCCCGAGAACGAGCCTCATCTTGAGCATGGCCTGGCGTTCCCAGAGCTGGGACGTCTCGTGGTACCGGGCAAAGGAGGACGGTGTGACCACCAGAGGGCCTTGCCGCCCCGAGGGACGAAGCCGGGCGTCGGTCTCGTACCCGGGCCCCTCGGCCAGCGGGGTGGTCAGGTAGTTGTTGAAACGCTGGGCCAGCCGGACCGCCTGCTCCATGCCCAGTTCCGGAACGCCCCGCCCCAGGATGAAAATCAGGTCCAGGTCCGAAACATAGGACATCTCGCGGCCGCCCAACTTGCCCTGGCCTATCACGGCCAAGGGGACCGGCGCCCCGGAAGAGGCCCGCTCCGGAAGCATCAGATCGACGGCCAGGTCCAGCGTGCGGGCCATGACCAGATCGGCCAGGTCGGCCAACTGGGACTGGACCTGGGTCAGGTTCAGTTCCCCCAGCAGATCGTACAGTCCGATCCGAAGGGTTTCGTCGTTCTTGAAACGCCGGATGACGCCCAGTCGGATTTCCGTATCGGTCTCCCGTCCCAGCAGCGTGTCCACGTCCCGGGACATGGCCTCCCGGGGCTTGACCAGCTCGACGCCCCGCCGGTCGATCAGACTGTCCAGCAGACCGGGATGCGCGATCAGAATGCGGGACAGGAAATCGCTGGCCCCGAAGAGCATGTTGAGCACGCCCAGCAGGGCCGGATTTTCCTCGAGCATGACGAAGAACCCGGCCCGGGGCCCGATACTGGACAGAAACCGTTCCAGATGAATAATGGCCTTGTCCGGGTCCTGGCTGGCGGCCGCGCCGGCAACCATCACCGGCATCAGCTTTTCCACCTGCCGCCGGTACCGGGCCAGACTGTCGGGCAGATAGCGTTCCTCCCGGATGCGCCGGCAGGCGGCCAGGGCGGCGTCCGGGCGATTGAATCCCTCCCGGGCCAGGAGATCGAGGCAGGCCGTTTCGTCGTCCAGACGCCCGAACAGGCTGGCAACCCATTCGGGCGTCGGGGCGTTGGGGGCCTTGGTTCCGGTCTCCGGTCTTTCGTCCGGGTCGGTCAGGAGCAGGTTGTAACACTTTTTGACCCGGTCCATGTGTCCCGTCAATTCGGCCAGGAACTCGGGCCAGGGCCGCCTGTGATAGCCCATGGAACGGGCCAGAGCATCCTGGACGGCCTCGTCCTTGGGCAGGACCTGGGTCTGGGTCAGGCTCCGGAGCTGAAGGCGATGCTCAACGGTTCTGAGGAAGACATAGGCCTCGGACAGTCCGACCTCGTCGGCCCGGGTAATGATGTCCTCGCCAGCCAGGGCCGCCAGAGCGTCCAGGGTCCGGGGCTGCCTCAGATGCGGCAACCGGCCGCCAAATGTCAGGATCAGGGCCTGGGTGAAAAACTCCACCTCGCGGATGCCGCCCGGCGACAGTTTGACGTCGGCCGCGGCCCGGTGGCGCCCCGTTCCGCCCAGATGCCGGATTTTTTCGTTTTTCCTACGGGTGAAACGGGCCTTGAGGGCCTTGAGTTCCTCGATCGAGGTATAGTCCAGATGGCGGCGCAGGACAAAGGGCGAAAGGTCTTCCAGAAGACGCAGCCCGGTATCGATATCGCCGGCTACCGGGCGGGCCTTGAGCCAGGCCATGCGTTCCCAGGGCTGGCCGAGAAACAGATAGTGGTTGCGCGCCGTTTCCAGGGACTGGACCTGGGCGCCGTCCTTCCCGCCGGGCCGGAGGTCGAGGTCCACCCGGAAGACCAGACCGTCCTCGGTCAGGTCGGCCATGGCCCGGGTCACGGTGGTGAAGACCCGCTCGACCACTTCTTCCACGGGCGGGCCGTTTTCTTCCTTTTTTCGGGGCTGAAAAAAATAGATCAGGTCCACGTCCGAACTGTAGTTGAGTTCACGGGCCCCCAGCTTGCCCATGCCCATGATCACGGGCCTGAAGCCCAGAGCCCGGCTGGGCAGGCCATACCGTTCGGCGACCAGGCGGAGGGCGACATCCAGGCTCGCGGACAGGCAGGCCTCGGCCACCAGGGTCAGGGTCTCCATGACTTCGGCCAGGTCGGCCCGTCCGGTCAGGTCCCGCACGGCCAGACGGGCCAGTTCCTTCAACCGGAACCCTCGCAGCCCGGTCTGGAGTTCGGCCAGGTCGGCCGCACCCTGGACCCGGGCCTTGGCTTCACCGGACAGGCTGACGGGAGCAGCCGGCTGTTCGAAGGCCCTTTCCAGCAGCAGCCATCGGGCCAGGTCCCGACGCACGGCCAAAGCCTGGGTCAGGACCGGTGAAAACGACGCCAGAGCCGACAAGGCCTCCATGGCGACCGGGTCCCGTTCGATGGCCTGTCGCTCCTGGGCCTGGAAATGGCTGAGGACGTTTTCTCCGCGATGGTGCGGTCTGGCTTTGGACACCCGTCTCATTGGCTCACTCTCTCCGGACGACCCGGACGGGCCGGCGGCGGTCTGGACATTATCAGAATCGAGTCGGACAACTCAATCCTTAATGCGGAACCGGGGGGCCAGGCCCCCCGGCCGCCAAGTGGTGTCAGCAGTCGTAATACAGGTAGAACTCGTAGGGATGGGGGCGAAGCCGCAGCTCGTCCACTTCCCGTTCCCGCTTGTATTCCAGCCACATGTCCAGGGCGTCCTGGGTAAAGACGTCCCCCTGGAGCAGGAAGTCCTGATCGGCTTCCAGGGCGTCGAGGGCCTCGTCCAGGGACCCGGGCGCCGTGGGCACGTCGGCCAGTTCCTCGGGAGAGAGGGCGTAGATGTCCTTGTCCAGGGGCTCTCCGGGACTGATCTTGTTCAAAACGCCGTCCAGGCCGGCCATAAGCAGGGCGGAAAAAGCCAGGTACCCGTTGCAGGAGGGGTCCGGGAACCGGACTTCGATCCGCTTGGCCTTGACGCTGGCCGAGTACATCGGAATTCGCACGGCCGCCGACCGGTTCCGGCTCGAATAGGCCATGTTGACCGGCGCCTCGTAACCGGGCACCAGGCGCTTGTACGAGTTGGTCGTCGGCGCGCAGAAGGCGCACAGGGCGGCGGCGTGCTTGAGGATGCCGCCGATATAGTACATGGCCATCTCGGACAGGCCGCCGTACTCGTTGCCGGCGAACAGGTTCTTGCCGCCTTTCCACAGGCTCTGATGCACGTGCATGCCCGACCCGTTGTCCGCGAAAATCGGCTTGGGCATGAAAGTCACGGTCCGGCCGTTGCGGCGGGCCACGTTCTTGATGACGTATTTGAAGCGCATCAAATTGTCGGCCATGGTCACCAGGGGCGAGAAGCGCATGTCGATCTCGCTCTGACCGGCCGTGGCCACCTCATGGTGCTGGGCCTCGACTTCGATGCCCATGGCCTGGAGGGTCATGACCATCTCCGTCCGGAGGTCCTGGAAGGAGTCCGTGGGCGGCACGGGGAAGTAGCCTTCCTTGTACCGGGGCTTATAGCCCAGGTTGGGGGACTCTTCACGCCCCGTGTTCCAGCTTCCTTCCACCGAGTCGACGAAGTAGTAGGACGAATTCTGGTTGCAGGCGTACTGGATATCGTCGAAAATGAAGAATTCGGCTTCCGGCCCGAAATAGGCGGTATCGGCCAGCTTGAGGGACTTCACGTACGCTTCGGCCTTTTGCGCGATGTAGCGAGGATCGCGGGAATACCATTCCTTGGTGATCGGGTCGGCGATGTTGCAGATCATGCTCAGGGTCGGCTGGGCGGTGAACGGGTCCATCTGGGCCGTGACCGGGTCCGGAATGACCAGCATGTCCGAGGCGTTGATCGGCTGCCAGCCCCGGATGCTGGACCCGTCGAAGCCGAAGCCTTCCTCGAACGTGGACTCCTCCAACTGGGCGATGGGCACGGAAAAATGCTGCCACAGGCCGGGGAAGTCCATGAACTTCACATCGAGCATCACGGCTTTGTTTTTCTTGGCGAACTCTAAAACCTGTTTGGGGGTCATTATCATCCTCCTTCATGCGGCCGATCGCGTCGGCCCGTTTAGTTGACTTATTTTTCCAGCGTAAACTGGAGGGCTTCCTTCAATTCCTTTGTCTGGGACTCGTCGTAGAGCTTTTCCCCGAAAAAGTCCTTGACGTAGAAAACGTCGACGACCTGATCCACGGTGGTGGAAATCTTGGCCACGTAAATGGACAACTGCAGATCGAACAGGGTCTGGGTCAGTTCGTACAGCAGCCCGAGCCGGTCATGGGTGAATACCTCGATGATCGTGTAGAAGTCCGAGGTGTCGTTGTCGATCTCCACTTTCGAGGGGCGGCGCGGCCCGGCCGTGCCGTTGGTCAGCCTGGGCCGCTTGCGGGCCAGGCGGTAGTCCAGGGCCATATGTCCGGTCAGGACCCGCAAGGTGTCCCGATGGACCTTGGCCCAGGCCTCCTCCTCGTAGACCCGGTCCGGCGGATGCTCGACCTGAAAGATATCCAGGGCCACGCCGCTGGTCCGGGTGAAGACCTGGGCGCCCAAAATATTGATGTTGTGCAGGGTGAAGGCCCCCGCGTTGCGCGATAGCAGACCGGGCCGGTCCTGGGTCATGATGGTCACCTGGCAGAAACCTTCCTCCAGGTCCTTCTTCTCCCAGACCACAAGTTCATCCGGGCCAAGCCGGCGTTCCATCAGGATGTGGCCGACGATCTGTTCGGCCTCCATGACCGAAAGATAGTGGGCCGACATGGTTTCGAAATAGCCTTCCACCTCGTCGGCCGTCAGGCGGCCGGCCATGAGGCGGGTCACATCGGACTTCAAACGCTCGTAACGCAGGGCCTGCTCCCGCCCGGCCAGGCCGCTTTTGGTCAGAACGTGCAACACTTTGACGTACAAGTCCTGGACCAGGGAGGCCTTCCACTGGTTCCAGGCCCCCGGACCGGTGGCCCGGGCGTCGGCAATGGTCAGCAGATAGAGCATGTGCAGGCGGTCGGGGGCCTCGATCCGCTGGGCCGCGCCCACAATCAGCTTTTCTTCGCTCAAGTCCCGGCGCGTGGCCGTGTCGGCCAGGAAAAGATGCTCGGCCACCAGAAAGGACAGGGTCTCGACGCTCTCGGGCGACAGTCCCAGACGCTCGCCGATGGGACGGACGATCTCCGCGCCCCGGACCGCGTGACCGGACCCCTGTCCCTTGCCGATGTCGTGAAGCAGGGCGGCCAGGCAAAGCAGACTCGGGTCCTCGACCAGCTTGAAAATCTCCTGGTTGGAGTCCCGGCCATCCTCGTCGACCACGCCGGCGGCCATCTTCTTCAGCTCCCAAAGGGTATGAACCAGGTGAATGTCTACCGTGTAGACATGGTAGGCGTCGTGCTGGACCCGGGCCCGAACCTCTCCCAGTTCGGGAATGTAAGCCGCCAGCAGGTTGACGTCCTGCATGGCTTCCAGGTTTCGGGGACCGGTCACCGACCGGGGCGGGACCGCGGCCAGGGCGCGAAGAAACGAACGGGCCGCTTCCGGGTCCCGGCGAAAATCCTCGTCCACCCGATCCAGGTTGGTTCGGATGATCTCGAGAGAGGACTGGCTGATCTGAAGCCCTTCGCTCATGGCCGTCTCGAAGGCGCGCATCATCAGCACCGGCCGCTTCTGGACATAGCTCGAACTGGCCAGTTCGACCCGACCTCGCCGGACGGCCAGGCCCTTCTCGACCGTCCGGCCCCGGCTCGTCTGCCGCCAGACCTTGGACGGCCTCAAATCCTCCCCGATGCGGCTCAGAAAGTAGTCCAGCGTGCTACGGGTCTTGTAGACCATCAGGTAGTAGTCCCGCATGAAACGCTCGACCCCCGACACCCGACCGTTGCCCTGGTAGCCTAGAAACGCCGCCGTCTCCTCCTGCAGGTCAAAGGTCAGGGTATCGGCCTTTTTATCGCTCTGGCTGTGCAGATAGGTGCGCACGCAGGCCATGAATCCGTGCGCCTCCTTCAGCTCCTCCGCCTTGTCCGCCGGCAACAGGTCCCTGGCCGCCATGTCACGGAAACGCCTCAAGTCGTAAACGCCCCGGCCGCCCCAGATTATGGCGTGGATGTCCCGCAGCCCCCCTTGACCCTCCTTGACGTTGGGCTCCAGAAGATAGGGCGTCTGCCCGTACTTGCGGTGACGCTCGGCAATGGTCCCCTGCAGCTCCTTGAAAAAATCCCGACGCCGGTTCCGGGCGCCCAGCCAGCGCAATACGGTCTGGTTCAAGGAGTCGAAAACCTGCGCGTCCCCGGCCAGAAGCCGGCCGTCCATGAAAGAGACCAGACTGCTGAAATCCTCCCGGATCAGCCCCAGACACTGGGAGGTGGTCCGAACCGCGTGGCCGACGTCAAACTTCAAATCCCACAAGGGATAAAGAAGGTCCTCGACCATCCGGCCGATCTGCTTCTCAATGCTTTCGAATCCACAAGAAACAACAGGTCGATGTCTGAAAAGGGCGCCATGTGCCTCCGGCCGTAACCACCCTGGGCCACCAGGGCCACATGGTCCTTCACGCCCCGTTCGGCCGCGGCCCGGTCGAACATTTCCAACAGCAATCCGTCGATCAACTCAGTGTATTCCCGGAAAAAATCCAGACCGCAACAGGTGCGGGCGTGCCGCGCCATCAGGGCATCCTTCTTTTCCTTGAACCGCTCGGTCGAGTTGGCTTGCCTGCTTTCCATTCCCTGATTCACCAGTTCTTCTTTTGTTGGCCGATGATTGAGAAAGCAAAAGACAGGCCAAATGGGTTTAATTATCAACCAGCTGATTTCAAGATATATTTATATTTTGCCCCTTTTCGAATTCCGGATTTTCCTACAAAATTGTCGGAAGCACTTCCGACAAAAACGTCATTTTTGTCGGAAATCTCCCCGCCCCCAATAAAAAAGGCTCCCCGAATCAACACAAATCCGGCAGCCCCATGGCCGCCTACAACGACTTGTTCGGCAAAATCGGCGCCCTTTTCGTTTGGAGCACACCGGCCGCTGGCCAGTTGTTCAACCCTCTCTGGGTGGACATGAAGGTCCGGGCAACCGTGCCGGCGGTCCGGATTCCACCGACCGGTCATATCGAAGCCTGGCTGCCGATTCCCATTGTGGACCCGCTTCGAGACTCGGTGGAACCAACTCAACCCCCCCCGTCCCATACGTCGAGCGGATTTTTCAGGATGATGTCGGTGACGTGTATTTCAAGGCGCCGTTCGGCACTGCCAGCGGGGATTTCATGATGGCCGACATCCCGTATTCCCATCTGCCTGGGTCGCGGCCGGTATTATGCAACGCACCGGTGAATGGGACGGGGGCCGGTTATCGATACGACGGCCGGACCGACGGCGGCGGGATTTCCGATACGGACAAACTCGGAAAACCGGCTTCGGAATACACGCTGGTCCGATCCTCGGCAACTGACCACGGCATGGCCTGAAGGCCGGTCAGGCCCCGGCCGCCCCGGCCAGGAGTTCGGCCGCGGTCTCGATCTGATCGGGTGAGTTCAAACGTCCCAAAGTCAGCCGGATCGCCCCCATGGCCACCTCCGAAGCCAGCCCCATCTCCTGTAACACCGGGGAGACCTTGACCTGGCCGGCGTGGCAGGCCGCGCCGGTCGAGGCCTGGATTTCCGGCGCCCGGGCCAGGATGTCCGCCCCGGCCCGGCCGGGCAGACAGACATTGAGGGTATTGGGGAGCCGGCGGTCCGGATGACCGACCCGGACCAGGTCCGGCAGTCGGGCCATCAGGGCCGCCTCCAGGCGATCCCTCATCTCCTGGAGCAGCGGCCCGTCCCGGTCGACACGGCCGGCGGCCAGTTCGGCCGCGGCGCCCAGGCCCACCGCCAGCACCACGTTTTCCGTGCCGGCCCGCCGCCCGGCCTCCTGACCGGCCCCGTGCATGAAGGGTTCGATTTCCAGCCCCCCCCGGAGAAAGAGAGCGCCGACGCCTTTGGGAGCGTAAATCTTGTGGCCGGCGACACTGAGGGCGTCCACACCCAACTTCCGGACATCGATGGGAATCTTGCCCACGGCCTGGGCCGCGTCGGTGTGGAGCGGGACCCCGCGGGCCTTCGTGATCCGGCCGATCTCCTCGATCGGCTGGAGCACGCCGGTCTCGTTGTTGGCCAGCATGATCGAAACCAGGGCCGTTTCGGGCCGGATGGCCCGGCCGACCTCGTCGGGATCGATAAGACCCTGGCCGTCCACCCGCAGGAAGGTGACCTGGGCCCCCTGAGCCATTAAAAACAGACAGGGATTGATGATGGCCGGATGCTCGGTCCTCGATGTGACGATATGGACCGGCCGGCTCCGGCTGTAAAATATTCCTTTCAATATCGCGTTGTTGGATTCCGTACCCCCGGAGGTGAAAACGACCTCGCCGGGTTCGGCCCCGATCAAACCCGCCACCTGGGCCCGGGCCGCCTCCAGGGCCGCCTTGGCCCGCCGGCCCAATTCGTATTCGCTGGAAGGGTTTCCGAATTCACCGAACAGGTACGGCGACATGGCCCGGGCCGCTTCCGGGGCGATCGGCGTGGTCGCGTTATGGTCCAGGTATATCATAACGTCCTTTCCTACATTTTTGTCGCCTGCTTTTCGGACCTCGACCCGCCCCGAACGATTCATGAGGCGGCCTGGCGAGGAGGCGGTCATTTCATGAATCGCTCGGGCTGACCGTCAGGTCCGGCGCTTGAAATAGCGCGGAGAACTCATCCGATCAGCCCCGAGGATTTGGGCCAGACGGTCCATGTTTTCCCGCAGGCCCACGGCGATGAGGGTGTCGCCCTCCCGGATGCGGGCCTGGGCCGACGGATTGAACAGCATCTCGCCTTCGGCCGTCTTGATGGCGATGACGATCAGGTCCAGGTCGCGCCGGATGTTGGACTCCATCAGGCTAATGTCCTTGATTTTCGACTTGGGGGTGACCAGGACCTCTTCCATGGCCAGGGCGCCGCTGACTCCATGGACCGTGGTTTCGATGAAATCGGACACGGCCGGCTTGAGCACGGCCTGGGCCATTTTCCGCGCCCCGATCAAATTCGGCGACACGACCCGATCCGCTCCGGCCCCGGTCATTTTTTTGATGGATTTTTCTTCCGTGGCCCGGGCAACGATGAAGAGGTCCGGATTGAGCCCGCGGGCGGTCAGTACGATGTACACGTTTTCCGCGTCCGAGCTGACCACGGAGATGACCCCCAGGGCCCGCTTGATGCCCGCGGTCAGGAGATTGTCCTCGTCGCTGGCGTCTCCCCGGATATAGAGCATGCCGTCCTTTTCGCACTGTTCGATGGTCAGAAGATCGCTTTCCACGACGACCAGCGGTATCTTTCTGGCCGTGATCTCCTTGGCGATGCTTCGGCCGATCCGGCCGTATCCGCACAGGATATAGTGGTCCTTCAGTTTTTCTATCTGTTCCAATTTATGCCTCCCGAAAACCCGCTGCAGGCTGCCTTCGACCATGCTCTGGGAAAACTGCCCCACCAGGTAGGCCATGTTGCCCACGCCGATGACAATGATCAAAATGGTGAATATGCGGCCGGCCGGGCTGAGTGGTTTGATCTCACCGTAACCGATCGTGGCCACGGTGATCAGGGTCATGTAGAAGGACTCGAGCGGAGACCAGCCTTCGATAATACTGTAGCCCAGCGTTCCGGCCCCGAAAATAAAAAGGCCGATCATTGCGGAAAACAGCAGGTGTCGTCGTCTTTCCGTCATGCTCATGGGTATGGATTATACCCCACGGGGTCGATCATGGGCAAGCCGGGGAATCGATCCGGGGCCGCGCCGACGCCTGGAGCCGGTTTTTTTGACTTGGAGGCCGGCCGCGGGTTATAGTCTGGGCCGTGAAATTCACCGAGCGCCATAGAGCCTGGCTCGACCCGACCGCCCTTTTCCTGTTGGCCCTGGGGGTCCGGCTGATCTACATTTCCCTGATTTCCGGGCATCCCTATTTCGAAACCCTGGTCCTGGACGCCCAGGCTTACGAGTCCCGCGCCCGGGAAATACTCCAAGGCATCTGGACGGCAGGCGGCGTCTTTTACCAGGACCCGTTTTACCCGTATTTTCTGGCCCTGATTCACAAGGTCGCCGGACCGGGCCTGGGTGCGGTTCGCATGGTCCACGCCGTGCTCGGCGCCCTGGGCGCGGTCCTGGTCTACGACCTGGGATGTTTCCTGGGCGGCCGCCGGACCGGGGTCCTGGCCGGTCTTATCTATATTTTATATGGCGCCCTGGCCTATTATGACGGC
>JAHJTB010000250.1 GCA_018830135.1 Pseudomonadota bacterium | reverse complement strand
TGCGCCGTCTGGCCTGGGGCGACTGTTCGGGCATCGGCTGCCGGGGAACTTTTTCCTTCTTTTCCGCCATTTTTATAACCTCGCTATTTCAGGCCGACTTTGCACTTGTGGTCGAAGTCTTCCATGGCGACCCGCTCGTGATCCCGGTACGCTGACAGCCGCTGCATCATCTGGTCGAAGTCCACCTGGTGCGCGTCGAACTCCGGTCCGTCCACGCAAGTGAACTGATTCCTGCCTCCGATCGAGACCCGGCATCCGCCGCACATTCCGGTGCCGTCGATCATGATCGAGTTCAGGCTGACCAGGGTCTTGACGCCATACGGTTCGGTCATCTTGGCCACGAACTTCATCATGGGCACCGGACCGGCCGCCACGACGACGCCGACCGGACGCGGGCCGTCCAGGTACTCCTTGAGCACGTCGGTCACGAAGCCATGATGGCCGTACGAACCGTCGTCGGTACAGACCCGAAGTTCATTCGAGGCGGCCGCCATCTTGTCTTCCAGGATCAGGAGGTCCTTGTTCCGGGAACCGATGATGGCGATGACCTCGTTGCCCGCCTGTTTGAAACCCTTGGTAATGGGATGGACCACCGCCGTCCCGGTTCCGCCGCCAACGCAGATCACCAGACCGTCGATCTTTTCGACATGGGTCGGCTGCCCCAGCGGGCCCAGAACGTCCTGGTACGCGTCGCCGACCTGGAAGGTCTTGAAAAGGGCCGTGGACTTGCCCACGACCTGGTAGATGATGGTCAGGGTGCCCGCCTCGGGATCGGTGTCAGCCATGGTCAGGGGAATACGCTCGCCCGTCTCGTTGGCCCGGATGATGACAAACTGCCCCGGTTTGGCCTTGGATGCGATTTTCGGCGCCTTGATCACATTCCTGACGACCGTGCCCTGCGCCATCTCCTCTCGTTCCAGAATTTCAAACATGATAACCTCCACTTGACCGCCCCCGGCCCCTCCGCCAAGGTCCGACAGTTTATTATAAAAATAAGCTTAATACCATAACGCTCCCCGACTGTCAAAAATCATCTGCAACCCATCCGATAGGGCTGCCATCCGAAGCGGTCCGGGCGGGTGGAAGGCTGGGGAGGAATCGGCCCAATCAATAAAAACCGTGAATTGTTTCATTTTAGGGTTGCAAACCGGTCACGGGTATGATTTATAACGCCCCGACGATAGGGTCAGCCCTAACTAATTATTAGAGGGGACTGAAGATGCTCCGCAAAATGCTTCTGGGTAAAATTCATCGCGCCACCATCACCGAGGCCGATCTCCATTACGAAGGCAGCGTCTCCGTGGACCGTGACCTTTTGGAAGCGGCCGGATTCCTGACCTACGAACAGGTCCAGATTTACAATGTCAACAACGGGGAACGCTTCGAAACCTATTTCATCGAGGCCGAACCCGGCTCCGGCAAGGTCTGTCTCAACGGCGCGGCCGCCCGGCGCGGCTCGCCAGGCGATCTGATCATCATGGCCGCCTACGGCTGGTGCGACGAGGTCGAGGCTCGGGAGATCGAACCCCGGGTCGTGCTGGTCGACCAAAACAACCGGATCGTGAACAAAAAAGGACCCGGGCTAAGGGCCGCCGTCTGAGCCGGGCCCGGGCGGGGGCCGCCCTCGCGTGGACGACCTGGACCGCCCACCTGTAAAAACTTCTCCGAGCCGCCTGTGGAGACTGGCCAGGTTGCTGGCGTTCATTTCGTCCGCCCTGGTCGCCATCAGCCTGGCCCAGGTGGCGTACGTCCGTTTTTTCAATCCGCCTTTTTCCGCCTTCATGGTCGAGGCCCGATTTGGTCCGGGGCCGGATTTCCCCCTCGAACTGGGCTGGACGCCCCTGGCCGCCATCTCCCCGCACCTGGTCCGGGCCATTCTGGCCGCCGAAGACCAGCGGTTTTTCCAGCACAACGGCTTCGACTGGCTGGAACTGGACAGGGCCTGGGAGGAAGGACGCGACGGGGGACGCTTGCGAGGGGCCAGCACGATCACCATGCAGACGGCCCGCAACCTGTTTCTATGGCCCGGCCGTTCCTTTGTCCGCAAGGGCCTGGAAGCCTGGTACACCATGCTCATGGAATGCTTGCTGCCCAAGTCGCGCATCCTGGAAATCTACCTGAACGTGGCCGAATTCGGCCCGGGAATATGGGGCGCCCCGGCCGCTTCGAGGCATTACTTCCGTCTGCGGCCCTCGGGCCTGAACCGGGACCAGTCGGCCCGTCTGGCCATCGTCCTGCCCTCCCCCCGCCGCTGGTCGCCCCTGACCATGACCCGCTATCTTTTGTCCCGGAAACGCTTCGTCCTCCGGCACATGGACCGGGTCCCCCTGGCCAGGGAATGAGGTCCGGATATATTGAATTTGAATCAACTGAGTTGCCTGTCCATAAAAACGACCCGCCTCAGCGCAGCCTTGCGGCCGCGGCCAGGAGGACGGAGGGCTCCTGGACCAGTTCGTAATGGTCGAAGTCCGGGAAGTCGGCCAGGTGGGGGGCGCCTTCGATGACGGCCGAATCCGAGGGCACCATGCCGTCGCTGTCCGTGTCATAGACCGTGCGCAGGATGTTCCAGCCCAGATGCAGTTCTCCGCCCCAGCCGAAGCAGCCGCCATTGGGGCAGCGGCCCCGGATGGTGTAAATCCGGCCGCCTTCGAACAAACGGGCTTCGGCCACGGGACAGGCCCGGTTGAATTCCTTGACCCGGGCCGGTTTGAGGTCATCGATGGCCTCGCGGGCTCCGAGGAATCGGCCGACCCAGTCGAAGGAGTCGGCCAGGGGCGAACCGTGGTGGGGCGTGCCCAGGGTGACCAGATCGGCCACCCGGCCGGGATGATCGGCGATATAAGACCGGGATACCAGGCCGCCCATGCTGTGGGCGATGATGCTGAAGGGACGGCTCAGACCGTGGTCCTTTTCCAGCCGGTCCAGGGCCCGGGCCACGTTTGCCGTCTGGACCGCGATGGATCGGGTTCCGGCCGACCCGTCGTCTTCACCGGCGCAGATCAGGTCCCGGCCGTCGAGGGTCCGGGTCCATATCCGGTCAGAATCGTTGGTATAAACGACATAGACATTGCCCGACCCCCAGACCCTGAGGCAGGCGTCCAGAAAATCTTCCCCCCACTTGTGCTTGTTGGACAGGCCGTGAACCAGGACCAGGTCAAAGCGTTTGGGCTCCAGACCTTCGAAACTCACTGGTCGGGTCTTGGCGCCGGAGCAGGAAACAACCGCCAACATCAGAACCAGTAACAGACTCGTCAGGCTTTTCATATCCTTTTGCCCCTTTCTCATTTGGCCGGGTTTCGAGTTCCATCTTGATCGAACGGGCGCTCGAATGTCAAGTCGTCCCGGATGGAGATTCAGGCGGGTTGTTCCCCCCGGGCGCGGCCAGAACCGATTTTTATTATTTTTTGGGTTATGCCTGCGCCTGGATGGCCAGGATCAGATGGGAGGCCGGGATTTCGTCCAGAACCGGGATGACCGGTCCTATGGGCCAGCCTGCTTCCAGGGTCGGGAGCAGTTGGCCACAGGACCGGCACAAATCAAGGCGAAGCCCTTCCTCGGTTTCGGAAAACAGGTATTCCATCCGTTCATGATCGTGATTTCCGCAAAAGGGGCAGGATCGGCGCGGATAGGACCAGGCCGTTTCGCACCAGGGGCAGTAGAGCCGCCTGCCCCCTCCTTCCCGATCGATCCGGGCCAGGGACGGCGGGACGCCGCAAAGGGGACAGTACCCGAAGGGCCAATCCCCCGTCATCTCGGCCGCCATGTCGCCGGCCAGCCTTTTCAGCGACGGTCTGAGGGCCAGGCGGAGCAGCAGCCGGACCGCCCGAGGGTCGCAGCCATGTTCCCGGCAGGCCGATTCCAGGTCCCGGGACTCGGGTAGCGGAGCCGACCGGATCAGAAACAGGTTCTCCGGGGCCGATCCGGAAAAAAGCCGTTTCATCCCGGACATGTCCCGGCCCATCACCCGTTCGCTCCGGTCCGTCAGATCGACCCACAGGGACAGCGTCGAATCAAGGTCCAGGGGCACGTCCGGCCAGGTAAACCGGGAGTGCCCCGAAACCCCGTCCCCTCTCATATCAGGCCCCGACTCGGGAAGCCGGACCCGCGCGCCCGCCCGAACGGTCTCGCCCAGCAGATCGGACAGCCAGTCCATGATCCGGGCATGAAAGGGCCAGCGGCGCTTGACTCCGTCCGCCTTTTCCCGGATGGCCCGGATGTCCTCCCGGACGGCCCCGGTTTTATCGAGCGGGCCGCTGTCAATAGGAGGCATATTCGTAGTATTTGTCCGGGGCCGCGGCCACCAGGTAGATGACCCGGACCTCGTCCGGGTAAATGAGTCCGGCCTCGTCCCCGAACTTCTTCTCGGCCTGGGCCAGACGCTCCTGAGCCAGTTGTTTGATGGTCCTTTCATTGCCGAACATCAGGCTGCCGGAGGGACAGGTCTTGGCGCAGATGGGTTCGAGCCCGGCGTTGATTCTGGAAAAGCACATGTTGCACTTGGTCAGTCGG
>JAHJTB010000249.1 GCA_018830135.1 Pseudomonadota bacterium | reverse complement strand
GCCGCCCCTGGGCCCTGGCCCTGCTCTTGGCCGCCGGGGCCTGGCTGGGCCTGCTGCGCTCCGAAGGATTCTTGTTCCTGCTTCCGCCCCTGGCCTACCTGGCCTGGCGGCGGCGATGGCTCCCGGCCGCGGCCCTGGCCGCCCTGGCGGCCGCGAGGGCCGGCGCGGGCCTGGTGACGCTGGCCTGTCCGGCCAGCATCAATCCCATCCTGGAGATCAAGGTAACCGAGGCCATGACCGAGCCGCTGCCCGAGGAGGCGCCCGGCTTCCTGGCCGCCGACGCCCTGGACCGGGTCCTCGAGCTGGCCGAAGGCAAGACCGTGCTGGCCCTGGGCCCCGGACTTTCGACCCGGCCCGGCGCCGAGGCCCTGGTTCGGGCCCTGGTCGAGCGGTGCGAACTGCCCCTGGTCATCGACGCCGACGGCCTCAACGCCCTGGCCGGCGCGCCCGACGTTTTGAAAAAGGCCCGCCGGGAGGTGGTGCTGACGCCGCACCCCGGAGAAATGGCCAGGCTGACCGGCCGCTCGACCGGGGAAGTCCAGGCCGACCGCCTGGGCGCGGCCGGCGGACTGGCCCGCGTCTCGGGGGCCATCGTGGCCCTCAAGGGATACCGGACCGTCATCGCCGCCCCGGACGGACGCCTGTTTCTCAATTCCACCGGCGGCCCGCACATGGCCTCCGGCGGCATGGGCGACGTGCTGACCGGCCTGATCGCCGGTCTGGCCGCCCAGGGGCTGTCCCTGTTGGACGCCGCGAATCTGGGTGTTTTCGCTCACGGCCTGGCCGCCGAGGCCAGGGGTCCCTTCGGACTGCTGGCCTCCGACCTGTTGGCCCGGCTCCCGGGACTATGGTCCCGCTTCCTGGGCTGAACATGCGGGGCGGGCGAATTCCCCGCGGCTTGCCGCCGGGTCAGCCCGCCCACTAATAATGGATTTCTTCCTTACATGTCGAAGATTCCCCGCGGCAAGGCCGCGGAGAGCTTCAACGGGCACAACAAGCGCAAGGAGTCGGGCAGATGGCCCTTCGTGTTACCGACGTCATGTCGACCGATCTGATCACGGTCCGTCCGGATACCAGCGTCCGGGAGCTGGCCGAGACATTGTTAACCCACAAAATCAGCGGCGTGCCCGTGCTGGACGATCAGGGCCTCTTGGTCGGCGTGGTCTCCCAGAGCGACCTGATCGCCCAGAACAAGAAGCTGCACATCCCCACGGCCATCACCATCTTCGACTGGGTCATCTATCTCGAGGGCAACGAGCGCCTCAAGGACGAAATGGAAAAGATCGCCGCCTCGGACGTGGGCCAGATCATGACCCGCAAGGTGATCACCGTCACGCCCGAGGCCACTATCGAGGACGTGGCCACCATCATGACCGAAAAAAAGGTCCACACCATACCGGTCTTGAAGGATGAACGCCTGGTCGGCGTGATCGGCAAGCTGGATATCGTCCGGTCGATCCTGCCTTGAACTCGCCGTGGAAGCGGTCCTGCATCTGTCCGGCCCGGAAGAGACCCGGCGCCTGGGGCGCTGCCTGGGCCGCCGCCTCGAAGCCGGGGCCGTCCTGGCCCTGACCGGAAATCTGGGCGCGGGCAAGACCTGCCTGACCCAGGGGCTGGCCGTGGGCCTGGACGTGCCCGAGACCGTGGTCGTGGCCAGCCCCAGCTTCACCCTGGCCAACGAGTACCGGGGCCGGGTTCCGCTTTACCACCTGGACCTCTACCGCCTGGTCGGGGACGAGTTCTTCGAAAGCGGCCTGGACGAGTATTTCGGCGGGGACGGCGTGACCGTGATCGAGTGGGCGGAGAAGATTTTCGATGACCTGCCCCGGCCGCGGCTGGAGATCGAGTTGAGCGCGATCGAAACCGGCGGCCGCCGGGCCTTGCTTCGTTCCGTGGGCCCGGCCTTCGACCTCCTGGTGCGGGAGGTCGGCGCGGCCTGGCCGGAAGGGGCATGATAGACTTATCAAGCCGATGGGAAAGAGGTAGGACATGGCTTTAATCGTACAGAAATACGGCGGCACCTCGGTCGGGAGCCTGGACCTGATCCGGCAGGTGGCCGCCCGGGTGATCGAACGGAAGCAGGAGGGCAACGACGTGGTCGTGGTTCTGTCGGCCATGGCCGGGGAGACGGACCGGCTGCTGAACCTGGCTCGGGAGATGATGCCGCGGCCCGACCCGCGAGAGGTGGACGTCCTCATATCCACGGGCGAGCAGGTATCGGTGGCCCTGTTCTGTCTGGCCTGCCGGTCCATGGGGGTCGAGGCCCGATCCCTGCTGGGGTTTCAGGCCCGGATTTTTACGGATCATCTTTACGGCAAGGCCCGGATCACGGACATCGACACCTCGATGCTCCGGGACTACCTGGACCGGGGTCGGATCGTGGCCGTGGCCGGATTTCAGGGGCTGGACGAGCGGGGCAATATCACCACGCTGGGTCGGGGCGGATCGGATACCACGGCCGTGGCCCTGGCCGCCGGCCTGAAAGCGGACTCTTGCGAAATATATACCGACGTGGACGGGGTCTACACCACCGACCCGAACATCTGCCCCCGGGCCCGCAAGATGGAACGGATTTCCTACGAGGAGATGCTGGAAATGGCCAGCCTGGGCGCCAAGGTCATGGACATCCGATCGGTCGAGTTCGCGGCCAAGTACGGCGTGACCATTCACGTACGGCATGCCCGGCTGGCCAGCCCCGGGACCATTATCACACAGGAGGACAAGTCCATGGAAGACAGGATCGTATCCGGCGTGGCCTACTCCAAGAACGAGGCCCGCATCACCATAACCAAGGTGCCCGACAAACCGGGCATGGCCGCCCGCATCCTGACGCCCCTCTCGGAGGCGGGCATCGTCGTGGACATGATTATCCAGAACACCAGCGCCGGCGGCAGCGAGGACCTGACCGACTTCACCTTCACCGTGCCCAAGACGGACCTGGAGCAGGCCATGAAGGTGGTCAGCGAAGTGGCCCGGGACATCGGCGCGGAAAAGGTGCTCGGAGACGAAAACATCGCCAAGGTCTCCCTGATCGGCATCGGCATGCGCAACCATGCCGGCGTGGCCACCAAGATGTTCAATGCCCTGGCCAAGGAGGGGATCAATATCCGGATGATCAGCACCTCGGAGATCAAGATATCCTGTGTCATCACGGACAAGTACACCGAGCTGGCCGTCCGGGCCCTTCACGACGCCTTTGAACTGGAAAAGCTGTAAATGAAGCGGATCGAGATATACGACACCACGCTGCGGGACGGGACGCAGGCCGAAGACATCAACTTCACCGTCGAGGACAAACTTCGGATCACCCGGCGCCTGGACCGTCTGGGCGTGGATTTCGTCGAAGGCGGCTGGCCGGGTTCCAACCCGCGGGACCTGGAATACTTCGAGCAGGTCCGCGATCTGGACCTGAAGCGGACCCGGATCGCGGCCTTCGGCAGCACCCACCGGCCCCGGAGCACGCCGGAGAGAGACGACAATCTCAAGGCCCTGGTCCGGGCCGGGACGCCGGTCATGACCCTGGTCGGCAAGTCCTGGGACGTCCACGTCCGTGACGCGCTCCAGACCACCCTGGAACGGAACCTGGAACTCGTGTCAGGCTCCCTGGCCTATCTGCGGCCCCATGCCGAGCGGCTCATCTTCGACGCCGAGCATTTTTTCGACGGCATGAAGCACAACCCGGACTACGCCCTGGCCACCCTCGAGGCCGCCCTGGATGGCGGGGCCGACGCCCTGGTTCTCTGTGACACCAACGGCGGGACCCTGACCGGCGAGATTGTCAAGATGGTCAAGGCGGTCCGCAAGCGCCTGCCCCGGGCCGGCCTGGGCATTCATACCCACAACGACGCCGAACTGGCCGTGGCCAACAGCCTGGCTGCCGTCGAGGCCGGGGCGGTCCACGTTCAGGGCACGATCAACGGACTGGGCGAGCGCTGCGGCAACGCCAACCTCTGTTCGATCCTGCCCGGCCTGATTCTGAAGATGGGCCGCGAATGCCTGGTCGAAGGGGGCCTGGTCCAGCTTTACGAGGTCAGCCGGTTCGTCAGCGAACTGGCCAACCGGCAGCACAGCCAGTTTCAGCCGTACGTGGGCCGGAGCGCCTTCGCCCACAAGGGGGGCATCCACATCAGCGCGGTCCAGCGCAATCCGGAAACCTACGAGCACATCCCGCCCACGTCCGTGGGCAATGTCCAGCGCATCCTGGTTTCCGACCTGTCCGGCAAGTCGACCATCATCAACAAGGCCGAAAAGTACGGCCTGGACATCGATTCCAAAGACCCGGTCGTCCTGCGGATTTTGGATGAGATCAAGATTCTCGAAAGCCAGGGCTTCCAGTTCGAGGGGGCCGAGGCCTCATTCGAACTACTCATGAACCGGGCCCTGGGCTCCCGACGGCGCTACTTCGAGCTGGTCGGATTCCGGGTCATCGACCAAAAGGTCCGCGAAGACGAACCGCCCACGGCCGAAGCGACCATCATGGTCAAGGTGGGCGGGGCCATCGAACATACCGCGGCCGTGGGCAACGGCCCGGTCAACGCTCTGGACAACGCCCTGCGCAAGGCCCTGGAAAAGTTTTAT